>NZ_LT977070.1:1992733-2292733 GCF_900250075.1 Cupriavidus taiwanensis
TCGAGCAGCGCATCGACAACAAGATCATCCGCCCCAGCGCCAACTACACCGGGCCGGAGAACCTGAAGTTCGTGCCGATCAAGGATCGCAAGTAAGACCGGCTGCCGGATTGCCCGCGGGTTGCTTTGATCCGAGCCTGCGGGCAAAGGGGGTAGTTGGTCGCTGACACGGGGCCACTACCCCCTTTTTCATACCTATATCGATTTCCCTACACCATGAATTCTGCAAACCGCAAACCGCTACCGGGCACCAAGCTGGATTACTTCGACGCGCGCGCCGCGGTCGAGGCCATCCAGCCGGGTGCCTACGACAAGCTGCCGTACACGTCGCGCGTGCTGGCAGAAAACCTGGTGCGCCGCTGCGACCCCGCCACGCTGACGGATTCGCTGAAGCAGCTGATCGAGCGCAAGCGCGACCTCGACTTCCCGTGGTTCCCCGCCCGCGTGGTGTGCCACGACATCCTGGGCCAGACTGCGCTGGTGGACCTGGCTGGCCTGCGCGACGCCATTGCCGACCAGGGCGGCGACCCCGCCAAGGTCAACCCGGTGGTGCCGGTGCAGCTGATCGTCGACCACTCGCTGGCGGTGGAATGCGGCGGCTTCGATCCCGATGCCTTCGCCAAGAACCGCGCGATCGAGGACCGCCGCAACGAAGACCGCTTCCACTTTATCGACTGGACCAAGAAGGCGTTCAAGAACGTCGACGTGATCCCGCCGGGCAACGGCATCATGCACCAGATCAACCTGGAGAAGATGTCGCCGGTGATCCATGCTGACAACGGGGTGGCCTATCCCGACACCTGCGTCGGCACCGACAGCCACACGCCGCACGTCGATGCGCTGGGCGTGATCGCCATCGGCGTGGGCGGCCTGGAAGCCGAGAACGTGATGCTCGGCCGCGCCTCGTGGATGCGCCTGCCGGATATCGTCGGCGTCGAGCTGACCGGCAAGCGCCAGCCCGGCATCACCGCCACCGACATCGTGCTGGCACTGACCGAATTCCTGCGCAAGGAAAAAGTGGTCGGCGCCTACCTGGAGTTCCGCGGCGAAGGCGCCTCGAGCCTGACGCTGGGCGACCGCGCCACCATCTCCAACATGGCCCCGGAATACGGCGCCACCGCGGCGATGTTCTTCATCGACGAGCAGACCATCGAATACCTGCGCCTGACCGGCCGCACCGACGAACAGCTCAAGCTGGTCGAGACGTACGCCAAGGCCGCGGGCCTGTGGGCGGATTCGCTGCAGAACGCCGAATACGAGCGCGTGCTGAAGTTCGACCTGTCGAGCGTAGTGCGCAACATGGCCGGCCCGTCCAACCCGCACAAGCGCCTGCCGACCTCGGCGCTGGCCGAGCGCGGCATCGCCGTGGACCTGGACCAGGCCCGCGCGCAGGAAGCCGAGGGCCTGATGCCTGATGGCGCGGTCATCATCGCCGCCATCACCAGTTGCACCAACACCAGCAACCCGCGTAACGTGATCGCCGCCGCGCTGCTGGCACGCAATGCCAATGCGCGCGGCCTGACCCGCAAGCCGTGGGTCAAGTCGTCGCTGGCGCCTGGCTCGAAGGCGGTCGAGCTGTACCTGGAAGAAGCCAACCTGCTGCCCGACCTGGAAAAGCTCGGCTTCGGCATCGTCGCTTTTGCCTGCACCACCTGCAATGGCATGTCCGGCGCGCTCGATCCGAAGATCCAGCAGGAAATCATCGACCGCGACCTGTACGCGACCGCCGTGCTGTCGGGCAACCGCAACTTCGACGGCCGCATCCACCCGTACGCCAAGCAGGCCTTCCTGGCCTCGCCGCCGCTGGTGGTTGCCTATGCCATCGCCGGCACCATCCGCTTCGATATCGAAAAGGATGTGCTGGGCACCGACCAGGACGGCAAGCCGGTGTACCTGAAGGACATCTGGCCGAGCGACGAAGAGATCGACGCGATCGTCAAACAGAGCGTGAAGCCCGAGCAGTTCCGCAAGGTCTACGAGCCGATGTTCGCGCTGACCGCGGACACCGGCGAGAGCGCCGCGCCGCTGTACGACTGGCGCCCGCAGAGCACCTATATCCGCCGCCCGCCGTACTGGGAAGGCGCGCTGGCCGGCGAGCGCACGCTGCAGGGCCTGCGTCCGCTGGCGGTGCTGGGCGACAACATCACCACCGACCACCTGTCGCCGTCCAATGCCATCCTGCTGAACAGCGCGGCGGGCGAGTACCTGGCCAGGATGGGCCTGCCGGAAGAGGACTTCAACTCGTACGCGACCCACCGCGGCGACCACCTGACCGCGCAACGCGCCACCTTCGCCAACCCCACGCTGATCAATGAAATGGCCGTGGTCGACGGCCAGGTCAAGAAGGGTTCGCTGGCCCGCATCGAGCCGGAAGGCAAGGTGGTGCGCATGTGGGAAGCGATCGAGACCTATATGGACCGCAAGCAGCCGCTGATCATCATCGCCGGCGCGGACTATGGCCAGGGCTCGTCGCGCGACTGGGCCGCCAAGGGCGTGCGCCTGGCCGGCGTGGAAGCGATCGTTGCCGAGGGCTTCGAGCGCATCCACCGCACCAACCTGATCGGCATGGGCGTGCTGCCGCTGGAGTTCAAGCCGGGCGTGAACCGCCTGACCCTGGGGCTGGACGGCACCGAGACCTACGACGTGATCGGCGCACGCCAGCCGCGCGCGACGTTGACGCTGGTGGTGCATCGCAAGAATGGCGAGCGCGTCGAAGTGCCGGTGACCTGCCGCCTCGACAGCGACGAGGAAGTATCGATCTACGAGGCCGGCGGCGTGCTGCAGCGCTTTGCGCAGGACTTCCTGGAGTCGAACAAGGCGGCGGCTTAACTCGTTGCCGAGTGTTTGCGCCCTCTCCCGCGTGCGGGAGAGGGGCGCGTCCGCAAGGGGTGCCGGTTGCGATCGGCTTCCTTCGCATACCTAACCATGATATTCATTCCCATGGCCCACGTATCCCAGATCAAGATCCCCGCCACCTACATCCGTGGCGGCACCAGCAAGGGCGTGTTCTTCCGCCTGCAGGACCTGCCCGAGACCGCGCAGGTTCCCGGTCCGGCCCGCGACGCGCTGCTGCTGCGTGTGATCGGCAGCCCCGATCCCTATGGCAAGCAGATCGACGGCATGGGCGCGGCCACCTCCAGTACCAGCAAGACCGTGATCCTGTCCAAGAGCACGCGTCCGGACCACGATGTCGACTACCTGTTCGGCCAGGTCTCGATCGACCAGCCCTTTGTCGACTGGAGCGGCAACTGCGGCAACCTGTCGGCCGCGGTCGGCCCGTTCGCGATCAGCGCCGGCCTGGTCGATCCGAGCCGCATTCCGCAGAACGGCGTGGCCGTGGTGCGCATCTGGCAGGCCAATATCGGCAAGACCATCATCGGCCACGTGCCCATCACCAATGGCGAAGTGCAGGAAACCGGTGACTTCGAGCTCGACGGCGTGACCTTCCCCGCCGCCGAGGTCCAGCTCGAGTTCATGGACCCCGCGGCCGAGGAAGAAGGCGCCGGCGGTGCGATGTTCCCGACCGGCAACGTGGTCGACGACCTGGAAGTGCCGGGCGTCGGCACGCTCAAGGCCACCATGATCAACGCCGGCATCCCGACCATCTTCGTCAATGCCGAGAGCATCGGCTACACCGGCACCGAGCTGCAGGACGCCATCAACAGCGACACCAGGGCGCTGGCGATGTTCGAGACCATCCGCGCCTACGGCGCGCTGCGCATGGGCCTGATCAAGAACGTCGACGAGGCGGCCAAGCGCCAGCACACGCCCAAGGTGGCGTTCGTGGCCCGGCCGGTGGACTACACCGCCTCCAGCGGCAAGAAGGTGGCCGCGGCCGATGTTGACCTGCTGGTGCGCGCGCTCTCCATGGGCAAGCTGCACCACGCCATGATGGGCACGGCCGCGGTGGCGATCGGCACCGCGGCGGCCATCCCCGGCACGCTGGTCAACCTGGCAGCGGGCGGCGGCGAACGCAATGCGGTCCGGTTCGGACATCCGTCCGGCACCCTGCGGGTCGGCGCCGAGGCCCAGCAGGTCGACGGCGAATGGGTGGTCAGGAAGGCCATCATGAGCCGCAGCGCGCGCGTGCTGATGGAAGGCTGGGTGCGCGTGCCGGGCGACGCGTTCTGAGCTGGCTGCAACAGAAAACGCCGGGGCCGGCGAGGCTCGGCCGGCCCGGCGATGTATGCGCCTGAAGTTATGGGAAAGGCGGTTTTATGCCGAATCGGCATAACCCTTGCGCCGCCCTTCCACCGCCATTTTCTCCTCACGTATAGTCTCTGCCGCTGCCTGAACCGGACCCTGCACCACAGGCCCGGCCGCGGGCAGCCACCGACTGAACACGGACGGCACCATTCCACCCATAAGGTATGTCGTGCCGCTTCCAGTACGGGCCACACGTTCGTATAGATACCGAGGAGAACCATGAAATATTCCGCCCGCGTCACCACGCTGGCCGCTGCCCTGCTGTCGGCGAGCCTGATCACCGGCGCCGCCCACGCGCAGCTCGCGCCTGCGGCCCAGCCTGCCGCCGCCGCTGCCACGGCCCCGGCCGAAGCGCGCAAGGCCAACATCGTCATCATCGGCACCGGCGGCACCATTGCCGGCGCCGGCGCGGCGGCGACCAACACCGCCGCCTACCAGTCCGCCGTGGTCCCGGTCGACAAGATCATCGCCTCGGTGCCGGAAATCTCCAAGGTCGCCAACGTCAAGGGCGAGCAGATCTTCCAGATCGGCTCGGAGAGCTTCAACAACGAACGCCTGCTCAAGCTGGCCAAGCGCGTGTCGGAACTGCTCAAGCAGCCTGACGTCGACGGCATCGTGATCACGCACGGTACCGACACCATCGAGGAAACCGCGTATTTCCTCAACCTGACGCTGAAGAGCGACAAGCCGGTGGTGGTGGTCGGCTCGATGCGCCCGGGCACCGCACTGGGTGCCGACGGCGCGCTGAACCTCTATGACGCCGTGCTGGTCGCCTCTAACCCGGCGTCCAAGGGCAAGGGCACGCTGGCGGTGCTGAACGACGAGATCCACACCGGCCGCGACGTCTCCAAGACCAACACCTTCAAGACCGAGACCTTCCGCTCGCCGTTCGGCCCGCTCGGCTACGTGGTGGAAGGCCGCACGCTGTTCTACCGCCTGCCGGCACGGCCGCACACGGTGCAGACGCAGTGGGACATCGACAAGATCGACAAGCTGCCCGAGGTGGCGGTGGTCTACGCCTACGGCAACGCCAACCCGGCCGCGGTCGACGCGGCGGTGAAGAGCGGCGCCAAGGCCATCATCTACGCCGCCACCGGCAACGGCAGCGTCGGCGACTACATGGTCGAGCCGCTCAAGGCCGCGCGCGCCAAGGGCGTGCATATCGTGCGCGCGTCGCGCACGGGCAGCGGCGTGGTGGTACGCAATGCCGAGCAGCCGGACGACAAGTACGACTGGATCGTCACCGACGACCAGCTGCCGCAGAAGGCGCGCATCCTGATGGCGCTGGCTCTGACGCAGACCAACGACAGCAAGGCGCTGCAGCAGGTCTTCTGGAAATACTGATCCAGGCAGCACGGATCCGCGCGCCGCGCAGGGCTCACCTGGCGGCGCGCGTCCCCGCCGTGATCAGCCGGGCCGCTGCGCGCCCGTGCTCATCGTCTCCGCCACGACCGTCCTCGGCATGCTGCCGTCGGGTCGCGCCAGTGCAACTGGCGCGCGTGGTGGTGAAGGCTAAAGTTTGGCGGTTAATTGCGTTAATAGAAACGTGCACGCACGCGGGCGCAGCGGCTCAGAACATCGCACTGCTCATCAAGGCCCTGGCAACCAGCACGCCTTCGTCGGGCGCTTCGGCGTACACCGAGACATCCGTCACCACCTGCCGGCGGCCACGCCGGGCCACCGAGGCCACCGCCCTCAGCGCGGCACCCTGTGCCGGCGCCAGGTATTGGATCGACAGCGAACCGGTGGCACCGCCCTGCACCTCGTCGGCACTAGCACCAGACGCAGCCGCGGCCGCGCCGGCAATGTCGATCAATGTCGCGATGACGCCGCCGTGCACGATGCTGCCGTGGGTCACGTTGGTCGGCAGGAACGGCATCTCCAGCTCGACATGGTCCGGCGCCAGGCTTGCCAGCCGCACGCCGAGGGCACGCGCCACGGGAGATCCCAGCAGCACGGTGTCGACCATGGCGCGCATGCGCGGGTCGACGCCGGCCGGGCGGCGGTGTTGGGACAGGGGCACGGCGGCGATGGTATGGGGCATGGCTGGACTCCTGAAAAGGCGCGATTCCTGCCGCAGCGTAATGGCGCCTGCCGCATGGCTCAATGACGTCCGAGGTAATCCCCGCCCCCACGGCACGGCCTTTGGCCGGGCTGCCGCTGCGGTCCCGATATAATGGGCGGCCGTTTTACCCTCCGCCCTGCGACCACCATGCCGTCACCTTACGAATCCGCCCCGCTCCGCCCCGAACCGGACCACGGCAGCACGGATTCCACGCTGTCCGAGCGCCCGGACAGCCCCTGCATCGGCATCTGCTCGACCTTGTTCGACGAGGTGTGCCAGGGCTGCGGCCGCACCGCGGCCGAGGTCAGCAACTGGGTATTTTTCAGCGACGAGGAAAAGCAGCAGGTGTGGGATCGCATCACGCGCGAAGGCACCGGCAAGCGTTTCCGCCAGGGCTGAGCCGCGCTCACCCGTAGCCCGTCATTCGCCGGACAGGCGCCGCTCCATCGCTTCGACTTCGCGCCGCTCCAGGCGCTGCCGTGCCAGCTTGCGCCAGTTTTCGGCCAGCGGTGCCAGCGCGGCCATTTCCTCCAGCGCGGCATAGTCGAGCCGCTCGACATACAGCACCTGCAGCAGACGGTGCAGCGACCATCCGGGACAGGGCCGCGCCACCAGTTCCAGCATATCGCCCGCGGCCACGTCGCCGGTTTCCAGCACGCGGTAGTACCAGCCGGTGCGCAGGCTCTGCTGCACGGCGCGCGACATGCCCGCATAGCCGAAGCGGTGGTTGAGCTTCCAGCACGGCTGGCGCGCCTGCGACACCTCGACCCGCGCCGTGCCCAGGCGGAATTGGTCGCCGATGCAGACGTCCGCTTCGGTCAGGCCCGTGGTGCTCAGGTTCTCGCCGAAGGCGCCAGGCGTGTCGAGGACGCCGTCGGCTGACGCGCCCTGTTCCCGCAGCGTCAGGCGCCACGCCGGGTAGTGGTCGAAGGCATAGTGGTGCAGCGCCTTTTCCGGGCCGCCGTGGTGGCGCGGATCTCCCTGCCCGTCGCCCTCGAGCCCGGTGGCGGTCACGCGCAGCCGCGCGCGCGTTGCGGCCTTGGCAATGCCGCTGGGTACGCCCTTGGGTCCGAACGGGCGCACGGCGCCGGTCAGCACCGCATCGACCGGCACGCGGATGGCGGATAGCGGCTGGCTCATAGTCCGGCTTGCTCCAGCCAGCGCGCGAACATGCGTTCCCCCGCCGCCGCCACGGTCGCGCCGACCTGCGCGGTGCGCGCGCGGATAGTGCGCGGATCGATGCCGGCCTTGCCCAGTTCGACGGTATGGCCGATCAGCCAGGCCTCGATATCGCGCGGCATGACCTCGGGGTGGAACTGCAGCGCCAGCGCCTGGTTGCCGATGGCATAGGCCTGGTTCGGCACCGCCGCGGTCGAGGCCAGCAGCTGCGCGCCGGCGGGCAGGTCGAAGGTGTCGCCGTGCCAGTGCAGGACTTCCCATTGCGCCGCGGCCAGCTCGGCCAGCGCCGAATCCTGCCCGGCCGGCGTCGGCGTAATCGGCGCCCAGCCGATCTCGCGCGGGCCGGGGTAGACCCTGGCGCCGGCGGCGCGCGCGATCAGCTGCGCGCCCAGGCAGACGCCGATGAGCTTGCCGCCGGCGCCCAGGCGCTGGCGGATCAGCGCGATTTCCGCCTCCAGCCACGGATAGGCGTTGGTCTCGTAGACGCCGATGGGGCCGCCGAGCACCAGCAGCAGGTCGGCCGGCTCGCTGGCGATGGGGCCAAGATCGTCGACGCCGGCCTGGAACACCCGCAGCGTGTGTCCGCGCGCGCGCAGGGCGTTGCCGATCACGCCCGCATGCTCGAAGGCGACGTGCTGGATCACATGGGTGGTACGCGTTGTCATCAGGGACTCCTTGCCGGGCTTGAGGGAGATAAAGGCCCTCATGTTAGCGTCTGTCGCCAACGCCCGGCGGACGACCCGGGCATGACCTCGCCAGTTTGAGAACCTTCCCGGCGAGGCATGCCGCGGTCCGCGCTATTTTGTCGCAGGCGCCAGCACCAGGGCGTCCGCCGCGCCCTGCTGACCGCGGGCTGCCGCCGGCGGCATGGTGATGTACTCCACCGCCGCCCACTTGCCGATCCAGTCACGGTAGCGCGGCAGCAGCGCATTGCCGGACTGCCCGGTGGAGTCCATGAAGCGCGACGCCGCCAGGTCGGACAGGTCATAGAGCGCGCGCACGCTGGCCGCGTGGGTGTTTTCGAACGGCGCCTTGTCGTCGCGCAGGTTGTGCCGGCCGACGTTGACCGTGTAGGTGTCGCCACCGGTCGGCACGCGCAGGTTGAACAGCGGCGCCAGGTAGCCGACCTTGCCGAACGGCCGGTGCTCCAGCCGCGCCGCATGGGCCTCGCCCCAGCGCCAGCGCGCGGGGTCGTCACCATAGCGGCGCGACAGGTCCGCCATGGCCTGGGTCCAGGCGTCGGCCACGGCATCGTCGCAGCTCTCGGCCGGGCCGGTATGGGGCCGGTCGCACCAGAACGCGCCCAGCTTGCGCGGATCGCGCAGGATGTTGAGCATGGGCTGCTGCACGTTGCGCTGGTCCCACAGGCGCACGAAGATCGCCTCGCCGGTCTTCTCCTCGAACAGCCGGCGCGACAGCTCGCGCAGCCATGCGGTGACCACCAGCGGCTCGGCGCGCGCGGGGTCCATGGTGCCGTCCCACTGGCGCAAGGCCTGCAGCAAGGCGCGTTCGCGCGCCGGGCGCGCGGCGTCGTTGCTGACCGGCGCGGCCAGCAGCAGCGGCAAGACATCGCGCACCGCCAGGGAGACCACGTCCTTCTGGATCGCGGCAAAGCTGTCGAAGCTGTGCTTCGGCGTGGCCGCCAGCAGCGTGCGGATGCGGTCGAAGCGATACGGCACCGTCCATTCGCTGGTGATGAAGTACGGATAGTCGGGCGCGACGATGCGCTGGTTGGCCGTCACGATCACGCCCCCGGCGGGGTTGTACTGGTGCGGCAGCGCCTCGAACGGGATAAAGCCGGTCCAGTCGTAGCGCGCATCCCAGCCGGGCGCCGGCGCCAGGCCCTTGAGGTCGTTGTCGGCGCGGCGCAGCGGCACGCGGCCCGGCGCGTAGAAGCCGATATTGCCGTCGACGTCGGCATAGACGATGTTCTGCTGCGGCGAGTGGAAGTCGCGCAGCGCGTCGGTAAAGCTGTTCCAGTCGCGCGCCTGGTTCAGCCGCAGCCCGGCGAGGAAGGTACGGTCATCCGCGCGCAGCGCGGTCCACTGGAATGCCACCACGTATTGCGCGCCCAGCGGCTCGGCGGCGCTGGTAAGCGACTCGGCCACGTCGGAAATCACCGGCCCGTGGCGCGTGCTGCGGACCTTCAGCGTCACGTCGGCGGCGCCCTTGACGCGGATGGTTTCGGTGCGGGTCTCGAACGCGGCCCAGCCCTGCGGCGTCTGGTACTGGGTGTCGTTGCCCGGACGCACGCGTTCGATATACAGGTCCTGCACATCCGGCGCGGTATTGGTCAGCCCCCAGGCGATCCGGTCATTGTGGCCCAGCACCACCAGCGGCATGCCGGGCAGCGTCGCGCCGGCCACCTCGAGCCCGGGCGCGCTCAGGCGCGCCAAGTACCACAGCGCCGGCGCCTGCAGCCCCAGGTGCGGATCGTTGGCCAGCATCGGCTTGCCCGATTGCGTGTGCGCGCCCGACACCACCCAGTTGTTCGAGCCCATGCCCTCGACATAGCCCGGCGGGGCCTTGTCGCCGACGCTGGCCATCGCGCTCGCCAGCGGCGCCAGCTGCCGGTACAGATGGCCATAGTCCATGGTGCGTACCGGCTGCTCGCCCGGATACGGCGCCAGCAGTTCGCTGATGCGGGCCACCGGCAGCACCTGCGCCAGCCGCATGCGCAGCGTCTCCTGGGTCCAGTTGCCGCCCAGGTCCCATGCCATCATGGTCTGCCAGCCCAGCGTGTCGGCCGGTTCCCAGCGCTCGGGCCGGGTGCGCAGCAGCAGGAACTCCGGCGGCAGCGGGCCCTGGCGCTGGTCGATCCATGCATTGACGCCGTCGGCATAGGCCTGCAGCGCCGCGCGCGCCTCGGGCGACGCCTGCGCGAAGATGGCCTCGGCGTTGCGCCGCACGCCCAGCGTGCGCAGGAACTTGTCGTTATCGACGGCGGACGGGCCCAGGATCTCCGCGAGCCGGCCGGCGACGATGCGCTTGTTCATCTGCATCTGCCACAGCCGGTCTTGCGCGTGGACGTAGCCCAGCGCGAACCACGCATCGACCTTGCTGGCGGCGCGGATATGCGGCACGCCATGGCGATCGCGCACCACCGTGACCGGTTCGCGCAACCCGGCCAGCACCTCGTTGCCCGACACCGGCGGCTGTGCCGCATGGCGATACCAGACCAGCGCGCCCGCCGCGCCGGCCACCGCCAGCCCCAGCAGCACCGCCAGCCACCTGGTCAGCCGACCCAACGCGCGCATCGTTGTTCCCCCTGTTGTCGTTGTCATGTTGTTCGGGCATTATCCGCGCATCTTCCGCACGAAAAAATGCCCGGACCGGCCGGGCATTTCCTCGCTGATGGCCTGCTTGCCGCGCGCCCGTCAGGCGGCGGACTTCTTCAGCTGCAGCGACTTGTACTCGAGGAATTCCTCCAGCCCGTACTTGCCGGCTTCGCGCCCGTTGCCGGACTGCTTGTAGCCGCCGAACGGCGCCTGCATGTTGAACGGCCCGCCGTTGATATCGACCTGGCCGGTGCGGATGCGGCGCGCCACGCGGATCGCGCGGGCCTCGTCGCCGGACCACACGCCGCCGCCGAGGCCATAGATGCTGTCGTTGGCGATGCGCACCGCGTCTTCCTCGGTGTCATAGCAGATGATCGACAGCACCGGCCCGAAGATCTCCTCCTGCGCCACAGTCGCGCGCGGCTCGACGTTGCCGAGCACGGTCGGCTTGACGTAAAAGCCCTGGTCCAGCCCTTCAGGGGTCTCGGGGCCGCCGGCCACCAGCTCGGCGCCCTCTTCCAGGCCGCGGCGGATATAGCCGGTCACGCGGTCCTTCTGCACCGCGGAGATCAGCGGGCCCAGCTTGCTGGTTTCCTGCAGCGGATCGCCCACGGTAAAGCCGGCCACCACCTTCTGCGCGATCGCCTTGACTTCGTCGTAGCGGGCGCGCGGCACCAGCATGCGCGTGTGCGCCGAGCAGGTCTGGCCGGAGTTGAGGAAGCAGGCATTGATGGTGCCCTTGACCGCCGCCGGCAGGTCGGCATCGTCCAGGATCACCGAGGCCGACTTGCCGCCCAGCTCCAGCGCGACGCGCTTGACGGTCTGCGCCGCCAGCTCGGACACGCGCTTGCCGGCGCGGGTGGAGCCGGTGAACGACACCATGTCGACTTCCGGATGGCTGGCCAGCACCTCGCCCACCACCGGGCCGTAACCGGTCACCAGGTTGAACACGCCGGGCGGCAGCCCCGCGGCCTCGATCACCTCGGCCAGCACGAAGGCATTGAGCGGCGCCACCTCGGACGGCTTGAGCACCACGGTGCAGCCCGCGGCCAGCGCCGGCGCCACCTTCAGCGTGATCTGGTTGAGCGGGTAGTTCCACGGCGTGATCGCGCCGACCACGCCAACCGGCTCGCGCACCACCAGCGAGTTGCCGACTTCTTCCTCGAAGCGGAAGCCTTCCAGCAGCCTGGCGGCCTGGCCCCAGTTGTAGACCGGGCCGCCCACCTGGATCGCGCGGGCCAGCTTGATCGGCATGCCGACTTCGCCGGCGATCAGCTGGGCCAGTTCTTCGCTGCGCGCCTTCAGCCCTTCGGCAATCCTGGCGATATAGCCCGCCCGCTCTGCCGGCGGCGTTGCGGACCAGCCGTCGAAGGCCGCGCGCGCGGCCTGGATGGCGTCTTCGGCGTCGCGCGCCGAGCCTTCGGGAATCGTCCCCATCACCGCCTCGGTGGCGGAATGGATGACATCGATCTTGCCGGTGCCGTGGGGCGCAACCCACTTGCCGTTAATGAAGAGTTTGTCTCGTTGTTGCATGGCCACAGTTCTCGGTTTGGTGAATTGGCGATTGCAATTTTTTGTTACTTTTATGGTGCACGCACATTGTAGAGCGGATTCCGGCCCATGTTATGGCGCTGCGGAAAACGGCGCCGGCCGTGCCTGCCGCTGCGCACAAGAACATGGCGATAATCGGCCGCGGGTGACAGGCGGGAGACTCGCCACGGCGCGCGCACATAACAAGACTAAGGGGACAAAGGCATGGTCGATCCGATCTACCGAAAGACGGAGGCGGGGCAGGATGAAATCCGCAGCCGCGCGCGCAAGCTGGACCACAAGCTGCGCGCGCTGCTGCTGATGGTCAACGGCGAGCGCCGCGAGCAGGCATTGCTGGCGCAGGTGGCGGGCATGGGGATCGGCCCGGAGGCCATGGCAACGCTGCTGGCGCAGGGGCTGGTCGAAGCCGTCGCCGAACCGGCACAGCCGCGCGCCGCCGCGCCGCAAGTGCCGTTGGGTGCCGCGCCGCCGGCTGCCGACACCAACCTGTTCTCCGTCTACGCGATGCGCCATGCGCCGGGAACCGAGCTGGCGGCGCCGCCGCAAGCCAGTGAAGCCGCGGCCCACTCGCCCGCCGAAATCCAGGCGTACCAGCGCCTTTACCACTTCTATACCGACGTGATCGGGCAGCATCTCGGGCTGCGCGGCTACATGCTGCAGGTGAAGGTGGAGAAGGCCGCCGACCTGCCCGCGCTGATGGCGCTGCGCGAACCGCTGCACGCGGCGCTGCTCAAGGCGCGGGGCGACATCACCGCCCGCGCCATCATGGCGCAACTGGACCAGGTCCGCGACGGCAGCGCCGCCTGACCCGCCGGCCCGGACAACAAAAAGGCCGCCCGGAGGCGGCCTTCGACATGCAGCGGGATTTGACGCTCAGCCGTCGATGCCCTGCGACTGCAGGTACTCGTCGTACGTGCCCAGGTAGTCGGTCAGCGTGCCGTCGGTGCGCACTTCGATAATGCGCGTGGCCAGGCCGCTGACGAACTCGCGGTCGTGCGAGACGAAGATCAGCGTGCCCTGGAACTTGTCCAGCGCGATCTGCATCGACTCGATCGATTCCATGTCCATGTGGTTGGTCGGCTCGTCCAGCGCCAGCACGTTGTGGCGGCCCAGCATCAGCTTGCCCCAGATCATGCGGCCCTTCTCGCCGCCGGACAGCACCTTGACGTTCTTCTTGATGTCGTCGGCCGAGAACAGCAGGCGGCCCAGCGTGCCGCGCAGCGAGGTCTCGTCGTCGCCGGCCTGGGTCCACTGGCTCATCCAGTCCATCACGTCGCGGTCTTCCGGGAACTCCTCGTAGGTGTCCTGCGGCATGTAGCCGACGTTGGCGTTCTCGGCCCACTTGACCGTGCCGCGGTCGACCTCGACGCCGCGCTGCACGCCGGTCTGCACCGCGCCGTTCAGCAGGCTGCGCAGCAGCGTGGTCTTGCCCGCGCCGTTCTCGCCGATGATGGCCACGCGCTCGCCAGCCTGGATCGCCAGCGACAGGTTATTGATGATCTTGCGGTCGTAGCTCTTGGTGATGCCTTCGACCTCAACCGCGAGGTTGTGCAGCTTCTTCTCGAATTCGAAGCGGATGAACGGGTTCTGGCGCGACGAGGGCTTGATGTCCTCGACCTTGATCTTCTCGATCTGCTTGGCGCGCGAGGTCGCCTGGCGGGCCTTGGACTTGTTGGCCGAGAAGCGGCGCACGAAGTCCTGCAGCTCGCTGATGCGCTCCTTGGCGCGCGCGTTGGCGGCCATCTGGCGCTCGCGGGCCTGCATCGACGCTTCCATGTACTCGTCGTAGTTGCCCGGGTAGACCTTGAGCGTGCCGTAGTCCATGTCGGCCATGTGGGTGCAGACCGAGTTCAGGAAGTGGCGATCGTGGGAAATGATGATCATGGTGGAGTTGCGCTCGTTGAGCACGGTCTCCAGCCAGCGGATGGTGTTGATGTCCAGGTTGTTGGTGGGCTCGTCCAGCAGCAGCACGTCCGGGTTCGAGAACAGTGCCTGCGCCAGCAGCACGCGCAGCTTCCAGCCCGGCGCCACGTCGCTCATCGGGCCCTGGTGCTGCGCGGTGGGGATGCCCACGCCCAGCAGCAGTTCGCCGGCGCGCGCCTCGGCGGTGTAGCCGTCGTATTCGGCGTACTTGGCCTCGAGCTCGGCGGCCTTCATGTAGTCTTCGTCGGTCGCTTCCGGATTGGCGTAGATGGCGTCGCGCTCCTGCGCGGCGGCCCACATCTCGGTGTGGCCCATCATCACCACGTCGAGCACGCGCATGTCTTCATAGGCGAACTGGTCCTGGCGCAGCTTGCCCAGGCGGATGCCCGGCTCCAGCATGACGTTGCCCGACGACGGCTCGAGGTCGCCGCCCAGGATCTTCATGAAGGTGGACTTGCCGCAGCCGTTCGCGCCGATCAGGCCGTAGCGGTTGCCCTCGCCGAACTTGACCGAGATATTCTCGAACAACGGCTTGGGGCCGAACTGCATGGTGATGTTTGCGGTAGAAAGCACGTCTGGAACCTTGTCTGGAGATTGTGGCGCCGCGGCGCGGGCCGGAAGGATTCCGGCAGCCATGGCCGGCGTTGCGGCACGGGCCACGCCGGGTTCATGCGCGAACCCGGCAGGAAATCAGGAAATAACCGCGCATTCTATCATCCGGACGCAATCCTTGCGACCGGCGCGCGCGGCGGCGAGCCGCGGGCTCAGGCCAGCGGCGGCAGCACCGGATAGCCCGAGAACGCCATGCTGAAGCCGTCGGCACGTGCGGACAGCCGCACCTGTGCGCCGACCGGCAGCGTCAGCTTGCGGGCGCAATGCCCGAACGGCAGGCCGGTCAGCACCGGCACCGGCAGCTGCTCGCGCAGGTAGGCCACCACGGCGTCCATGTCGTAGCCGTTGTCGTAGTCGGTGACGCGGTAGTTGGAGAAATCGCCCAGCACGATGGCGCGCTGCGCGCCCAGCACGCCCGCCTGCTCCAGCTGGACCAGCATGCGCTCGACCCGGTAAGGGGGCTCGTTGATGTCTTCCAGGAACAGCACCCCGCCCTGCACCTGCGGCATGAACGGCGTGCCCAGCAGGCTGCACAGCATCGCCAGGTTGCCGCCCCACAGCGTGCCCTCGACGCTGCCGGAGAACGGCTGGCCGCCGGACTGCGGCGCGGCGATGTCGACGCGGTAGGCTGGGTTGCGCAGGATGCCCTCGAAGTGCTCCCACATATAGGCGTCGACGCCCTCGGCGCCAAAGTCCGCCAGCAGCATCGGCCCGGCAAAGGTGACGCCGCCGGTGGCCGCCAGGTAGGCCAGCTGGAACGCGGTGAAGTCGCTGTGGCCGACGATGGGCGTGCCGCTGGCACGCGCCTGTGCGGCGATGCGGGCAAAGTCGACCTGCGCCAGCAAGCGCGCGATGCCATAACCGCCGCGCACCGCCAGCGTCAGTTCATGCGGCACGCCGGTGCCGATCGCGTGCAGGTCGGCCAGCCGCTCCGCGTCGGTGCCGCCGAAGCGCAGGTAGCGCCGCGCCAGCACGTCGGGGTTGGTCATGTGGTAGCCATGGTGCTTGAGCCAGGCGCAGCCCCGCGCGGCGATGGCGACATCGTGCGGATACCCGGACGAGGCGATCAGTCGGACTTCGGTATGCGGCCTGCTGTTCGGCGTGCTCATGCTTCAGTGTCGTGGTTCTGGTCGGGTGCGGCGGCCGGCGCCGGCTGGCGTGCCGCCTTCTGTGCCGCCTTCTGCGCGCGGCGCCGGGCGCCGAAGAAATCCTTCAGCATCTGGCCGCATGGGTCGGCCAGCACGCCCCCGGCGATGGTGGTCTGGTGGTTGAGCTGCGCCTGTTCGAACAGGTTGACCACGCTGCCGGCGGCGCCGGTCTTGGGATCGCTCGCGCCGAACACCACATGGCGCAGCCGTGCGTGCAGGATCGCGCCGCTGCACATGGCGCACGGCTCCAGCGTCACGTACAGCTCGCACTCGGGCATGCGGTAGTTGCCGACCACCTGCGCGGCGGCGCGCAACGCCTGCATTTCGGCGTGCGCAGACGGATCGACCGAGCGGATCGGCAGGTTGTGGCCGCGCGCGATGATGGTGTCGTTCCAGACCACCACGGCGCCCACCGGCACTTCGCCCGCGGCTTCGGCCAGGCGGGCCTCTTCGAGCGCGGCGCGCATGTAGCGCGCGTCGCGCTCGGCGGCCAGCGCCGGATCGTCCGGCAGCGCGGGCGGCGCGCGCAGCGGCAGGGGTGGCGGCAGCGGCGGCGGCTGGGTCATTCGTCGCCCGCTCAGTCCTGCGCGGGCAGCACCGCCGGCGCGCTGACCTCGGCCCAGCAATTGGGCGTTTCGAACAGCACCAGCCGGGTCAGCTGCAGGTGGTGGCCGAAGCAGTCCTTGAACACCGGGGCCAGGATGTCGAAGGCCACCTGGGCCAGATTCTCGACCGTCGGAATAGCGTCCAGCACCACGGTCTTGTGCCCTTCCATCGATTGCAGGAAGTTCAGCAGCGCGGTGTCGCCGCGGTAGATCAGGAAGGCGTGGTCCCACTTGCTGACCAGGTGCTCGTTGGCGAGCGCCTTGATGTCGCCGAAATCCAGGATCATGCCGTCATCCGAGGCGCCCTCGCGGTGCAGCACCTCGCCCGACAGCGTCAGGTCCAGCCGATAGCGGTGGCCGTGGATATTGCGGCACTGCCCGCAGTGGTTGGGGATGCGGTGGCCGGAGTCGAACTCCAGCCGGCGGGTGATGGAAACTTGTTTGCTCATGTGTACCGGCGCCGGTGCCGGCGGCCTGCGTTGAAGCGGACGCCGCGCGTGCGTCCGAAGCCTCTATTGTGGACTGAATTGCCTGCTTGATGCTGGCCTGATGGCTGGCCAAGCGGCTCGCGCGCGGCTGGCCAGCGGCACTGCCGCTCAGCGGATCCCCAGCAGCTTGTGGGTCTGCAGCGACAGCCGCCAGCGCGGGTGGCGCTGGCAGAAGGCCACCGCGGCGGCGGTATTTTCGCGCGCCAGCGGACCGTCCATGGCCTGCACCAGGAAATGGCGGAAATCAAGCTTCTCGTATGCGGCAAAGTCCTGCCCTTCCTGCGGGATCACCACCTTCAGCTCGTCGCCGCGCGTAACCACCAGCTCCGAACCCATCTTGGGGCTGACGCAGACCCAGTCGATGCCCGGCGGCACGGCGATGGTGCCGTTGGTCTCGATCGCGATCTCGAAGCCCTGCGCGTGCAGCGCGTCGATCAGCGGCGCGTCGAGCTGCAACAGCGGCTCGCCCCCGGTGCAGACCACCAGCGGCTTGCCGCCGGCGCCCTGCGGCCACTCCGACGCGACCACCGCGGCCAGTTCCCCGGCGCTGCGGTACTTGCCGCCGCGCGTGCCGTCGGTGCCGACGAAATCCGTATCGCAGAACTGGCACACCGCGCTGGCGCGGTCTTGCTCCCGGCCGCTCCACAGGTTGCAGCCGGCAAAGCGGCAGAACACCGCGGCGCGACCGGCGTTGGCGCCTTCGCCCTGCAGCGTATAGAAGATTTCCTTGACGGCGTAAGTCATGCGTGGGGTCTCTCTTGGACCGTAAACAGCGGTTCGGCAGCGTCTTGCTGGCCGGGGTTCAGTAAAGGATGGGCAGGGCCGGTGCCGGACCTCGCGCCGCGTGGTCACATTGGCGCGTGGTCGCGCCCTCGATGTGGACCGGAACGTATCGATCGGGGCGGCTGTGCTGGCAGCGCGGGGGCTGCCGGGTGGGGCTGTCCTGGCCTGTCGCAGGCTGCGCCCGGCATGGGGCCGGACGTGCTGAAAGTATACCAGAGGCCCCAGGGTTTCCGCTTGGCCGCCGCGACCCGGTCCGCCCCGGCAAAGGTGATGTACAGCGCTCGCGCCGGGCCGACGCCGGCCCGTTGCATGCCTACTTCAGCCCGAGGTAGTCGCGCTTGCCGATCTGCACGCCCTTGTGGCGCAGGATGTCGTAGGCGGTGGTCACGTGGAAATAAAAATTGGGCAAGGCAAAGCCGAGCAGGTAGGACTTGCCGTCGAAGCGCAGCGGGCCCTGCGGCAGCTTCAGTTCGACCACGCGCTGTTCGCTGCCTTCCAGCTGCGCCGGCGTAATCTGCTCCAGGAACACGATGGTGCGGCCGATGCGGTCCTGCAGTTCCGCAAAGGTGGTTTCGGTATCGGCAAACGACGGCACCTCGATCCCGGCCAGCCGCGCGGCGGAGCCCTTGGCGGCATCGCTGGCACGCTGCACCTGCGCCGGCAGCGGGTCCATGTCGGCGATCAGGCGGGTCTGGATCAGGTCGGCCGGGTCCATCCCCTGCGCCTGCGCGTGCGCCGCGCCCTTGGCGAGGATCGCGTCGAGGTTGCCGAGCGCGCGGATAAACGGAGGGATCGATACGTCGTACATCGAAAGTGCCATGGAGGGTCTCCTGTGCAGGGGGCGGGTTTCTTGTGTTGCGGCCCCTTGGGCATGCGGACCGCAGCCGCGAGCATAGACCGGATCGGCCTTCGCTGCCGGACCGTGCGCCGCTGGCCGGCAACCTGCATTAACATAGCCAGCCACCGCCCCCGCAATCTTGCAATCCAGCCGCCCTGCCCAGCCCGCGCCCGACATGAACGCGCCGTTCCCTCTCCGCACGGAATGCCCGCCCGGTGCCTGCATCTGCGGGCGCGAAGCGCTGCTGAGCGACCCCGATGCCGACCTGCGCGTGCTGCGCCTGACGCGCGCCGAGGAAAAGCGGCTGGTCGAACGGCTCGAGAACCTGACCAGCCTGGCCGAGCTGCAACGGATGGAGGACCTGATGCAGGCCCAGCTCGGCATCGTGCTGAGCATCACGCCCAGCGCGCGCGGCGTGCGCACCGTGCGCGGCATCAGCATCCAGGTGCTGGAGCAGCCCGGCCTGTGCCGCAAGATCCGCCAGTCGATCCCGTCCGCGATCCGGCGCAGCATGGAGGCCCATCCCGAGATCGCCTACGCGATCGTCGACGCGCACGACCTGCTGGGCGGAGCCTGAACGCGCCGCTCATGCGCCGCTCACGCGCTGCTGTCCGCCAGCCGCAGCGCGTGTTCGCGCACATCCGCCGGCCAGTCGGCGATCTGCCGGGCAAACCCCGCCAGGTCGTTGGCAAACAGCGCCCGGCTCGCCTCCTCGAAGCCGGCCAGGTCGCCGGCAATCGCCACCATGAAGTGATAGGCGCGCTCGCTGGCGGCGCGGCTGCGGTCCTTGCCGGCGTGATCGCGGCGCGCCTGCTCGACCAGCTTGCGCAGCGCCACCGACGCGCCGCCGGGCTGCGCGGCCAGCCATTCCCAGTGGCGCGGCAGCAGCGTCACCTCGCGCGACACCACCCCCAGCTTTGGCCGGCCCCGGCCGCGCGGTTCGGCCGCTTCCGGGGCATCGGCGCCCTCGCCGGCGGCCGGCTGCGGCGCGGCCAGCTGCGCCGCGCGCACTGCCGACCGTTCAACAATCTCGTCGTCGGTGCCGCTGGTATCCAGGTCGATCGAGCGGCCGGTGCTGTCGTCGAATACCAGCACCGGCCCGGCCGCGCCGCTGTCCAGGGCGCGTCTTAGCGCCAGTGCGTTGTCCGGCAGCGGACCCGAGGCGATGCGGCGGTGGCCGTCGAAGGTGGTGAAATGGTGAGGCGCGGGTGCGGTCATGGCAGGTCTGCGAAAGAGAAACAGGAACATCGCCAAATATTACCCGGATAAAATAAGAAGTCAATATTACCCGGGTAATTTATGTCGATCCGGGCCATCTGGCTGTAGGACCGCGCCGGATACCTGCGCCGGCATCGCTGACCTATCACTGAGACATAGGCAGAACAGGAGGCCGGGCGGCATGACGATTTCATACTGGGCAGCCGGGACAACCCTTTCCAGCCCGCCCCTGGACGGCGACGCGACCTGCGACGCCTGCGTGATCGGCGCGGGCATCGCCGGGCTGTCGGTCGCGTATGAACTGGCCGCGGCCGGACAGTCCGTGATCGTGATCGATGCGGACGGGCCTGGCGCGGGCGAAACCGGCCGGACCACCGCGCACCTGATGACGGCCTTCGACGATTACTTCTTCTACATCGAGCGCCATCTCGGCCATCAGGCGGCACGGCAGGTGGCGCAGAGCCACGCGGCGGCGGTGTCGCGGATGGAGTCGATCTGCGCGGCGGAGGCCATCGACTGCGACTTCCGGCGCGTCGACGGCTTCCTCTTTGCCGAATCGTCCGATGGCGAGGACCTGCTCTCCCGGGAACTCGATGCCGCGCACCGGGCCGGGCTCGACGAGGTCGAGCGGGTCAGCGACGTGCCGACCGGCAAGGTGGCGCTGCGCTCGGCGCTGCGGTTCCCGCGGCAAGGGCAGCTCCACCCGCTGAAGTACCTCGGCGGCCTGGTCGACGCGATCCAGCGCCGCGGCGGCAAGGTCTACGGCAAGACCCGCGCCATGGAGGTCGACGACGGCCGGCCCGCTACCGTGCGCACCGACAGCGGCGCGCGCATCGAGGCCGGCAATGTCATCGTTGCCACCAATACACCGTTCATCGACCGCTTTGCCATCCATACCAAGCAGGCTGCGTACCGGACCTTCGTGGTGGGCATGAAGGTGCCGCGCGGCAGCATGCCGCCGTGCCAGTTCTGGGACACGCTCGATCCCTACCATTACGTGCGCATCGCCGGCGACCTCGATGCCGGCCACCAGCTGCTGATCAGCGGCGGCGAGGATCACAAGGTCGGCCAGGCGGACGATGCCGGGCAGCGCTTCGGCAGGCTGGTCGACTGGACCCGCCAGCGCTTCCCGGTGGTCGACGAACCCGTGTTCGCGTGGTCGGGCCAGGTGATGGAGCCGGTCGACGGGGTCGCCTTTATCGGCCGCAACCCGGGCGATACCAATGTCTATGTCGTCACCGGCGATTCCGGCAATGGCATGACCCACGGCGCCATTGCCGGCATGCTGATCCGCGACCAGATCACCGACCGCACCAACGACTGGGCCGAGCTTTACGATCCCTCGCGCAAGTCGGTGACGGCCGTGGTCGAGTATGCGCGCGAGAACGCCAACGTGGTGGCCCAGTACGCCGACTGGCTCGGCAAGGACGACGGCGTCGCGCTCGATGCCATCGCGCCCGGCGCCGGGCATGTGGTCAAGGCCGGCGGCCGCCATGTGGCCGCGTTCCGCGATGCGGATGGCGGCCTGCACACCTTCGACGCCACCTGCCCGCACCTGAAATGCCTGGTCCAGTGGAACAGCCTGGAGCAATCCTTCGATTGCCCCTGCCATGGCTCGCGCTTCGGCGTCGATGGCTCGGTGCTGCATGGTCCGGCAAAAGGTGGCCTGGAACCCGTCGACGTGACACGGGACGACCAGCACCATCATTGAACGGGGAGGCACGCCGCGCCGGCGCGGCGAACGCAAGGGCCCATGCGCGCCCGGAACGTCAAAGGAGTCGCCATGCTCACTCCCGCCAGCATTGCCAAGCACCCGATCCACCCGATGCTGATCACCATCCCCATCGGCTTGTGGATCTTTTCCTTTGTCTGCGACCTGATCCGCTATTTCGGCGGCGACAGTCCCAACTGGCCGGTGGTGGCCTTGTATGCCATGGTCGGCGGCATCATTGGCGCGCTGGTCGCGGCGCTACCCGGCCTGATCGACCTGCTGTCGCTGCCCAGCGGCATCCGCCGCATTGCGCTGCTGCACATGGGAATCAACCTGACGGTGGTCGCGCTCTATGTGGTCAATGCCTGGTGGCGCATGCGCGGGGCCGGGGTTGGCGCCGTCGTGCTGTCGGCGGTCGCCATCGGCCTGCTGGCGGTATCCGGCTGGCTGGGCGGGAAGATGGTGCATGTCCATGGCGTGGGCGTGCAGACGCCGCCGGCACCGCTGCGGTGACAAGGCCGGCCCTTGCAGCACCCTAAAGCAGGTCGCGCAGCCTGTAGTACCACATCCCCAGCACCAGCGCGGGGGTCCTGAACAGCGCACCGCCCGGGAAGCGGTGATGCCGGATGCGGGTAAACACATCGAACCTCGAGGCATCGCCGCACATCGCCTCGGCGATCAGCTTGCCGGCCATGCCGGCAAACGACAGCCCGTGGCCGGAGAATCCCTGCGCATAGTAGAGGTTGGTGCCGATGCGGCCCAGGTCGGGTGCCCGGTTCATGGTGATATCGACGAAGCCGCCCCAGGAATAATCGATATTCAAATCCGCCGTCTGTGGAAAGACCTGCAGCATGCGCGCGCGGATGCGCTGCACCAGGTTGCCCGGCGGGCGCGCGCTGAAGGTCTCGCCGGCCCCGAACAGCAGGCGGTTGTCGGCGCTGAGACGGAAATAGTCGACGATCAGGTTGTTGTCGGATACCGCGACCCGGCTCGGCATCAGCGCGGCGGCACGTTGCGCCTCCATCGGCTCGGTCGCGATCATGTACGTCCCCACCGGCATGATGCGCGCCGCGATTTCCGGCGCCAGATGGTCGCCGAACTCGCCCAGGTAGACGTTGCCGGCCAGCACCACCTGCCGGCAGCGCACTTCGCCCTCGGCGGTCTTCACCACCGGCGCCTGGTCGCGCTCGACGCGATACGCGGCCGAATTCTCGAAGACCTCGACACCCTGCCGGCGCGCCGCATCGCCCAGCCCCAGGCAGTACTTGAGCGGATGCAGATGGCCCGAGTGCGGGTCATACGCCCCGGCGACAAAGCGGTCGCTGGCGACATGGCGGCCAAGGTGCGGACGTTCGACCCATTCGAGCGGATAGTCATAGCGCTCGCGCATATGGCGCACCCAGCGGCGCAGGCCGTCGACCTTGTGCGCCCTTGGCGCCAGCGTCATGTAGCCGCGCACGTGGTCGCAGTCGATGCCGTAGGTGGCGATGCGCTGCTCCAGCAGGCGCATGCCCTCGACCGATGCATTCCAGGCCGCCTGCGCGACCTCGGCCGGGCACTGGCGCTCGATCGCGCCCTCCCCCTCGGCGCCGAAGCCGACGATGGCCTGGCCGCCATTGCGTCCGGAAGCGCCCCAGCCGATCCGGTGCGCCTCGAGCAGCGCCACATGAAAGCCGCGCGCGGCCAGTTCCAGCGCGCAGGACAGGCCGGCGTAGCCGCCGCCCACCACGCACACCTCCGCCTCCGTGCGTCCCTGCAATGGCGGGCTCGGCGCCGGCCGCGCGACGCTCGCCTCGTAGTACGAGTTTTCGATGACGCCCAGTTCTTTTTGCAGCAGCCCCGACATCGCCCTCGGCTCCGGTTGCGCCTGGCCTGCGCCTACGGCACGCGCACGTTGACGAACTGCCAGGGGTCTTCGTCGCCCGCTTCCGGATACAGCTGCGAGTGCTGCGTCAGCGGCGTCCAGTCGGCATAGACGCCGACCAGCTCGCCCAGGTAGGGCCGCGCGATGCGCAGCACGGTTTCGTAATCCAGGTCATCGGGCTCGACCACGCCCGCGCGCGGATGCTCCAGCGCCCAGACCATGCCGCCCAGGATGCCGGCAACCACTTGCAGGCTGGTGGCGGTGTTGTGATCCACCAGCTGCCGGGCCTGGTCCGTGGCCAGCCTGGAGCCGTACCAGTAGGCGCCGCGCGCATTGCCCATCAGCAAGACCCCGAGCTCATCCATGCCGGCGACGATATCGTCGCGCAGGATGCGCTGGTGGTCCTGCTTGCGCCCCCCGTTGCCCATCAGTTCGTCGATCGACAGCAGCGCGTCGTCGCAAGGATGGTAAGCGTAGTGCACCGTCGGCCGGTAAACGACTTCGCCGTTGTCGCGAAGGGTCAGGTGATCGGCAATCGAAATCGACTCGCCGTGCGTGATCAGAAAGCCGTGGTAAGGGCCACCGAGCGGCGTCCAGCTGCGCACGCGCGTGCCGAATCCGGGGCGCGTCAAGTACACCGCCGCATCCGAGCCGAACCCGTGCCGGCGCGCGTCCGCGGGCCAGTGCCGCTCGTGCGTGCCCCAGCCCAGTTCCGCCGGCTGCAGCCCTTCCTCGATAAAGGCGTCGACCGACCACGTATTGATGAACTCGTTGGCTACCTTGCGCCGGTCGCCCACCTGGGTGTCCTGCTCGGCGATGTGGATGGCGCGGATATCGAGCTGGCGGGCCAGTGCCGCCCAGTCCTCGAAGCTGGCCGGCCGCTCATGGTCGACGTCGTTGTCCGCAGCGATATTGACCAGCGCCTGCTTGACCAGCGCCGACACCAGGCCGGGGTTGGCGCCCTGCGTCAGGATCGCGGTGGGGCCGTCGCGCTTGTCGAGGCGGAACGCCAGCACGCCTTCGCGCAGGGCATAGTTGCTGCGGCGTGACAGCGGCGCGTCCGGGTCCGTGGCCGCGCCTGCCCACGGCTCGATCGAGGTATCCAAGTACAGCGCGCCGTGCTCCCAGCAATAGCGCACCAGCGCCTCGCTCGAGACATTGACCGACAGGTTCAGCAGGAAGTCACCTTCGCCGACGAGGTCCTGCAGCACCTGCTTGTGGTTCTCCTCGGTCAGCGCCTTGGTCACCACGCGGATGCCATAAGCCTGCGCAACCGAGAGATCGTTGCCCGCCGGACAGATCACGGTGATCTGCGCCGGCGTGATGTCGAGATGGCGCAGCAGCACCGGCAACACGGAACGCGCAATGCTGCCGAAACCAACGATCAGCATGCGGCCGTCCAGGCGGCCGAATTTCTTGAAAGTGGTTGCCGGCGCATCCATCGCATGCTCCCGAGATACCGCTGCCGCGGAGATGACTTTTATTTCTCATAAGCAATCCCCATGCCGGTCGCCCGGGTTGCGCCATGCGCAGCGATATGCCGCTGCCTGCTGCCGCGCACACCGACCGATGTGACCTCAGGTAACTCTTGCCGCCTGACACCGGCAAACCTTGCAATGGTGTGCACGGCAGCATGCGCGCCGGGCTGGAACGCCCCTTGCGGCTACCGTGCTTCCAATGCAAGGAGACGACGATGAAAGCTCGGACATGGATGATGGCATGGCTTGCCTGCACGGCGCTGGCAAGCGGTGCGGCACTGGCGCAGGGCGCCGGTGGCGCCGGTGGCGCCGGTGGCGCCGGTGGTGGCGGCGGCTCGGGCGGCAGCTCGGGCGGCGGCAGCGCCGGCACGGGCCCGTCGGGCACGCCCGGCACGCCGGGCAGCCCGGGCACGCCCGGCACCGGCACCAGCATGACCGACGGCGGCGGCAAGGCCGCCAGCGGCGACACGCACGGCAGCTCGCGCTCTTCGGCCGGCAAGCGGCATGGCACTGACGCCGGCGCCGGCCGCGCGGCGGGGGCATCGGGCGTGGCCGCGCCCTCCGGCTCGACCGGTTCGCCGTCGGTCACTGGCTCGGGAACCACGCGTAGCGGCGGACTGGACGCGCCCAGCACGGGCACCGGCGGTACCGGCACCACCGGACCGTCGGGTGGCGCGCCTGGAACCGGCATGGGGCGCTGAGCGCGCTACCTGAGCGCGGACAGCAGCACGGGCGCGTGGCCCGCCGGCTAGAACGGCGCCGCGAACGTCAGCCGCACGCCCTGCTGCAGCCCGCCCATGCCGACCATCACGTTGTAGTCGAGCCCAAACGTCATCGAGCGCCTGCGCAGCTTGCCGCCCAGCCCCAGCTGCAGGCGGTCGCGCCCGTATGGCGCGTTGCCCACCGTGTAGGCGGGGCCGGTGCCGGCAAGGTCGGCGTACGCCAGCCCGGCCGCGCTCTGGCCGCTGAAATCATGCTGGTACTCCAGCCGCGCGAACGGCAGGAACAGCCCCCATCGCGTCGACGTGGCGTATTCCGTGCGCAGCCCGAGCGTGCCGGACACCGTGGTCACGGTCTGGCCGAAATACTTCAGCGCGCTGAAGCCGGCGCCGGTCTCGGTGAACGGGTCGAGCGTGCTGTCGGACACCGACAGGCGTCCGTACGGCGAGACCAGCCAGGCCTCGCTCCGATACTCGTATCCCGCCGACAGCGAGGCAAAGATCTGGTGCCCGTCGCGCTTGCCGTAGGCGAACGCGCTTTCGTCACCGACCCAGCGGCGCGAGTCGAAGCTGAGCGAGCCATAGCCGGCGACGCCGTCGACAAACAGCGATGGCTGCGGCCGGTAGCTGCCATACAGCGCGGCACTGAAACTGTCCGCGGTGCTGCGCGTGCCGGCCGAACCCACGTCGGTGCTGTCGCGGCCATAGCCGAAGCCGATGCCGAGCGTGAGCTGGTCGGAGAAGCGATAGTCGACCCCGGCGGTCACGCCACCCGTGGTGAAGCGAAAGCCCGAGCGCTGCGTCCCCGCGTTGGCGAAGCCGAAGTCGACGGTGCCCGCGGTCCAGAATGCCAGGCGCGCGTCGTCGGTGTCGTCCGTGCCAGCCGCGTCGGCGCCGCTGCCGGGGTCCGCGCCGCCGGGAAGGTCCGGGGCGTTGCCGGCGCCAGCGCTGGCCGCGGCGGTCGCGCGCGCGGCACGGGAGTCGGTCGCGGGGTCGGGCCCGCGTCCGCGCTGGCCGGTCGAGGCCGTGCCGCGCAGGCAGGCATCGCGCGCGGCGAAGCCTTCGACCGCCTGGCAGCGTTCCGGATCGGCCTGGGCGCGCGGCATCACCACCGAGATCTGGTTGCCTGACGGCGCCCTGCCCTTGCCGTGCAGCGCCTCCAGGCGCTGGTTGTAGTTGGCGATCTGCGCGGTGGCGAAGCGCCGCGCGGCCTGGATCTGCGCGTTGACCAGCCCGACCACGTCGGGATCGGTGGACGGATCCCGGCGCGCCGCCACGGCCACCTGGATCAGCGCCGGCGACGAGGTCGCCACGGCATTGCTGAGCGTATAGGTCACCACCGCGGTGCCGGCGAAAGCGGCCGCCGGCACGAAGTTGACGGTGTAGGCGGTGGCGGCGAGCTGCCTGCCGTCGGCGGCCGGCGTCTTCGGCGCGGCGCTGGCGACGGTGGCGGTGCCGGCCTCGGCAGGCACCACCGACACGATCGCGGCACCGGTAAACGGCCCGCCGCTGGCGCCCTCGGTCACGTCGATGTCGACGGGCCGGCCCGCCAGCGTCGACACCTGCTTCTGCGCCACCGGCACCGGCACCGCATTGACCGTGACGGTCACCGGCACCGGCGCCGAGGTCCCCGCGCTGTTGGCCAGCGCATACGTGAAGGTGATCGGGCCCGAGGCGGTCGGCACCGGCGTATAGACGATGTCCAGTCCGTTCACCACGGCGCTGCCGCTGCTCGGTGGCGTGACGATGCTGACGCCGGAGAAAGGCCCGTTGGCGGCGTTGGCGGCGGCATGGATGGTCACCGGCGCATTCGACAGCGTGGTCACCGCCACCGGCGGCGCCGAGGGCATGCCCTGTCCCGTCGCCAGCGTATAGACGCGGCTGATGCTGTACGGGGCGCCGGTGCCGGTGCTGCTGTCGGTCACGCGCACCGTGAACGTATGGCTGCCGGCCGCCGACGGCGTACCGCTCAGCACACCGGTGGACGGGTTCAGCGACAGCCCCGCGGGCAGCGATCCGGCCGCCACGGCAAAGGTGTACGGCGCGGTGCCGCCGCCGGCGGCAAAGGCCTGGCTGTACGAAGCCCCTGCGACCGGCGCAGGCAGCGTCGCGGGCGACAGGCTCAGCGCCGGGGCGCTCACCGTCAGCGTATAGGCGCGGCTGCCGGTATAGGGGCCGGTGCCGGTGCTGCTGTCGGTGGCGCTCACGGTGACGTTGTACGTGCCGCCTGCGCTCGGCGTGCCCGACAGCACGCCGCCGGCCGACAGCGACATGCCGGCGGGCAAGGTGCCCGCCGTGATCGCGAACGTGTACGGCGCCGTGCCGCCGCTGGCCGTGAAGACCTGGCTGTAGGCCGCGGCGACGGCGGCCTGCGGCAGCGTGGCCGGCTGGATGGCAATGGTCGGCGCACCGATCGCGACGCTGTACGCGCGGCTTCCCGTAAAGCCCAGGCTGTCGGTCGCGCGGATCGCGAAGTTGTAGTTGCCCCCGGCCACCGTGGTGCCGGCAATGGCGCCGGTACTGCCATTGAGCGTCAGCCCGGGCGGCAAGGCGCCCGCGACCACGCTGTACGTGTAGGGCGCGGTGCCGCCGCTCGCGCTCACGCTCTGGCTATACGCGATGCCCAGCGCGGGATTGGCCAGCGTGGCCGGCGTCAGCGTGACCGTCGGCGCCGCGATGGTCAGCGCATAAGCGCCGGCCACGCTGTATGGCCCGGTCCCGCCGCTGCTGTCGTTTGCCTGGATCGTGAAGGACACGGTCCCCGCCGTGGCCGGCGTACCCGACAACACGCCCGTCGCGGTGTTGAACGACATCCCTGCCGGCATGGTGCCGCTATTGACCGTGATCGCGTAGGTATAGGGTGCGGTACCGCCGCTCGCGACGAAGGCCTGCCTGAACGGCGTGCCCGCCGCCGCGCCAAGCGGCCCCGGCGCCGGCGACAGGCTCATCGCCGCGCCGCCCACCACCATCGACAGCGTGCCGCTGGTGACGCTGAAAGGCCCCGTCCCCGTGCTGCTGTCCGTGGCCCGCACCGTGAAGTTGAAGGTGCCGCCCGCGATGGGCGTCCCGGCAAGCACACCCGAACTCGACAGCGCCATGCCGGGCGGCAACACGCCCGAGGCCAAGGTATAGGTGTACGGCCCGGTGCCACCGGTGGCCCCCGCCAGCGACTGGCTGTAGGCGCCTCCCACCGAGCCTGGAGGCGGCGATGACGGCGTGTAGATCAGCGTCGGGCTCGCCACGGTGATGGTCACGGTAGCGGGCGCCGAGGTGCCGGACGCATTGGTGGCCGTATAGGTGAAGCTGTCCGGTCCCGCGTAGGACGAGGTGGGCGTATAGGTGATCGAGGTACCGGTGGCGATCGCCGTGCCGTGGGCGGGCGGCGACGCCACGCTGACGCTGGCGGCCGCGCCGCCGGTAAGGTTCAGCGTGATGGGGTTGCCGGCGCTGCCATACGCCACCGTGGCGCTGACGTTGTTGGCCACCGGAAGCGCCGAGACATAGGTGAAGCGGTCGGCGGCGCTGATGGCGCTGGTGCCGGCGGCCGTGGTCACGGTCACGTCGACGGTGCCGGCCGCGCCAAGGGGCGCCGTGGCGCTCAGCGAGGTCGGGCTGTTGACCACGAACGATGCGGCCGCGGCGCCGAACCTGACCGCGGTCACGCCGACAAAGTTGGTGCCGGAAACGGTCACGGTGGTGCCGCCGCTGGCCGGGCCGGACGAAGGCGTCACCCCGGTCACGGTCGGCGGGCCGGCCGCGACGTGGAAGTGCACCGTGCCGGCAGGCGACCAGGTCGCGCCGTTGTCGCTTGTATAGAAGACTGCGGTGTCGGTGCCGACGAAACCGGCGGGCGGCGTGTAGACAAAGCCGTTTTCGTTCTGGCCGTTCGGCAGGTTGCCGTTGTAGACGTACAGCGTGGCGCCCTGCACAGTGGGCGTGGCCTGCGTCGATGCGCCGAAGTTGCCGTTGCCGAACGCGTCGTAGGCAATGCCGAACTGGTTCGGATCGCAGGCGGAGTAGTCCGCCACGGTGAAGGCATAGACCCTTTGCTGGTTGGACGTGGCGGCGATGTTCAGCGTGCACGAGACCGCAAAGGCCGGCGCGGGAGACCCCAGCAGCAAACCCAGCCACAGCGCCACCAGTAGCGACCACAGCCGGCAACGCCAGCCCTGCCAACTGCGATGCACACGTGCGACGGCCCCCGCCGTCCGCCCGGCACGCTCCGCGCCGGCGCAACCCCTGGCTTGTCTTGACACCCGATTTCTCCCGACACCCGCGGCTTGCGGCGGGTTGCCATTGCCGTCGTCGAGCGCGGCGCGCGGAGGCTTGGCCGGGCGCGGCTCGGGACGGGCGTTGTTATTTTTGTTGACTTTCCGCTGGCATCGCCAACACTTCGGTCTGTCCGTGAATCGCGCGGGATGGGCTGCGGAACGGGCCGCAGTAGTGATGCGGCCCGGTGCAGAAAATACGTCAAATCGATCAAAACGTAATTGATCAAATTTGATACCAGATATCAAATTTAATTAAATCGATGCTGGTGCCGCGCCGTTGGCAGGCAGGCGCCGCGTCTTTTGGGTGTTGTTTTGGGGTGTTGTTCAACCGGGGAGGCAGATCTTGGACCAGTATCTGGGGGAAATCCGGCTGTGCGCGTTCGCGTTTGCGCCGAAGGGCTGGGCGCTGTGCGACGGCGCCTTGTTGTCCATCGCGCAGAACCAGGCGCTGTTCAGCCTGCTCGGCACGCAATACGGCGGCAACGGCACCACCAATTTCGCCTTGCCCGACCTGCGCGGCCGCACGCCGCTGCACCGCGATCCCGACGGCATCGCACAGGGCCGGATGGCCGGGGTCGAGGCAGTCACGCTGACGACCGCGCAGGTGCCAGCCCATACCCATCCGTTCAACGTCTCTTCCAGCCCGGCGACGGCGCTGAACGTCGGCGTGTCGCAAGACCGCGTGCTGGCGGCCAGCAACCTGTACAACCCCAGCGATCCGTCGATCTCCGGCCCCGGTGAGCTGCTGTACGGCACGCCCGACTCGCTCACGCCATGGCTGGACGAAGCCTGCGGCAGCACCGGCGGCGGGCAGCCGCACGACAACATGCAGCCGTCGCTGGTGCTGAACTACATCATTTCGCTGGCCGGCATCTACCCGAGCCGGGGTTGAGGAGACATCATGGCGCAACCGTTCGTGGGTGAGATCCGCATGTTTGCCGGCAACTTTGCACCGGAGGGATGGCAATTCTGCGCTGGCCAGACGCTCAGCATTGCCCAGTACGAGATGCTGTTCTCGCTGCTGGGCACTATCTACGGCGGCGACGGCACCACCACCTTCAGGCTGCCGGACCTGCGTGGCAACCTGCCGCTGGGCCAGGGCGCGGGGCCGGGACTGAGCGAACGCACCATCGGCCAGGCCTTCGGCAGCCCGAACATAACGCTGCTGCCGGGCCAGATCCCCGGGCACACCCATCCGATCCAGGCAACCAACACCATGGCCTCGACGGTGACGCCGGGACCGGGCGTACTGCCCGGCACCACGCCGTCGCCCAACGCGTTCTACGACTCCGGCACCGCCAACCCGCCCGGCAAGAACGCCTTTGCAGCCGGCACGCTCGGCATGAGCGGCGGCACGCAGCCGCACAGCAACCAGATGCCGACGCTGTCGCTGAACTACATCATCGCCACGGATGGCATCTATCCGTCGCAAAGCTGAGCCGGGCGCAAGCCAACCTGGACCACGGAGGCCATATGTCAGACCAGTACCTGGGAGAAATCCGCATCTTCGGCTGCGCCTACCCGCCGGCCGGCTGGGCCGCGTGCGACGGCCAGCTGCTGGCGATCCAGCAGAATACGGCGCTGTTCTCGCTGCTCGGCGCCCAGTACGGCGGCAACGGCACCACCAACTTCGCCCTGCCCGACCTGCGCGGCCGCGCGGTGACCGGGCCGCTCGACAACCAGCCGGGCAATCCGCAGGGCGCGGCCACGGTCGCGCTCACCGCGGCGGAAATGCCCGCGCACAACCACGCGGTTTACGGCGATACCGCGCGCGCGGTGTCCACCGAGGCCAGCGCCAGGCTGCCCGCCCGCTTCATGCTGCCCAACAACCAGAGCTGCATCCCCGTCAACGCCTCGCCGGCCCCTGCCATGACCACGTTGTCGCCGCAGGCCGTGGGTGCGTCCGGCGCGAGCCAGCCGCACGAGAACATGCAGCCCTATACGGCGCTGATGTACTGCATCGCGCTGACCGGCGAGTATCCGCCACGTGAGTAGGCCAGCGATGCCCGCCGTGGACGTGCCAGCCATCGACGTGCCCGGCATCGCGCTGCGGTTCGGCACGGTTTCCGGACGGTGCAGGACAACGGCATCTATCGACGGATGGTCTGGGACGGTCCACGCTCCGTTGCCGACGGGCCCGCGCAGGCCTGAGTCAAACGCCGCTTGCTGCCAGCGGCCCTCATCCCCCACTGCCCGCCCTGCCCGCTCGCCCTAATCCCGATGAGTAATGGCGAGCGGCATGGCGCAATCCTATATTGCCCCAGCAGCATCCATGTCCGGCGCAACGCGCAACGCGCAACGCAAAGCGACATCGCTGCACGGAGCCCGGGCCAGAGCAACTACTCAGCCGCCAGCCGCGCTTCCGTTCCGCATCCCGATCCATAAGGCGGCACATTGTTGCGGGGGTGAATGCCGTTCCCGTTGCTTGATGACCGATTCGAGATCCGAGGGGTAACACCATGAACGCTCCAACCGTCAGTGCATTCGATTTCTCATCGCCCGGCGCCGTGCAGTTCAATGCCGGCGCCCCAGCCATCATCCTGGGGGCAAGCACCGTGCACGTGCTGGCCTGGATCTACGTGGACAGCGCCGGACTGCCCGCCGACCAGAAAGTATTTTCGCTCAGCCAATCGCTGATCCTGGGCGTCGGCACCGGCGATGGCGACGTGCCGATGCTCTATCCGGAGGTGTGGGACAACGCCGGCAACCGCTACACCTTCCAGGCCGGGCAGATCCCGACCGACCAGTGGAGCCTGGTGGAAATGATCTGGACCCAGGGCCAGAGCCTGGTGGGACTGGTCAACGGGGTGCAGGTGCAATCGGTGCCGGTGTCAGGCAATCCGCTGCAGCCACCGGTGGCCGACGGCACCAGCTATGTGGGCGCGTTCTGGGACAGCTACTCGTATCCGTTCTGCGGCATGGTGCAGTCGGTGCTGCTGACCAACGGCGCCGACCAGACCGCCACCCAGGGCTTTGCGCTGCAGCCGTCGGGCGCGATCAGCAACTGGGGACCGAGCGCCCCGGTGTTCATCGGCGGCGCCCGCACCGTAACGCTCGACACGCCGCCGGCAACGCCCTATGGCGCGGCGGACCAACCGCCCGCGCCGACCTACGTCGGCGAGCAAATGCCGGGTACCGTCACTGCCAGCACGCCGTTCGCCATGCTGGTACCAGGCACCGACAGCAGCACCTACACCATCCTCGGCATCAGCCAGGTGTGGCAGCAGCTGGTGGAGCTGACCGGACAGCCCGGCCTGGACACCGGCTACGAGGTCGACGTGACCACCGGCGTCAGCATCACCGACAGCGAAACCCAAACCCTTGGCGTCAGCCTGGGGCTGGAGTCGGGTTTCGACATCGGCGTGTTCAGCGCCAAGGTCAACCTGACGCTGTCCTATTCGGTGTCGTTCACCGAGGAACTGTCGATCACCGAAGCCACCACCATCGCCAAGCGGTTCGACATCGACAAGCCCGACGTGACCACGACCGGAGTCTGGTGGCAAGCCGTGCCGACCCTCACCACGTTCCAGGTGGTCAACAACATGAACACGGTCGGCGCCAGCGTGCAGGACCCGCTGCCTGAGATCGCCGCCACGGTCTACCCGCCGCAAAGCCAGCGCACGCTGAAGACCGGGACCAGCCCGCTGGCCAGCCAGGCGAGCGCGGCGCGGCCGTCGCTCAGGTTGTAGCGTTCCGGCCAGCCACCGCCAGCGCCACGCTCAGGCGCCCGTCCCTTGCGCGGGGGCGGCCGCCTGCAAGGTCCACAGCGGCGGCCATTGCGAAAACGGCGGCACGGTGTGGGCGATCGCCACTACGCCGTGCCGCCCGCCCGCGCCGACCTTGTCGTAGATCACGCGCGCATGCACCTTCACGGTATCGACGCTGACGCCGAGGATGGCCGCGATGTCCTCGTTCGACTTGCCTTGCGCCAGCCATCCGCACACCTCGAGCTGGCGCGGCGTCAGGGTCGGAAATGCCAGCCGCAGGCGTTCGGCCGGCCCCAGCCTGGCGACGGTGCGCTGCTGCGCCTGGCGATAGCAGCGCAGCAAGTGCGGGCGCAGCGCCTGCAGGCGGTCGCGGTCGCCGTCGCTGAACGGCGGGCTGCCGCTGACGCGAAGGCTCACCACGGTGACCACATAGCCTTCGTGCTCGAACACGATCGCCAGCAGCCGCCGCGCATTCGACGGCAGCAAGGCTTCCCGCGCCATCGGCAGCGCCATGAACTCGTCATCGCTGAAGAAATCCGATTCGCGCAAGGCGCGTTCGCCATAGAACGCGGGGTCGTACTGCCAGAACGGATGGGTGTGGCGGTGCCTGGCGAAGGCCTGCATGCCGCGCGCCCGCGCGGCGGGGTCGTCGTCCATCGAGACCAGCGCGCGGAACTCCTGGCTGCGATGGTGGAATTCGGCATAGGCGACGACGTCGCCGTCGGTAAGCCTGGCCACGCTGGGGAACAGCACTTCCGGCAGCGCGCGCAGGTCGGATTCGTGCTCGTACAGGGAGATCACTTCATCCCTGAATGCCTGCAGCTTCTTGTCCTCTGACGTCAGGGCGGTCGGTGAGGGGCGCATGCTTGCCTTTCGCCTGCGGCGGCACAAGGGTAACGACAAGAAGGGTAACGACAAGAATGATGAAAATGCCAGACCGTCGGATTGTAGCGTGCCGCACGCGGAGGCGACATGCGGCGGCGCCACGCGAGTGCGCCGCAACCCGCCCGGCCTGTGGCGGCCACCCGGCGACTGCTCCGGTGCCGAAACTTTGCCCCCGGCCCCGCGTTCTAAATTTTCATATGCTGAGCAAATTGTCTGCCACATTGTCTGGGAAGCGGCACACCCTCCGGCACGCGCTCTGGTTCTGGCTGGCAGTCGGCACCGTGGCCGTGCTGGTGGTCGCGGTCGCGATGTCGCCCGCGTTCAAGCAACTGGTCGACCAGGCGGTTGGCTGGGCGCGCGAGATCATGGCACAGCACCCCGTCGCGGGGGCGCTGGTGTTCTTCGTGTTCTCGGCCGTTTCGGCGATGCTGGCCTTTGCCTCGAGCGTGGTGCTGGTGCCGGTGGCGAGCGAGGTATGGGGCAAGCCGCTGACGGTGCTGCTGCTGTGGGGCGGCTGGCTGGTGGGCGCGTGCGCGGCCTTCGGCATCGGCCGCCTGGCCGGTCCGCTGCTCGCCCGTATCGGCTACGCGGACAAGCTGGAGCAATACCGGGGCTATGTGTCGAAGCGCATGAAGTTCTGGGCGGTGCTGCTGTTCTGCATCGCGGTGCCTTCGGAAATCCCCGGCTACCTGTTCGGCACCATGCGCTACCCCTTCCTGAAATTCCTCGCGGCCATGGCCCTCGCCGAAGCCGGCTATGCGTTCGGCATCGTCGTCGCGGGCGAAAGCCTTGCCATTGACCAGCCCCTGCACTTCCTTGTCGCCGTCGGTGTCCTCGCAGTGGTGGCGGTCGCGGCCGGCCTGGCGCTGCGAGCGCGCAGGCACCGCTCGCGCCGCTTGCACCAGCGCTGACATGACTGGTATGCGGGGCGTTGGCGCCACCGCGGCCGCTTGGCCGCGCCCGGACCTCTCACAGGTTTTGCCCGATAATCCACTAATACAGGTAATTGCCTGTTTTCACAAATAACAGGCCAAAGCTTGTAAATCCAAGAAACAGGCAATATCCTGTATCTGTCCGGCCGCCGGCCGGCTTCGGGACCGCGCCATGCACTACGCCATCAAGACCGTCAACCAGTTGCGTCCGATTCTGCAGGGCTTCCGCAAGTCGCGCGGCATGACCCAGGCCGTAATGGCAGAGCACCTCGGGGTCACGCAGCAGACGTATGCCGAACTGGAAGCCAACCCCGCCGCCGTCAGCGTCGAACGCCTGCTGCGGGTGCTGCGCGTGCTCGGCGTCGAACTCGTGCTGTCGCAGGCGGACGCCGGCGCCACCGCGCAGCCCGGACCAGTCCGAGCCCAGGCCAAGCCCAGGGCGCCGGCAAACAAGACCGAGCAGCCGCCCCGCCCCGCGACTGGCCGGCGCGCGCGCGAGGACTGGTGACCATGGCGCGCGCGCGGCAAGGCAACCGCCTCGACCTGTGGATGAACGGCATCCCGGTCGGCCATTGGGAAACCGGGGCCGGTGGTGACCGCCTGGTCTATCGCGAAGACTGGATCGCCGACCCGCAAGGACGCCCGCTATCGCTGTCGCTGCCGTTCACACCGGGCAACCAGCCGCACCGCGGCCCCGCGGTGGCCAACTATTTCGACAACCTGCTGCCCGACAGCGATGTCATCCGGCGCCGCATCGCGGCGCGCTACCGGGCCGGCGGCACCGACGCCTTCGCGCTGCTGGACAAGGTGGGGCGCGACTGCGTCGGCGCCATCCAGATGCTGCCGCCCGGCGAAGCGCCCGAGGCACTGCAGACGGTCAGCGGCCGCGCGCTCACGGAAGACGAGATTGCGACGCTGCTGCACGAAACCACGTCGGCGCCCGTGCTCGGCCATCGCGAGCCCATCGACGACCTGCGGCTGTCGATCGCCGGCGCGCAGGAGAAGACCGCGCTGCTGCGCTGGCGCGGACAATGGCAGCTGCCCCAGGGCAGCACGCCGACCACGCACATCTTCAAGCTGCCACTCGGCCTGGTGGGCAATATGCGCGCCGACATGCGCACCTCGGTCGAAAACGAATGGCTGTGCGCGCAGATCGTCGCGGCCTATGGCCTGCCGGTGGCGCAGTGCGAAATCGCCCGCTTTGCCGGCACCAAGGCGCTGGTGGTCGAACGCTTCGACCGCAGGCCGTCGAGTCGCGGCACCTGGCTGCTGCGCCTGCCGCAGGAAGACATGTGCCAGGCCACCGGGACCTCGGCCTTGCAGAAATACGAGTCCGACGGCGGACCCGGCATCCGGCAGATTGCCGAAATCCTGTCCGGCTCGCGCGCTGCGGCCGCCGACCGCCGGCATTTCTTCATGGCGCAGGTGGTGTTCTGGCTGCTGGCCGCAACCGACGGCCATGCCAAGAACTTCAGCATCAGCCACCTGCCGGGCAGCCAGTATGAGGCGACGCCGCTGTACGACGTGCTGTCGGCGCACCCGGTGATCGGCCGCGGCCGCAACCAGCTGGCGCCGCAGAAGGCACGGCTGGCGATGGCGCTGCATGGCCGGAACACCCACTACGCCATCCATGAGATCCGCGCGCGCCACTGGTTTGCACAGGGACAGCGCATCGGCTTTTCTCCGGCCGAGGTGGAGGCCATCCTGGACCACGTGACCGGGCAGACCGCCCAGGTCATCGACACGGTCGCGTCGGCATTGCCGGCGGACTTTCCGCTGGATGTGGCCGACGCGATCTTCGACGGCATGCGCCGGCAAAACCGCAAGCTGGCGGCGCGGGCCGAGGCGGACCTGTGAGCGCGGGCGGACGCCAGCGCAGGCATCGGGAACGAAACCGGAAGGAAGTGGTGCCCATGGGCAGGATCGAACTGCCGACCTCTCCCTTACCAAGGGAGTGCTCTACCACTGAGCCACATGGGCGGGTGTTCCGGCGTGGGACCGCGCGGAATCATCTGGAGCGGGAGACGAGTCTCGAACTCGCGACCTCAACCTTGGCAAGGTTGCGCTCTACCAACTGAGCTACTCCCGCGTACTTTGGCTCCCCGACCTGGGCTCGAACCAGGGACCTGCGGATTAACAGTCCGTCGCTCTACCGACTGAGCTATCGGGGAACATATCGCGTTTTCGGCGAAGCGCGAATTCTACAACATCATCGCGCCGAATTGAAAGCCCCGTTTTGAAAGCTGTTGCACCGTTGCCTTTGGACTCGCGCCAGCGGTCACGCCGCGCCGCGCAAGCCACCGTATCGCCGTGTATCCGGACCGGGAAGGTCCTGTACCGCGATACCAAAAGACGATGCCCCACGGGCGCTATCCAGCGGCGAGACAAAGGGCCCGGCCGCTGCCGGGCAGTGCTAGGCGTAGCTCTCGAACTTCCCCGTCATGGCGGGTTCGCTCCAGCCAAGGCCCGGGTGGATGCGATGCCCCAGATCGTGCGCGGCGACCTCGACAGGCGGCACGGCATACCGCTCCGGCTGGCGCTCCGGCCGGACCGGTGCCTGCTGCGCCTCCAGTTCGAGACAGTGCTTGAAGTCGCTCGCCGCCAGGCGCGCGCCGATGAACTTGCCGAACGCATCGAGCTGGACTTGCGAGGTCATGCCGGCGCTGCCGCCGATGGCCGGACAGATGATCCACGTCGTTTCGCCGCGGGTGAACAGGTGCAGCCGCCTGGCCTGGTCCGCCGGCCGCAGCGCGTGCTCTTCGCCCGCGATGCCCTCCAGCGAGAACGCTTCGACGTATTCGTCGGTATGGCGGTGGCTCAGGCAGATGACCACCTTCGGCCGCCAGCGCTCGCAGGTGTTGGCGATGAAGCGGAAGCGTTCGCCCTGCCGGCACAACGTGACATAGCGCTTCTGCGGAATCAGTTCCGGCTGGCCGCGGAACGCCTTGGACCACGTGGTTCTGCCGTCGACATGGGCGGGCAGCGGGAACAGGCTCAGCCTGAATTCCGCGCCCGCGGGCGAGTACAGGTGGCTCCAGTAGTAGTGTTCCCAGTCGTTGTCGCCGAGCCGCACCCCAAGCGCCTCGGCCCGCGCGGCGGCCATGATGCGCGCCACGCACTGGTGGCCGAACCACCTGGCCATGTCTTGTCGATGTTGTTGGCGGTACACGGCGTCCCAGGCCGGTGGTGCCAGCTGCGGATTAAGCGGCGCGACGATAGGCTCCGACCACGCCGGGCTTCGGTCGCATATCCAGACCGCAGCCCTTGGATTGCCGCCCTCCATTCCGACGTAGGAGGCAAAATACCGGTCCAGTTCCTGACGCGTGAACATCCGTGAATGCTGCATTTTATCCCTTGCTGCTTAGTGGGACCCCCAGTATTTAATGCCGCAGCATGCCGCCGCCGCAACGGGCGTACGTACTGCCGTGGTCATAAGCAAATTCTTTTTCAGGCAGGGAAATAGACGGACGGGCAATGCCCCTCCCCCGAGCGGCATGCATCCATCGGTTTTTTATAATGTCCTGAACTGCCCACTTGCGTGATGGGAACAGGCGTGTTCCGGCGCGCGGCCGCCGTGGCAGGCGGTCCGGTCGCGGGAATCTCGGGAGCCACTGCTGGCCCCGACCAGACGTATTACGTCCGTGCGGATTTAAACAGGCCGAAGCATATTCATTATTTTTCTTCCCCCAGAAAATACAAAAAATTACAAATGTTTCAAAACCTGGCCGAGGTGTCGCGCACCGGGATAAACCACCCGTCGCTCACCAAACGCACCATGCCGGTGCCGGCTCGACTGATATTGGGCTCTACGGCCCTTTCTCGTTGAGATGATTTTATCCAATGACCCTCGATATAGGAATTTCAATCTTCTAAGGTCTGAAATAAGCGATCTGCTGCGGCGCAATATATTTTGGGTGCGATTTTCCATCCCCTCGACGGAGGGGATAAAAAACAGCTGACGGATTAACGGAACCGGGCGGTGCCGCCCGGGTGCGGGTCAGAACCCGGAAAACCGGATGCCGATCGAGCCGTAACCGTAGTAGCGGTCCAGCTTGCCGGCAGTGGTCGCGTTGTAGAGGAACGGGATGGTGCCGACGAAGTTGTACAGGGAGGCCTGCCCGCGCAGGAACACCTCCACGTTCTTGGCCACCCCGTACGACAGTTCAAGCCCCAGCGTATGGTTGGACTTGATCGGCGCGTTGCCATAGGTCTCGGCGCGGCTGTCGACATTGCTGCGCAGCAGGTACTGGAACTGGTAGCCCAGGCGCGCCGCGAAGCGGTCGTATTTCCAGCGCCAGGATGCACCCAGGTTCAGGTAGCCGGCGGTGTAGTTGAAATCGTCGTTGAAATCCAGCCCGAACTGGCTGGCGTTGACGGAGAACGATGCCGACTGCAGGGTGACGTTGCCCACGTTGCAGGGCGCCGCCAGCTGGCCATTGGCGAGATTGTCCGAGCCGATGGCAACATTGAAATTGCAGTTGCCGCGCTGCAGCCGGGTATTGAGGCTGCCGACCGAAACGCGGCTGATGCCGAGCCCGACAAAGCCGGTGAGCTGGTTGCGCTCGCTCAGCTCGCCGGAGAAGATCACGTCGGCCTGGGCCTGGACGTCATTGGCGTTGTTCACCGTGAGGCTGTTAAACGTGGTGTTGCGGACCATCACCGGCGACGAGCGGTTCAGGCTGCCGGCGTGGTCGCCCCACAGCGAGAAACGCAGCATGATGCGATCGCGCGCGCCGGCCTCGGCCAGCGGGTCATAGTGCATCGCCACCATCCAGGTATCGATGTGGTTGCGGTCCTGCCCGTACTCGATGCCGCGGCGCCAGTAGGTGGCCGATCCCGACCAGTGCGGCGAGAACTTGTAGCCCAGCATCAGCTTGCCGCCGCTGTAGTCGCCCGCGTTGTCCGACACCGGGCCCTGGCGCCCGCGCAGGTTGAACACATCGACGCTGCGGTTGACCATGTCGTAGCTGGCCTCCACCCGCACCGAGCTGAACTCGCCGGTGGCGGGCTCGGCTTGCATGAACACATCGTCCGGGGCGGCGCTGGCGGTACCGACGGCACCCAGCCCCAGCATCAGGGCGCAGGCCTGGTCCAGCCGGCGCTTTCGAAGCAGCTGCATAGGAAACTCCGAGGCCACTGGGCGAGCCTCATGCGCGGCGCGTTCCGCCGAAGCGGCCGGCGCAGACACAACATGACCCGGTCATCGTGGGTGCGACGCATGCCACATGCACCGCGCGTCCGGATGACCGGGAGCCTGGCCTTCCCCGTGCGGGCGGAAGGCCTTTGCTGCGGCGCTACGCGCCGGTCACGGGTTGAGCGTGACCGTGGTCTTGAGGCCGTCGCCGACCACCATCTCTGCGTCGGTCTTGACCAGCGCCGTCTTGGCGAAGGCGACGTCGTTGTTGACCAGCATGCCCACGCGCACGTCCCGGCCGGGGCGGCCGGTGGTGGTGGCGAAGGTCACCGGGAAGGTGCTGGTCGCCTTGGGGGTGAGCGCGTCGACCTGCGCCTGGCTGAGCGCGCCGGAAGAGCGCAGCTTGCCGAGGAAGGTGGTGAACGGCAGGTTGAGCGAGCCGCCGTTGGCGCTGGAGAACAGGCTGTCGGCAGCGGCGTTGGTCAGGCTTGCGGCAACCGACAGGTTGCCGCTGACACGGAACGAATACGCGGTGTTGGCCGGCACCACCGCGTCGACCAGTTGCGAGCCGTTGAAGGTCAGCGTGACGTTCTCGATGATGACATCGACCTGGTTGCCGTTATAGGTGTAGCTCAGCCCCGCGCGCACCTGCGTCGGCCCGCCGTTGAAGGCGTCGCCATTCTGCGCCACGCCGACCTGGATCGCATTGAGCGAGCCGCCGGTGGCAGTGATGGTGTCGGTGATCGGCTGCGTCACACCGTTGATGGTCAGGTTCGACAGCACCAGCGAGTTCTTCAGCCGGACCGCATCGGCCACGCTGTTGATGGCGCCGGCGTCGACCACGCCGCCGAGATTCGCGGCGACCTGCTGGATCTGTGCGGCACTGCCGCTCGATACCGCGTCGCCGAGCTGCGCCAGCCCCGCCGCGTTCGCCGCGTTGGCCAGTGCGCCAGCCGGCACCGCCTGCACCAGCGCCGTGGTCGTGGCCGTCTGGGCGCTCTGCGTGACGATGTTGATCGAACCGCCCTCGATCAGGGCCGACAGCGTTTCGGTGGGGCTGCTGCTGACGTCGATCGCTTCCAGCGCGGTGCTGACGCTATCCACTTCGCTGGCGATCACCGGCGCGGCCAGTGCGGCCACATTGGTGGCCACGGCGCCGATGTTCGACTGCAGGCTGGTGGGCAGCCCCGCTTGCGCGTTCTGCACGGCGCTGGACACCACGCCCGCCACCAGCGCACCGCTGCTCAGATCCGCCGTGCCCGCCGCGCTTGCCACCGCGGTGGCAACCGCCTTCGACGCCGCCGCGGCCGAATCGGCCGGCGTCAGCGTGCCGCCCGCGCCCAGGCCCGTCAGGGTCTTGGAGACGTGGTCGACCAGTTGCTGCACCACGACCGCCGCGCGCAGCGCCTGTGCATCCTGCATCGGGTCAAGCGTGGCCAGGTCCTTGCCTGCCAGGCCCAGTCCCGTCGCCAGCGGCGCGACCTGGCCTGCGCCCAGCTGCACCGCCAGCGTGGTCAGCGGCGAGACCACCTGGGTCACGCCCTCCCGGTAATCGATCGCCGGGGCCTGCAGCACGCCGGCGAACGGCAGGTTGGTGCCGACATCGGTGCCGCCGGTCAGCTTCAGCGCGCTCTTGGTGCAGCCTGCCGGGAAGGTGAAGTCGCCGGTGGCATTGGTGACCGCGGTCTTGTTCTCGCAATCGAGGAAGGTCACGGTCGAGCCCGACAGGTAGAAGTCCACCGCCTTGCCGCTTACCGTGGCAGAGGGCTGGGACGGCTGGGAAGGCGCTGGCGAATCGTCGCCGCCGCCGCAAGCCACGAGCGTTGCCGCCGCGCCTGCCATGATGCCAAGCATGAAGATGTTCCGGGTTTTAGTTTGCACGCTGCTCTCCTGAGATCAATACATCGCTACGACGAAACATGGTGAGGGCGTCCATGACGCTCGCTGGCGAGGGTTCATGGCTGGCTCACCGGCTCCTGCGCCATGCCGATGACGTGTCCGGAGAAATCGTCCGGGCGCAGCCAGCGCGACAGGTACTGCCCCATCGCGTCGAGCAGCACGTCGGACATCATTCCCCCGGCTCCGGCCAGCGGCGGACAGATCAGCCACGTGGTGCCGTCGCGTTCCAGCACGCGCAGCGTCTTGGGCTGGTCGGCGGGCTGCAGCACGTGGTCGGTGGCGTGCGCCTGCGCCAGGCCGAAGGCCTGCGCGAAGTCGTCGGCATGGCGCTCGCCCAGGCATATCACCACCTTCGGCTTCCACAACCGGCGAATTCCGTCGATAAAGGCAAAGCGCCGGCCCGCGCGGCACAGGTCGAGATAGCGCTGCCGCGGAAACAGTTCCGGCTGGCCGCGGAACGCCTTCGACCACGGGATTTCTTCGGTCACCCGCGCCGGCAGCGGAAACAGGCTGAGCTTGAACTCGGCGCCCTGCGGGCCGTACAGGTGATGGTCGAAGTAATGCTTCCAGTCCTGCTCGCCCATGGTGGTCTTGAACACCCTGGCGCGCGCGGCGGCCATGATGCGCGCGATCCTCTGGTGCGATTGCCAGCGCTCCATGTGGTGCCGGTACTTGTAGCGGTAGGCGGCATCCCAGGCGGTGGGCCGCGCATGCGGAACCAGCGGGCCCGCCAGCGGCGCCACGCCGGGCAGCGGAGAGCTGTCGCAGAACCAGACCGCAGCGCCTGGATTGCCGCCTTCCATCCCTACGTACGACGCGAAATACGAATCCAGCTGTTCGCGCGTGAAGACCGTCAGTGGCTCTGTGTTCTTTCTCATTCCTCTACCGCGGTGGAGTGAAGGATGCCCGGACGCTGCACCGCATCCGCCGTGCCGGTGCCTCGCACCAGGGCGGCGGTTCCGGACCCGCTCGTCATCGCTTTTTATTCTCACCCCCGCAGCGAGGGGTGCGCTGCCCTGTCGTTTCCCTCCTTGCGCGGGGTAACGCGCAAGCGCGAATGGCGGCATTTTCGCGCGCGAAAAAACGCGCGAAAGTGGATCACATCCGCCACGATTTGCGCCGCAGGCACCGGCGCGAGGCCGCTTCACACGCGTCCGGAGTTTCCCTTCCGATGAAGGGTACCGACGCTTTTGGCCGCATCGCACTATTCGCTCCTGAAAACACGGAGCACGCCGGGGCCTTCAGCGCACCGGCAGAACGAGAGCGTTGCAGTTGCATGGACGGCCCTCACCGATGCGGCCCGTGGCAGGTCATGCGCTGACCGCCGCTACACCATGGAACCGCTGCCGCAAGGCAGCCCCGCACGACTCTGCTTGATCACGCCATGAGCATGCACAGTCAGATGCATGCCATGCGACGAGCCTGGCCGCCACTTCGCGCGGACCGGGAGTTCGGAGGAGACAACAAGGGCGTGGGCACTCGCATGGGCGCCCATTACTCAACGCTTCTGGGAGAAGCAATTGGGTATCTATCGCGATATGTTTGCCAGGCACCACGATCAGCTCGCGCTGATGGCTCGCCTGCTCGACGCCGGCGCCATCTGGGTGGCGGCAATCCTGGCCAGTGAAGTGCGGTTCGACACCGCGCAGGCCCCCATCCACCAGTTCATCCAGTACTTTGCCTGTGCCATTGCCTTCATCGTGCTGCCAGGCTTCGACGTGTACACGTCGTGGCGCGGACGCAGCCTGTTCTCGCTCGCCGCGCGGCTGCTGTCGGCTTGGAGCCTGGTCTGGCTGGTGAGCCTGCTGCTGACCTACCTGCTGCACCAGACCGACTCGCTGTCGCGCCTGTGGATGGTGTACTGGTACCTGTTCGCGCTGGCGGCACTGGTGGCGCTGCGCGTGGTCAGCCGGGCCGTGCTCAACCTGCTGCGCGTTGCCGGCGCCAACAACAAGCGCGTCGTCATCGTCGGCTTCGGCCGCACCGGCCAGGAGATGTACCGCCGCGCCACTGCCAGCCACACCACCGGCTACAAGATCAGCGGCATCTATGCCGCCGAAGGCGAGCCCACGCCGGAAGGACGCCGCCGCATCAACGACAGCGCCGACATCGCCGCGTTCGCGCGCGAGCACGGCATTGCCGAGATCTGGCTGACGCTGCCGATGAGCGAGCACCGGCTGATGCAGGAGATCGCCTTCTCGCTGCGCAATGATTTCATCGACATCAAGTGGATGCCGAGCGTGCTCGACTTCGACCTGCTCAACCACAACGTCGGCAACTTCCTCGGCATGCCCGCCGTGGAGATGAACAAGCCGCCTTCGCTGGGGGTGCGCGGCACCATCAAGGCCCTCTTCGACCGCACCTTCGCCGCGCTGGTGCTGGTGGCGCTGTCGCCGCTGTTCCTGCTGATCGCGGTGCTGATCAAGCGCGACTCGCCCGGGCCGGTGTTCTTCAAGCAGGAACGGCTGGGCCTGGACGGGCGCGTCATCCACGTCTACAAGTTCCGCAGCATGAAGGTGCATGCCGAGCACGGCGTGGTCACGCAGGCCACCAAGGGCGACAGCCGCATCACGCCGATCGGCGCCTTCCTGCGCCGCACCAGCCTGGACGAGCTGCCGCAGTTCATCAACGTGCTGAAGGGCGAGATGAGCGTGGTGGGCCCGCGCCCGCATGCGATGGCGCACAACAACATGTACAAGGAGCAGCTCGACTTCTACATGCTGCGCCACCGCGTCAAGCCGGGCATCACCGGGTGGGCGCAGATCAACGGCTACCGCGGCGAGACCGACACCCTGGACAAGATGGCCAAGCGGGTCGAGCACGACATCTTCTACATCCGCAACTGGTCGTTCTGGCTCGACCTGCGCATCATTTTCTGGACCGCCTTCCGCGGCTGGATGGGCAGCAACGCCTACTGAGCCACAGCCATCCGCTTCCCGTGACGCCATCTAACCGCAAGCCAATGATCAAAGTCCTGCATGTCACAGAGTGCCTGGGAGGTGTCGAGACCTACCTGCACCTGCTGGCCTCCCATATCAACGACGAGCGCATCAGCTTCCACTTCGCGCTGCCGAAGCAATGCTCGGTGTCGGCGGTTGCCGATGCCCGCAATTTCGGCGTCAGCTACCTGCCGATTCCGCGCAAGCTCGATCCGCTGAACGACCTGAAGGCGGCACTGAACCTGCGCGCGCTGGTAAAGCGCGTGGCGCCGCAGATCGTCCACCTGCACAGCTCCAAGGCGGGGCTGGTGGGACGGCTGGCCTGCATCGGCCTGGACGTGCGCGTGGTCTACACCCCGCATGCCTACTATTACCTGGGCCTGCGCGGCATCAAGCGGCGCGTGTTCCTGATGGCTGAGCGCTTCCTGCACCGGCTCACCGACGCGGTGCTGGCAACCTCGCCGTCGGAACGCGACCGCGCCATCCATGAGGTGGGCCTGCCGCGCGAGCGCGCGCATTCCATCCTGAATGCCGTCGAGCCCCGCTCCGTGCCGGTGGAACGGCAGCTGGGCGCCGGCGTCAAGCGCGTGATCATGGTGGCGCGGATCAGCCCGCAGAAGAACATCCCCATGTTCCTGGACGTGGCAAAGCTGTTCCAGGGCCGTCCCGACATCGAGTTCATGCTGGTTGGCTACGGCCATTATGAGAACGACCGCGCCACGCTCGATGCCATGCTGGAGGAACGCGGGCTGGTCGAGGGCAAGGACATTACCGCGATCGCTTGGATGAGCCGCTCCGAGCTGCTGGAACTGCTGGCGCATGCCGCGGTGGTGGTGCTGACCTCGCACTACGAGAGCTTCGGCTACGTGCTGGCGGAAGCCAATGCGCTGGCGATCCCGGTGGTCGGCACCGACGTCGACGGCATCAAGGACATCATCGTCGATGGCAGCAACGGCTTTATCGTGCCGGTGGACGACGCCGCTTCGATGGCGAGTTCGATCGAAGCCATCGTCGGCGATGCCACGCTGTGGCAAACCATGTCCGAGCAAGCGGTGACGCGCGCCAAGTCCGAGTTCAACATCGTGACCCAGGCCAGGAAGTTCGAGTCCTTCTACTCACGCGCGCTGCTTGCCTAGCACCGCGCCGACGGCGCTGGTCAGGGCGGCGCAGTGCCGCCGGGCCAGCTCGCCAGCAGCATCTCCGCGTCGGCAAGCACGGTGCCGTCCTGCAGCGCCGCGCACGGGCGCGCGCCTGCGGCGGTGCCCAGCGCCCTCACCTTGCAGCCGTCCGACCCCGTCTGCCCGAGCGCCTCGCGCAACAGCGCCCGGCCTTGCGGCCCCCAATAAATGCGATGCACCGCGCCGTCCTTGCGCAGCGACAGCACGAAGCTGTCCTGGCGCTGGCGCCATTGCGCGTCCTGCGCCCCGGACAACAGGCCCAGCACGTCGCGCAGCATGGCGATGACCGGCTTCTCCGAGCCATCGTTCCTGAGCAGACCGAAGTTCGCCTCGCGATCCCATCTCGCCTGGCCGCGGTCGCGCCACGCGTAGATGCCGAGCATGGGCGCTTGCGCCATGACGCCGGCCAGCACCTGCCTGGCGATCAGCGTCGCCTGCGTGGCTTCGCTGCGCACCGGCAGGTACGAGGCATAGCCCCATTCGCTGACGATCAGCTGCGCGCCCGGACGCGGCGAATTGCGGATGCGGCCGCCCAGCTGCCGATAGTCGCGCAGCAGCGTCTCGGGCGTGGCGCGGTACGGATGGACGCTCAGCCCCTTGATGCAGCCCAGGCGCTGATCGGTCAGCAGGTGCGACAAGGACTGTTCCGCCACCGGATTTGCCGGCCCGGGCATGCGCGCCAGGCCGAACAGGTAAACGGCGGGGGGCGGCGCCGTGCCGGCCTGCGCCAGCGCGTCGCAGATCTTGCCGGCGGTGGAGATCAGCCGCGAAATGGGTACCGACGGATGCAGGAAGGTCTTGTTGTCGGGCTCGTTCCAGATCTCGTACGACAGGTCCGGCCCCGCGTTGCGCTGCATGAACTGGCTGGCGAACGCGGCGAACCTGGCCTCGCTGGCATCGCTGCCACCCTCCTCGCCCTGGTCGCCCCAGATATACCGCCCGCCATACAGCGTAACCAGCATCTGCAGGCCGGCCTGGCGTGCCTGGGCGATGACCTGCGCGTAGCGCTGCGGCGCCAGGTGCCCGCGCACCACCTCGGGCCGCACGCCGAAGCGCACATGGGTAAAGCCCAGGCGCCGGATCTCGGCGAAGTCGCGCGCCGACACCGTGGCCGGATCGATCTGCACGGCAAAGGCCGGCATCGACGCAATCCGGCCCGAAGCCTGCCCGTTCTCGGCATGCGCAGGCCGGGCGGGCCACCAGCCCGAGACCGCGACCAGCGCCGCCAGCGCCAGCGCGCGCGTCTGCGCCCCACGGCGCGGCGATGCGGCGCTACGCGGCGGCATGCCTGCGCAGTACGCCCATGGCGAGCGCACCGGTCTGGAACAGCGCGATGACGAGGAACGACACCAGCATGATCTGCGCCGCCACGAGATAGTCGAGCTGCGGATAACGCCAGGCGCCCAGCGCGATGCCCGCCAGCAGGCCGATGCCCGCTGCCAGGAAGATCGCCCGCGCCATGCCGAACGACTTCAGCAAGGTACGCAGGCACATCACCACCGCAAACACGATCGGAAACAGCGAAAAGAAGCGCACGTCGAGATCCCCATAGGCCGCGCCGAACAGCATGACCACGAGCTGGTCGCCAAACAGCAGCAGCAGCACGCTCAGCGCGCCGGACAGCATCACCCCGCCCAGCACGAAGCCGGCCGCGTTCCTGGCCAGCGTCCGCGTGTCGTCCTGCCGGAACGACGCCGCGAATCTCGGCATCAGGTGGTAGCCCAGCGCCATCAGGACATACTGGGCCGGCAGCAGCACTGTCAGCAGGATGCGGAACTTGGCCGAGTCGGCAAAGTGTCCCAGCGAGCCTAGCAGCACCACCAGGCCCGGCCCGACCAGCCAGCTCATCAGCTGCGCGCTGGCCGAGCTGGCACCGAACCCCAGCCACTGGCGCGGCGACTCCGGCCGGCCCGGGATCAATTCGAGGCGGCCGCGGCGGCGCAGCGTGGCGGCCGCGACCACGGTCGGCAACAGGATCGCGGCCGCGAGCATCAGCATTGCCGCGGGCGCCGGCTGCGTGCCGGAGGCCAGGCCGATCATGGCCACGCCGCCGCCGATCAGCGTGTGGCAGATCAGCAGCCCGGCATAGCCGCGCGTCTTCGCGCCCACGGTCCTGAGCACCCAGTACGCGGTGTAGCTGGCGAACAGCACCGCCGCCGCCGCACAGGCCGACGTGCTAAGGCCATGCCCGTACAGGTACAGGATGGACCCGGCCGCGACCGGAAACACCGTCAGCACCGCGACCTCGGCCGAGAAGCGCACGCGCAGCTTGATCCCCTCGATCAGCGCCGGCTCGTGCAGGAACGAAACATAGAAGATGTTGATGAACACCACCAGCGACAGCACCACCGCCACCAGCCCATAGCCCGCCACATCCATCGAGCGGGCCAGCGCCACGTTGATGCCGAACTGCACCGCCGTATACGCGGCCTGCTCGAACACCGCGCCCAGCGCCGGCAGCATGCGGCGCATCATGGCGCCCCCTCGAGCGAAGGCGCCGCCCGGAGCGGCGCCGGCGCGGCCGGCACGGCCAGCTTCTGGTCGAACAGCAGCGCCAGCCCCTGCCTGATGTCGCGGCCCAGACGCGCCGAGCGCTTGAACTGCGCCGCCCCCAGCGAACGCGCGTAGGCCAGCCGTTCAATCACGTCTTCGGCGCCAGCGCTCTGCCGCACCGCGAAATCGCCGCGCCCGCTCAGCTTGAAGAACGACGCGACCTTGGTGTCCCAGACAATGCCGACTGACGGCACGCCGAAGCTGAAGGCAATGATGTTGGCGTGCATGCGGTGCCCGACCATGCTGTGGCAGCCCGCGATGATCGCTGCCAGCTCCGCTGGCGACTTCGGCAGCAGGTAATCCACGCCGTCCGCAGCTTCCGCGCCCAGCCGGCTCCTGACCGTGGCCGCGGCGAGATTGTCTTCCTCCGCGCCATTGGTGAACAGCACCACGCGCTGACCGCCCTGCCGCAACTTGTGCACCAGTTCCACGAACATGCCCAGCCCCGCGCCCTGCTCCGATACCGCGACCAGGTCCGCGTTGTAGTGCAGCGACTCGACGTCCGAGACGCAGATGCCCACGTCCCAGCGCTTCGCCAGCCCGTGCTCCGCATACAGCGACGCACTCAGGATGGCGGGATCGGGGATGATGGCGACGTCGCAAGGCTCGCCCGCGCCAAGGCCAACGATATTGCGGCGCGAGCTTTCATCCCGCACCGAGACGAATTGCGGCGCCGCCAGCGCAAAGAAGCGCGACACCAGGTAGCGCCCCAGCCGCGACCAGCCGGCCGCCACGCCCACCGACACCAGCGCAACCTTGGCGTCCTTGCCGAGGCACCGGGCCAGCAGGTAGAGCTTGAGCGGGAAGTTCAGGTCCACGTCGCACAGCAGCTGGCCGCCGCCGACCACCACCATATCGGCATCGGCCAGCTGCTGCTGCCAGCGGGTGCGCCACTGCCGCCGGTATTTCAGCCAGATGGCTGCGGTCAGCACCGGCACACGGGCCCAGCCCGGCAGCCGCGAGAAGATCCGCATCAGGCGGCCCTTCTTCAGCGAGTTTTCCCCCAGCCGGGTGCGCCCGGCGATGTCCAGGTAGCTGACCCGGCAATCCGGCACGGCCTGGCGGATCAGGTGGCCCAGCGTTTCGGCGATCACCGCATCGCCGAGGTTGTCACTGTATGGCACCGCGCATATGACGACGTGCTTCATCTTGTTTGGCCGGCAAGGCTGTTAGCAAAGGGATGAGGAACAGGCTGACCGAGGTGAGGTGGCGAACATAGCTGCCCAGGTCAGGCTCGAAGATAAACTGCACCAGGATATGCGCAACGACCAGCGTGGCAAACCAGCGGCGCTTGCGCTCGGCGTCGGTCGCCGCCGGCGTGCCGGACAAGCCGCGCAGCGCCACGCGCAGGATTGCCGCATGCATCAGCATCATGGCCAGGTCGACCGGCGCGCGGAAGCTGATCACCGGCAACACGAACATGACCGCCGCGTACAGGTAGTTGACGATGAAATTGACACCGGATGTGGGCGGATACAGGTTCCAGATCATGGTGCGGTTGTCGCTGCCGATGCTCAGCGCATAGTTGTTCGAGATGTCCCGCGGCGACTGCAGGATATACAGGATCTCGGACGGTGCCACCAGGATCGCGCCCACCACGCAGGCCAGCACGATGGCCTTCCATGCCGGGCTCAGCCGCGCCGTTGCGCGGATGCCGAGCGCCAGCACCAGGATCATCGCGTAGTAATTGCGGATAAAGAGCGCGTAGCAACCGTACAGCACCATGGTCATGACCACCAGCGCGCGGAACGACACGCCGCGCGACATTCCGCCCATGACCAGCACGATCGACATCGCGATCACCACGGTTTCCTTGCCCGGCGACAGCAGGTTCAGCAGCATGCAGGGCAGCACGAACAGCCAGCGCGTGGCCAGGTCACGCAGGCTCGCCACCCGGCTCGACGCCATCGCCAGATAGGCCACGCCGACGGTGGCGGTGACCACATTCACATATTCCGCGCCGAACACCGAGAACACCTTGGCGGTGGCGGCGAACGAATCGTCGAGGTCGGTCGAGCCGCTGACCAGGAATTCCAGCATCTTGTTGGAATCGGTGACCCATTTTTCCGGCAGCGCGTCGCGGCCGAAGAAATAGATCACCAGGTAGAGCAGGCTCAGCACCAGGCTCGCCACCGTGGCCAGCCCGCGCTCGGCCAGCACCCAGTCGCGGTCCAGTCGCGCGGCTTGCATGGCTTAAGCCTTCTCGCTCTGAGAGTAGCCGTAGTAGGCATAGCGATAGCGCCCGTACTTGGAGCCATAGCCGTAGCGGAAGGCGTTGGGGTCGAGGCCGTTGAAGATCACACCCTTCACGCTTACGTTGACCTGCGCCAGCTGCTTGGCGCATTCCGAGATCTCGCCGATCGAGCTCTTGCCGAATCGCGTGACCAGGAACACCGTGCCGCAACGCTCGGCCAGGATCGCGGCATCGGCGACGGCCAGCACCGGCGGGGTGTCGACCATCAGCATGTCGTAGCGCGCGCTGAGCTCCTCGAGCAGCCTGACCATGCGTTCCTTCAGCATCAGCTCGGCGGGGTTCGGCGGGATCGTCCCCGTGCCGATGAAGTCCAGTCCCTGCACTACGTCGCGGTGGATCACGTCTTCCAGCGCCAGCTTGCCGGCCAGCACGTCGGACAAACCGGGTTCGCGGTCCTTGCCGAAATACTGGTTCAGGTAGCCCTTGCGCATGTCGGCGTCGACCAGCAGCACGCGCTTGCCGCCCGAGGCCATCAACGCGGCCAGGTTGACCGAGACGAAGGACTTGCCCACGCCGGCGGTGGCACCGGTCAGCAGCACGCGGTTGTTGGGCGCATCCAGCATCGCGAACTGCAGCGACGTGCGCAGGCTGCGCAGGCTTTCCACCGAGGGCTCGTTGGGGAAGCGGTCGGCCAGCAGGTAGTGGCCGCGCTTGCGCGCCTGGATGTCCTTGCTGATGGTGAGCTGGTGTTCGGACTGGGGCACGGTCGCATAGACGCTGAGTCCGGTGTGTTCCTCGATGTCCTTGGGATCGGTGATCCCCCCATACAGGGCATTGCGGACAAAGGCCACCACCGCCCCGGCCAGCAGGCCAAGCACCGCCGCCAGCACGATCACCAGCGCCTTCTTCGGCTTGACCGGCTCCTCGGGCACCGGCGAGGTGTCGACCAGGCGCACGCTGCCGACCTTGCCCGCCTTCACCAGCTTGAGCTGCTGCATATTGTTCAGCATGCCGACATAGAGGTCATTGTTGACCTGCACGTCGCGCATCAGGCGCACGGTATCCTGCTCCAGGTTCGGCAGGGTCTTGACCCGGCCGGCTACCGCCCCCGCCTTGGCGGCCAGCGCGGCAATCTGCTTGTCGACCGCCTGCATCGACGGATGGCCGGGGGCAAAGCGGGTCACCAGCTCGGCGCGCTTCTGCTTGAGTTCCAGCAGCGAGGTTTCGGCGGTCACGCTCTCCTGCAGGAAGGCCTTGCCCTCTTCGCTGAGGTTGAAGGTGCCGCGCTCGTTGCGCATGGCGTTGTACTTCACTTCGGCGCGCTCGAGCTCGCCCTTCAGCTGCGGCAGCAGGTTGTTGAGGAACAGCAGCGACTTCTCCGCCTCCGCGGCCTTGCGGTTGATGTTCTGCGCCACGTACTCGTCGCCGATCTCGTTGAGGATCGCCGCCGTCAGCCTGGCGTCATTGCCTTCCAGCGAGGCCCCGATCACGCCGCTCTGCTTGCCCTTCTCCGCGATGTTCAGCTGCTGCTGCAGTTGTTCCAGCGTCTTCAGCCGCGACTGGCGCACCAGGTTGAAGGCAATGCCCGGCTTGGCCTTCAGCGCCGTCACCAGCAGCCGGATCTCGCCGACCGCATGGCTGGCCTCGACCGCTTCGCCGACGCGGCCGACGATGGGCTGGTCCAGGCTGCTCTGCTCGAGCCGGTAGCGGCCATCGCCCAGGCTCACCAGCAGGAAGTTCTCGCCCTGCAGCGCCTCGGGCACGTCGAAGGTCGGCACCTCGATCGCTTCCCCGCCCCAGGCATAGCCGCCCATGCCGAACAGGCCGGGTTCGGACAGCCCCTTCGACTGGCTGGCGATCCAGGGCCCGACCAGCGGAAAATACTTCGGCTTGGCATCGATATAGAGCCGCAGGTTGTCGACCGCCTTGCCGACCACCATGCGCGAGCGCAGGATCTCGATTTCCGCGGTCGCCTGCGTCTTGACGTCGAACAGCGACGAGACATCGCCCAGCAGGCCGTTGGGACTGTTCTGGCTGTCCTCGACCTGCACCAGGATATTGGCCTCGTACACCGGGCGCGCCAGGAACGCGTAGGCAACCCCTAGCGTCAGGATGGCGAAGGCAATGGCCGCGATCAGCCAGCGGTTTGCCACCAGCACGTCCAGGTAGCGGACGACGGCAATCTCGTCCGACTGGGCCGGCGCCGCGACGGGAATATAAGTGGACTGGTTCATGGCAAGCAGGACGGTATCGGTTTAACCCAGGGCCCGGATGCGCGGCACCCAGGACTCCACGCCGCGCTGGATCAGCTGCAGCGCGCTCTCGAATGCCGCACGGGGCTGGCGGTAGGGATCGGGCACATCGAACTTTTCCAGCTCGCCCAGGCGGAACACGCGCCCGGTGGTGGCCGGGTGCAGGCGCTGGATCTCCTGCCGCTGCGCGCCGTCCATCACCAGGATCAGGTCCGCGCGCCGGATCAGCACGTGATTGAGTTGCTGCGCCCGGTGCCCGGATATATCCACGCCCTGGCGGCTCATCAGGTCCACCGCATGCGGATCCGCCGCGTGCCCGGACAGCGCGCCCAGGCCGGCGGAGACCACCTCGCCGTCGGGCAGCGCCTGCCTGAGCAGGCCCTGTGCCATCGGGCTGCGGCAGATATTGCCGATGCAGACCACGAGTACGGTCTTGATCATTTGACTGCGTTCGCGGTGGAGGTGAAGAAGTTGCCGCTCGGCACCAGCTGGTTGATCACGCGGCTCCAGCGCACCACGCCCGCGGCATCGACATAGACCACGTCGCGCGGCTTCAGCTCGAAGGCCTCGGCCAGGGCGAAGGCGACCGGCGACTTGCCGTCGAGGTGGAACACCTCGGCCTCGCCGTCGGCGGCCTTGCGGATCACGTAGAGTTCCTTGGCGTTGGCCGAATTGGGATTCAGGCCGCCGGCCTCACCGATCGCTTCGCTGAGCGTGAGCCGGCCGTTGCGCGGCATCACCGGCGTCGGCTTGACGACTTCGCCGGTCACGAAGACCTTGCTGTCCTCACGCTGCTCCACGCGCACGATGTCGCCGTTGCGCAGCAGGATGCGCGCCGGATCGATGCCCTGCTGCAGCAGCGCCGGCAGGCTGACGTAGTAGATCTTGCCCTCGCGCGAGATGCGGATGCGGCTGTTGTCGCCGGTCAGCACGTTGATGCCGCCGGCGCGGTTGAGCGCCTCGACCAGCGTCATCGGCACGTCGTCGATATTCTGCGGGCCCGGCGTCTTCACTTCGCCGTCGAGGTAGACACGCTTGCTGCGAAACGCCAGCACGCGCACCGTGACCTGCGGCATCGTCACCACCGGCTTGAGCTGGGTGCTCAGCTGCCCGCGGATCTGGTCCGGGGTCTGGCCGAGCACCTTGAGCACGCCGGCATAGGGAAACTGGATGGTGCCCGCCGGACTGACCACATAGCCGGGAATGTTGGCCGCGCCGCTGTAGCTGGGGATCTCGTAGGCGGCGCCGATCGAGTAGGTCTGCGTGGGGAACACCAGCTCCGGATGGTCCCACACCACGATCGAGAGAATGTCGCCGACGCCTACGGTATAAGGTCCGGGCTCGCCGAACAAGGCTTCGACGCCGGCGTTCGCGGGCGGCGTGGCGGCCTTCAGCGTGCGCACCAGCGCCGGCGTGATCTGCGTGACCTTGGGCACCGACTGCGGGTCCTCCGGATCCAGCGGGCGCTGCGGATCGAAGCGCATGCCCGGCGCCAGCGCGCACGATGCCAGCAACGGAACGATCCCCAGGCACATGACGGCCCTGCCAAACCTCAAGCTGCTTGAAAGCTTTAGCACTCTCGATGATTCCCTTGTTTGCAAGAAGACCCGCATGGCCCGCCGCCACCGCTGTCGCGATGCGCAGCGGTGACTCCGCCGGTTCGACATGGCACCCGCTGAGGGGCCTGTCCGCTTGTTGTACGCCCGCGGATCTGAACCTGGCGGTGTTGACTGGTGTGTGCCCGGCGCGCTGGGCGCGCTCTTTTCCGCACTGCGTCATCCGTAAATGACCGGCGAAGTTTATGGCTCGCGGGACTACATCTTCAAGGCGCGGCCGGCGTTTTTACCAAGTTTCCGATCCCCCCATCAGAGTGGAAACGAATTCCGTCCCAACGCGTGAGGGGTACCGCGGGTGGTGCGACGCAGCACAATCGCGGGTGGCACCCCGTGCCGACTTAAGGGTGTAGGCGATTGATTCCCTGTTGCGCCTACACCCTCTTTCTTTGCCGTCGGATGAAGCCAGACGTCGCTGCAATCCCTGCAAACGCCCCAGGCGTTGCCGAACCTTATGAAGGGAACCATTGAAATGACAAGTCGCGTTAGCAAGGCCGTCTTCCCGGTCGCAGGCCTGGGCACCCGCTTCCTCCCGGCCACCAAGGCCAGCCCCAAGGAAATGCTTCCGGTGGTGGACAAGCCGCTGATCCAGTACGCCGTGGAGGAAGCCATGGCCGCGGGCATCACCGAGATGATCTTCGTCACCGGCCGTTCCAAGCGCGCCATCGAGGACCATTTCGACAAGGCCTTCGAACTGGAGGTGGAACTCGAGGCCAAGAACAAGCAGGCGCTGCTGGACGTGGTGCGCTCGATCAAGCCGGCCAACGTCGAATGCTTCTACGTGCGCCAGTCCGAAGCACTGGGCCTGGGCCACGCGGTGCTGTGCGCGGCCAAGCTGGTGGGCGACGCCCCGTTCGCCGTGATGCTGGCCGACGACCTGATCGACGGCCAGCCGCCGGTGATGAAGCAGATGGTGGATGCGTACGACCACTACAACTGCTCGGTGCTGGGCGTCGAAGAGATCCTGCCGGAGCAGAGCCGCTCCTACGGCGTGGTCGAGGGCCGCGAGTGGGCCGAAGGCGTGATCAAGGTCTCGGGCATCGTCGAGAAGCCCGCGCCGGAAGAGGCGCCGTCCAACCTTGGCGTGGTCGGCCGCTACATCCTGACGCCGCGCATCTTCGACCACCTGCGCGCGCTCAAGCCCGGCGCCGGCGGCGAGTTCCAGCTGACCGACGCGATCCAGTCGCTGCTGAGCCAGGAACAGGTGCTGGCCTATCGCTATCACGGCACGCGCTATGACTGCGGCAGCAAGCTGGGCTACCTCAAGGCGACCGTCGAGTTTGCGCTGAAGCACCAGGAAACCGGCGCACAGTTCCGCCGCTACCTGGAGCAGCGCGAGCCCCAGCTGCTGCACAGCCTGGCGGCCTGACGGTCTCCTGCCCCACGCCCCTTCCGAACCGCACAGCAACCACGAGGCCGCCGCCAAATGATCGACTGGATCCACCTGGGCAAGGCATTCCTTCTCGGCCTGCTCGAGGGCCTGACGGAATTCCTGCCCATTTCGAGCACCGGGCACCTGATCCTGGTCGGCGACTGGATCGACTTCGCCTCGCACGAGGCGCGCGTGTTCGACGTGGTGATCCAATTGGGCGCGATCCTGGCCGTGTGCTGGCTGTACCGTGCAAAGATCACCGACCTGTGCGAAGGCGTGGTGCGGCGCGATCCCGACGCGCTGCGCTTCGCCACCGCGGTGCTGGTCGCCTTCCTGCCGGCCGCGGTCATCGGCGCGCTGCTCATCGGCCCGATCAAGCACCATCTGTTCGATCCGGCCGTGGTCGCCGCCGCACTGATCGCGGGCGGCCTGGTCATACTCTGGGTCGAGCGCCGCAGCACCGTGCCGCGCATCCACGCCATCGAAGACTTCGGCTGGAAACAGGCCATCGGCATCGGCTTCGCGCAGTGCGTGGCGATGATTCCCGGCACGTCCCGCTCCGGTGCCACCATCATCGGCGGCATGCTGTCGGGCGTGTCGCGGCAGGCGGCGACCGAGTTTTCCTTCTTCCTTGCCATCCCCACCATGCTTGGCGCCGCCACCTACGACGCCATGCGGCACTACCACCTGCTCAGCCTACAGGACATCTGGTCCATTGCCGCCGGCTTCACCGCCGCGTTCCTCTCCGCGCTCTTTGTGGTCAATGCGCTGGTGCGGCTGGTGGCGCGGCATTCGCTGCGGGTGTTTGCGTGGTATCGGATCGGGTTGGGGGTGGTGATTGGGGTGGTGAGCCTGGGGTGGTCGGTTTGACCCAAGTGCCGTCGCGACGCATGGCGGCACCGCTGTCTACCGGTGCTCCCCAGGGTTGGTGGTGCACCAAGTGAAGTCACTACATCGGGATAGGCCCTATTCCCCCGCCCCGGCGTGAATGCTATCGTGCAGCGGCTTGCCGGTCCCGCCGCACCTCACGTCGGCAAGGCGTCAATAGGATTGCGTACCACCGCTATGTCGAGACAGATTCCCCCACTGAACCCGCTCAGGGCGTTCGAAGTGGCTGCCCGGCATCTGAGCTTCACGCGGGCCGCGGAGGAACTGTTCGTCACACCGTCGGCGGTCAGCCACCAGATCAAGGCACTGGAAGAAAGCCTGGGCGTGCAGTTGTTTATCCGCGACGCCAAGGCGCTGGTCCTGACCCCGGCCGGCACCGCCTACCTGCCCAGCGTGCAGCTGGCCTTCAAGCAGCTCGCCGATGCCACGCACCGCCTGCACAGCAAGGACCGCCCCGCGCTGAAGGTCAACATGCCGCCCACGTTCGCGGTCAAATGGCTGATCCCGCGCATGGACCGCTTCATGAAGGCGCACCCGGACATCGACCTGAAGGTATCCACCTCGAACCATCGCATCGACTTCGAGCGCGACGATTTCGACATGGCGATCCGCTATGGCCGCGGCGACTACCCCGGCCTGCACTGCGAGCTGTGCATGGCGGTCGAAGTCATCCCCGTGTGCAGCCCGGCGCTGCTGCGAGGCCCGCAGCCGCTCGAAACACCGTCCGACCTGAAGCACCATACGCTGCTGCACGACGACAGCACCTATACGGACGTGAGCAACCCCGACTGGGCGATGTGGCTGGAGCATGCGGGCGTGACCGATGTCGACGCCAGCCGCGGGCCGTCGTTCTGGCCTAGCCACCTGGTCATCAACGCCGCGCTCAATGGCCTGGGCGTGGCGCTGGTGAAGAAGAACTGGATCGAGCAGGACCTGGCTGAAGGCCGCCTGGTGCGCCTGTTCGAAGCGATCCGGCTGCCGGTCGAATTCTCTTACTTCGTGGTGTTCCCGAAGGAGCGGCTGGAGGATCGCCGCATCCGCAGCTTCACTGACTGGATCCGCGCTGAAGTGTCGGCGGAACAGCAGCAGCCGTCCCCCGTCTGAGCACAGCTTGCGGGGCGCGTCCCGCAAGCTGCACGCGCCTGGCCGCGCGAAGTCAGGCCGCGGCGGGCATCGATGCCGTCTTTTTCTGCACGCGTGCGCGCAAGCGCTCGACATCGACCACGAAGCGGCGATGCGTGCCGCTGCAAACCCGCTCCACCGCATCGTCGGCCGTCACGCTGAAGGTGACACTGCGGCCATCGATGGCCGTGACCTCGGCGTGGATGCGCACCTCGCCGCCCAGCGGCGTGGCACCGGTGTGTTGCACCGACACCTCAGCGCCCACCGAGCTTTCGCCATCCTCGAGAAAGCCTTGCAGGAAGTCGAGGCAGGTCTGTTCGATATCGCGTACGAGCTCGGGCGTGGCATAGATGCGCAGGCTCTCGCCAAGAAAATCGATGGTGCGCTGGCGGTCCACCGTCAGCGTGCGTGCGCAGGTTGCGCCAGGTTGCAATCCGTTATTCATCAGGGGTTCCTTTCAGGCTACAGGCGATAAAAGCGAGCGGCGTTGTCGTGCCACAGCGCGCGCTGCTGTTCGGGCGGATAGATGGCGATGGCGGCGCGGAAGCCCGCGACGATGGTGCCGTAGCTTGCCACCAGGCTGTCTACCGGGTAGTTGCTGGCGAACATGCAGCGTTCCGCGCCGAAGATGGCGATGGCGTCGCGGATCACGGGCACGTTGTCAGCCTGCGTCCACGGCTTGCCCGGCAATCCCAGGCCCGAGATCTTCACGGCGACATTGGGCTGCCCGGCCAGCTCGGCCATCGCGGCGCGCCAGCCGGCCAGGCCGGCTTCACTGCGATCGGCCGGCAGCCCGGTATGGTTCAGGATCAGCTGCGTGCCCGGGAAATCCCGTGCCAGCGCGGCCGCCTGATCCAGGTTCCACCACGGCGCCTGCAGGTCGAAGGACATGCCGTGCCGGGCCAGCAAGGCATAGCCACGCCGCCAGCGCGCATCGTCCATCGATCCCGGCACGCCGCGCCGCGCATCCTCGCGCCGCGCCGCGGTCACCGGCTTGTTGCGAATGCCGCGCATCATGGCGCAGGCGGCATGGCCCGCAAGCACTTCCTCGACATCGCCGCGGTCAAGCTGGGCATGGCCGACGATCACCGTTGGCCGTCCCGTCCGTGCGGCGAGCTGCGCCAGCCAGGCGGTCTCGTCGACGGGATTGGCGCGCGCCCATTCGGCCTCGACATGCACCGTCTTCACCGGCGCGCAGCCAGCCGTATCGCGGGCGAGATCCTCGGGCAGATAGCTCCTGCGCAGCGCCGAGTAATCGCCATAGCGGAAGTTCCGCACCGTTTCTTCCTGCAGCCACGGGTACGGGTTGCGCTGCAGGTCCCAGAAATGCTGGTGCGCGTCGATAAAGGGCTCGACGGACGCCGTGCCCTCCGCGGGTGTGTCGCGCATGGGCCTACTCCTTGACGCTGATGCGGCTGGCAAGCTGCCTGAACTGCGCTGACTCCTTCACCATGGCGGCCTGCAGCGTCACGTCATCGGCATAGGTATCGGTGCTGAAATGCAGCTTCTCCAGCGTCTGGCGCATCACCGGCTCCTGCACGGATTTCGCGATCGCCGTCTTCAGCACCGCGATCACCTCCGGCGGCGTGCCCTTCGGTGCCGAAATACCGCGCCAGATGCCCATCGACAGGTCGATATTGCGCTCCTTCAGCGTGGGCACGTTGTCGAAGCCGCTGACTCGCTTGTCGGCCATCACCGCCAGCACCTTGAGCTTGCCCGCGGCCACGTGCGTGAAGACCTCCGCCGTGCTGACCGTGACCGCATCGATATGCCCGCCCAGCAGCGCGAGCGTGGCGGGAGCGCCGCCGGCATAGGGGATATGGTTGAACTTCGCGCCAGTCTTGTCGGCCAGCGCGGCGGCCGCCATATGCCACGCGGAGCCCTGCCCCGCGTTACCCACGCGGATATTGGCGTCCGGCTTGCGCGCATCGGCGACAAACTGCTCGATCGTGGTCCACGGTGCATCGGCCCGCACCGCCACGGCGGCCGGGTCCGCGTTCAGGCGTGCGATGGGAACGAGGTCCTGGTAGGTGAACTTGGCCAGCCCGAGGTAATTCAGGAAGGTCAGCTCGCTGGACGACAGCACCAGCTTGTACCCGTCCGGCTTCGCGTTGACCACTTCGCCCAGGCCTACCGAGCCAGTGGCACCCGGCTTGTTTATCACGACGATCGGCTGTGGCAGGTGTTTCGCGGCCGCGGCAGCCAGCGCGCGCGCCACCACGTCCGCCCCGCCGCCTGTCTGCCACGGCACGATCAGTTCAATGCGCCGGCTGGGGTAGGTTTCCGCACTCGCCGTGGCCGTACCACCCAGCAGTCCGAGCACCACGGCCGCCGGCATCGCCCAGCGCCGCATCCGCGAACATGACATCGTCATGGTTGTCTCCTGTCTCTTATCGGTATAGATGATGACCGCGGCTGCGCTCAGGCAGCGCCGCGTTCCAGTTCCTTTGCGCGGGCCGGTGCGCCGAACGCCCCCTGCGCACGCAACCGCGTGACGGTGGCCGCGTCCAGGCCAAACTCGCCCAGCACCTCATCGGTATGCTGGCCAAGCAGCGGCGCCGGATAGCGCACCTGCTGCGGCGTGCCGCTCAGCTTGACCGGGAACCCGAGCGCCTTGACCCGCCCTTCGACCGGGTGATCGATCTCCAGCACCATGTCCCGCGCCACCGCCTGCTCGCTGGCCAGCGCTTCGTCGTAGGTGAAGATCGGCGCCGCCGGCACACCGGCCGCCAGCAGCGCATCGACCCACTGCGCCGCCGGCTTGCGCGCGAATTCTGCCTCAATTTCAGGGATCAGCGCGGCGCGGTTGCGGATGCGGGCGGCGTTGTCGGTAAAGCGCGGGTCGGCCAGCAGGTCGGGCCGCCCGATCACCTCGCACAGCGCGGCCCACAGCTTGGGGTTGGCCGCGCCGATGACAAAGTGCCGGTCGGCGGCGCGCACCGCCTGGTACGGCGCGCTCATGCGGTTGGCGCTGCCGATCGGCACCGGCACGTCGCCGGTGCCCCAGAATTCGGCCGACTCCCACACCGACAGCCCCAGCGCCGTCTCGAACAGCGACGCATCCACGTATTGCCCCTGCCCGGTATGCTCGCGCCCCATCAGTGCGCTCAGGACGCCATAGGCGGTGAACAGCCCCGCCCCCAGGTCGGCGATCGGCACGCTGGCCTTGACCGGCGGCGCGTCCGGATGGCCCATCACGCTCATCACGCCCGACATGGCCTGCGCGATCAGGTCCAGCCCAGGGCGCCGCGACCACGGCCCGGTCTGGCCGAAGCCGGAGATGCTGGCATAGACCAGGCGCGGGTTGATCTCGCGCAGCACCGCATAGTCGATCTTCAGGCGGGCAGCCACGCCTGGACGGTTGTTTTCCACCAGCACGTCGGCACCGCGCACCAGTTCATAGAAGGCCTCGAGGCCCGCCGGGTTCTTCAGGTCGATCTCGACACTGCGCTTGTTGCGGTTCAGCGCCAGGAAGCCGCCGCTGTCTTCGCCCTTGAGCCGGAAGCCCATCGACTTGCGGGTCTGGTCGCCGGCACCCGGCGCCTCGACCTTGATGACGTCGGCGCCCATGTCGCCCAGCAGCATGCAGCAGAACGGACCCGCCATGATCTGGCTGACGTCCAGGACCTTGATTTTCGATAACGGCAAATTCATGGATACCACCTGAGGTTGAGGCGGCCGCATTGGAATGGCGGCGCCGCGGTGTCTGGAAAAAAGGTGCTGTCAACGGCCCACGAACTGCGGCCGGGTCTTGTCGATAAAGGCGCGGTGCCCGATGCGGAAATCCTCGGTATCGAAGCAGGCATAGGACTCGGCATGCTCTTCCGGACGCAGCGGCGCGGGATCGAGCAGCCGGCGCACGAACTGCTTGTGCCAGCGCGCCACCAGCGGCGCGCCGGCGGCAATGCGCCGTGCCGCCGCGTAGGCTTCGTCCGGCACGGCCTCGTCCGCCACCACGCGGTTGACCAGGCGCTTGTGCAGGGCCTCGTCGGCGTCGAACACGCGGCCTTCCAGCACAATCTCGAGCGCGGTCGCGGGTCCCGCCAGCGCCACCAGCCCGCCGAGTTCGCCATACGACATCACCAGCCCAAGCCGGTTCACCGGCACGCCGAAGCGGCTCGACCTGCCGCAGATGCGCAGGTCGCACATCGACGCGATCTCCAGCCCGCCGCCGACGCAGGCGCCCTGGATCAGCGCGACGGTCGGGTGCCGGCATTCGGCGATGGCGCGCATGGTGGCGTTGGTGATCTCGCCATATTGCTGCGCCTGCGCGGCGTTGGCGCGCATGGTGTCGAACTCGGCGATGTCGGCGCCGGCGGCGAAGGCCTTGTCGCCGGCGCCGCGCAGCACCACGCAGCGCAGCGTGTCGTCGGCCGACAGGCCCTGGATGGCTTCGGTCAGCCCCTGCCACATGGACAGGTCCATGGCATTGAGCTTGTCCGGGTTGTTCAGCGTGATGGTGGCGACCTGCGCGTCGCGTTCGATCAGAATCGGTTGTCTCATGGTTGTCGTTGGTGTGGAGGAGGCCCGGATGGTGCGGGCGATGGTCCGGAGTCCGGCTGGTCTGCGCCAGTCTAGGGCCCGCGCCGCGCGCCGCAAAACGAGAAAATCTCAGCGCCGTTTCAAGAAAAACTAGGCGTCCGCTGCTGTGAGTTTTTCTTGGGCTGCCTTCAAGTAAATCCACGTTGTGACCCGCGGGCCTTGTTCCTAGACTTCGTCACCAATGCAGCCGGCCCGCCCCCCGGGGCACACGGCGCACCCCACACAGCATGGAGACAAGATGGCCCTGATCAACTACATCACCCAGATCCAGATCGACTTCGGCGCGATCGGGCTGCTGGCCCAGGAATGCGAGCGCATCGGCATCACGCGCCCGCTGGTGGTCACCGACGCCGGCGTCAAGGCCGCCGGCATCGTGCAGCGCGTGCTGGAGCAGCTGCGCCCCGGCTGCGAGGCAGTGATCTTCGACGGCACGCCGTCCAACCCGACCGAAGCCGCCATGCGCGAGGCCATGCGCCTCTATGGCGAGTACCGTTGCGACGGCATCATCGCGGTGGGCGGCGGCTCACCGATCGACCTGGCCAAGGGGGTGGCGGTCTGCGCCACCCACGACGGCCCGCTGCGCCAGTTCGCCGCGATCGAGGGCGGCGTGGCACGCATCACGGCTGCCACCGCTCCGGTGATTGCGATCCCCACCACCGCCGGCACCGGCAGCGAAGTCGGCCGCGGCGCCGTGCTGATCCTCGACGACGGCCGCAAGGTCGGCGTGCTGTCGCCGTACCTGGTGCCGCGCGTGGCAATCTGCGATCCGGAGTTGACACTGGGCCTGCCGCCGATACTGACGGCGGCCACCGGCATGGATGCCATCGCGCATTGCCTGGAAACCTTCATGGCCCCGGCCTTCAACCCGCCCGCCGACGGCATCGCGCTCGATGGCCTGCGCCGCGCCTGGCTGCATATCGAGCGCGCGCGCCGGGATCCGCAGGACCGTGCCGCGCGCCTGGCCATGATGAGCGCATCGATGCAGGGCGCGCTCGCGTTCCAGAAGGGGCTGGGCTGCGTGCACAGCCTGAGCCACGCCCTCGGCGGGCTGATGCCCACGCTGCACCACGGCACCCTGAACGCCGTGCTGCTGCCGGCGGTGATCCGCTTCAACGCCGACGCACCGTCGATGCGCGCCGACGACAAGCTGGGGCGCATCGCGCAGGCCATGGGACTGCCCGATGCCAGCGCCGTCGGCACGGCCATCACCGATATGAACCGGCGCCTGGACCTGCCCTCGGGCCTGCGCGAAATGGGCGTCGATCCGGCGCTGTTCCCGCGCGTCATCGACTACGCGCTGGCCGACCACTGCCACAAGACCAACCCGCGCGAGGCCAGCGCCCAGGACTACCTGGCGCTGCTGCAGGCGTCCTTGTAAGGCGCCGCCGTTTCCCTACACCAACAACAACCTCAGGAGACTACGCATGCGACGTCGCACCTTCCTTTGCGCGGGCGCGGCCACATTGGCCACGCCGCTGGCAGCCCGGTCCCAGGCACTGCCGACCAGTCCGATCCGCATCATCGTCGGCTTCCCGCCCGGCGGCGGCACCGACGTGATGGCGCGCGTGCTCGCGCAGCAACTGTCGGCGCTGTGGCGCGTGTCGGTCATCGTCGAGAACCGGCCGGGCGCCGCCGGCGTGGTCGCCGCCGAGTACACCGCGCGCCAGGCGCCGGACGGCACCACGCTGCTGATGACCAATATCAGCAACCATGCCATCGCGCCCAGCCTGTACCCCAAGCTGGGCTACTCGGTGGAAAAGGACTTCACCCCGATCATGCTGGTCGGCGTCACGCCCAACCTGCTGATCTGCCCTACCGGCGGGCGCGCGCGCTCGGTGGCCGACGTGGTCGCGCTGTGCCGCGGCCAGCCGGGCAAGATCACCTTCGGCTCGTCCGGCGCCGGCGCGGCGCAGCACCTGGCGCTGGAAATGTTCAAGCTCCGTGCCGGCGTGGATGCGCTGCATGTGCCGTATCGCGGCTCGGCGCCGATGCTGACCGACCTGATCGGCGGCCAGATCGACTTCAGCTTCGAGACCATGACCTCCGCCACGCCGCAGATCCAGGGCGGCAAGGTGGTGGCGATCGCGCAGACCCGCCCGCGCCGCGCGGCCAGCTATCCCAACGTGCCGACGCTGGCGGAATCCGGCTTTCCCGGCTTCGATGCCGGCACCTGGTACGGGCTGGTCGGCCCCGCCGGGCTGCCCACGCCCATGGTCCAGCGCATGAACGCGGACCTGAACAAGGTGCTGGCGCTGCCCGACGTGGCGGGCAAGCTGGCCGGCTTCGGTGCCGAGGACGGCGGCGGCAGCGCGGCGCGCTTCGCGCAGTTCATCGCCACGGAGCGCGCCAAGTGGGCGCGCGTGGTCAAGGACGCCAACGTCAAGGTGTGACATGACACGACGCATCTCGGTTGAGGAAACCCTGCCGCGCGACGCGGACCGCGCCTTGCTGGTGGGCCGCGCGTGGCTGCCCGGCCCGCACGGCGGCCCCGTGACGGTAGTCGTGCGCGGCGCGGAGCTGTTCGATATCACGGCCACCGCGCCCACGATTGCCGGCCTGCTCGCACTCCCGGAGTGCGCCGAACGCGTGCGGCAGGCCGTCGGGCCTTCGCTGGGCCCGCTGCAGGGCTGGCTCGACGCGACCTGCGCGCATGGGCCGGACCCGGAACACCGCCACCTGCTGGCGCCGAACGACCTGCAGGTGGTCAAGGCCGCCGGCGTGACCTTTGCCGCCAGCCTGGTCGAGCGCGTGATCGAGGAGCGCGCGCGCGGCGACGCGGCCAGCGCCGCCGCGGTGCGCGAGAGCGTCAGCGCCATCATCGGCACGGGCCTTGCCGCCATTCGCCCGGGTTCGCCCGAAGCCATGCGCATCAAGGATGTGCTGGTCGCGCAAGGGTTGTGGTCGCAATACCTGGAAGTCGGCATCGGCCCGGACGCGGAGATCTTCACCAAGGCCGCGCCGCTGTCATCGGTGGGCACCGGCGTGGATGTCGGCCTGCATCCGGCATCGACCTGGAACAACCCCGAGCCGGAGGTGGTGCTGGCGGTCTCGCCGCGCGGCAAGATCGTCGGCGCGGCGCTGGGCAACGACGTCAACCTGCGCGACTTCGAGGGGCGCAGCGCGCTGCTGCTGGGCAAGGCCAAGGACAACAACGCGTCCTGCGGCATCGGCCCGTGGATCCGGCTGTGCGATGCGCATTTCGGCATCGACGAGATCGCGCGTACCGAGATCGGCCTGACCATCGAGGGCGAGGATGGCTTCGTGCTGCATGGCGCCAGCGCCATGACGCAGATCAGCCGTTCGCCGCAGGAACTGGTGGCGCATGCGATGGGCGCGCACCACCAGTACCCCGACGGCATGATGCTGTTCTGCGGCACGCTGTTCGCGCCGGTGCAGGATCGCGACGCAGCTGGCGCCGGCTTTACCCATCACCTCGGCGACCGCGTCAGCGTCTCCGCGCCGCGCCTCGGCGGCCTGGTGAACTGGGTCGGCACCAGCGACGCGCTGCCGCCGTGGACCTTCGGCATCGGCGCACTGATGGACAGTCTGGCCCGGCGTGCCCTGCTGCATCCGCCGCCCTGATATCCGCCCCCGCACGGGGCACCGAGAGCCCGGCGCACATCGACCGGGCCGCATGACAAACCCAGGAGACACCATGAAACACGTTATCCCGCATATCGTGCTGGCAGCGCTATTGTCCGTTGCCGGCGTGGCACAGGCACACGCGCAGACACCGGCACCGGTAAAGCTGCGCTTCGCCCATACCGTTCCGGAAACCGATTCGCAGCACCTGGCCGCGCTCGCCTTCAGCAAGAAGGTCAGGGAGCGCACCCAGGGCGGCGTCGAGATCCAGGTCTTTGCCAACAGCCAGCTCGGCAACGACACCACGCTGGTGACCGGCGTGCGCAGCGGCACCATCGATATCGGCGCCACCGGCAATCCCTTTGTCACGGGCCTGGCGCCACGCCTGAACGTGCTCGACCTGCCCTACCAGTTCGAGGATGGCCCGTCGGCCTACAAGGTACTGGACGGCGCGATCGGCCGCTCGCTGCTGGACGAGCTGGGCGCCCACCGCATCAAGGGACTGGCCTTCTGGGAGATCGGCTTCCGCAGCCTTGGCAACAACAAGCGCCCGGTCAACAAGGCCGAGGACATCCGCGGCCTGAAGATCCGCACCACGCCCAACCCGTCGCATATCAAGGCCTTCCAGTTGCTGGGCGCGAGCCCGCAGCCGATGCCGTTCGCGGAAGTATTCGGCGCGCTGGAATCCGGCGCGGTCGACGGGCAGGAGAATCCGCCCACGCTGATGGTCTCGGCCAGGATGTACGAGGTGCAGAAGTACGTGTCGATGACGCGCCATGCCTATACCGCGCTGGTGGTGCTGATGAACAAGGCGAAGTTCGACGCGCTCAAGCCCGAGTACCAGAAAGTGCTGCTGGAAGAGGCCGCTGCCGCCGCCACCTACCAGCGCAAGCTGAACGCTGACAACGAGGCCACGGCGATCGCCGCGCTGCGCGCCAGGGGCGTGCAGGTCAACGAGCATCCCGACAACGCCGGCATCCGCAAGGTGGTGCGCGAGGAGACGCGCCAGCTGTTCGTGCAGAAGAACGGCGACGCCGTGCTGCGCGCCATGGACGCCCAGCGCTAGGAGGCCGGCCATGCCCGCATCGTCCACATTGCCAGCTGCCATCGTCGATGCCCACCACCACCTGTGGCGGCTTGGCCCGGCACGCTATCCCTGGCTACAGGAGCGGTATGACGCCGCCGCGTTCTTTCTTGGCGACTATGCCGCGCTGCGGCAGGACTTCGATCCTGCCGACTACCTGCGCCAGTGGGATGGCCTGCCCTTCGCTGCCAGCGTCCACGTGGAAGCCGAGCGGCATGCAGACGAGTCGGTGGCCGAGACCGCATGGCTGCATCAGGTCCACGCGCGCCATGGCTTTCCCAACGCGGTGGTGGCGCATGCCGACTTCAACAGCGACACGCTGGCGGAACAGCTGCGCGCGCACCAGGCCTTCCCGCTGGTGCGGGGCGTGCGGTGCAAGCCGCGCACCAGCCAGGCGGCGGATGGCAGCGTGCGCGGCCAGCGCGGCACGCTGCAGGATCCGCGCTGGCTGTCCGGGTTGCAGCGGCTGGCGGAGCACGGCCTGGCGTGGGACCTGCGGGTGCCGTGGTGGCACCTGGAGGAAGCCGCCGAGGCGATCGCGGCGGTGCCGGGCCTGGCCGTGGTGGTGGAACACACCGGCCTGCCGTGGGACCGCACCGAAACGGGCCTGTCCGGCTGGCGCCGCGGGCTGGCGGCCCTGGCCAGCCTGCCCGGCGTGCACCTGAAGCTGTCCGAGTTCGGCTTGCCGGGCGCGGCATGGGATCGCGCCGGCAATGTCGCCGTCATCCGCCAGGCGCTGGAGATCTTCGGCTGGCAGCGCTGCATGTTCGCCAGCAATCTGCCCGTGTCGGGGCTGCGCGCATCGCTGCATGAAATCGTCAATACCGTCGCCGCCGCGCTGGAAGGCCTGCCCGACGCCGCCGCGCAGGCGGTGTGGCACGACAACGCCATGCGCTTTTACCGGATCGGGACGCCCGGGGCGAGCCGGCGCTGAACCCCGTCCACCCAGGAGTCCTCAATCATGAACCGAATTACGCTGCGCCTGATCCAGGGCGCGATGGTCGCCATGATGGCCGCCATGATCGTGCTGGTCTTTGGCAACGTGGTGCTGCGCTACGTCTTCAATTCCGGCATTGCCTTTTCCGAGGAAGCCTCGCGCTTCATCTTCATGTGGCTGACGCTCACAGGCGCCCTGCTGGTCATGCATGACAAGGCCCACCTCGGCATGTCCACCCTGGTATCGCGGCTGGGCGAGACCGGGCAGCGTGCCTGCCGCCTGCTCGCCGACGCGGGCGCGCTGGGCTGCTGCCTGCTGCTGGCCCACGGAGCCTGGCAGCTGGTGGCGATCGGCATGGACGACCGCGCTCCCGTCACCGGCGTGCCGCTGGGCGTGGTCTATGCCTGCCTGCTGGTGTGCAGCGTCGGCATGGCAGCGATGCTGCTGCACGGGCTGTGGCGCCTCGCCAGCGGACGCATGGCGCAGCATGAACTGGTGCCGCAGTCCGGCGCCTCCGGCGAATAAGCGCAAGGAGCCTGTCATGACCATCTTTGTCTTTGTCGGCTCGCTGCTGGGCGCGATGTCGCTCGGCATGCCCATCGCCTTTGCGCTGCTCGCATCCGGGGTTGCGCTGATGCTGCACCTGGGCAACTTCGATACGCAGATCCTCGCGCAGAACATGCTCGAGGGCGTCAACAACTATCCGCTGATGGCGGTGCCGTTCTTCATGCTGGCGGGCGAACTGATGAATGCCGGCGGCCTGTCACGGCGCATCGTGGGCGTCGCCGACGCGGCGGTCGGGCACGTCCGCGGCGGCCTGGGCTACGTGGCGATCATCGCGGCGACGGCGGTGGCCAGCATCTCCGGCTCGGCCGTGGCCGATACCGCCGCGGTCGCCGCGCTGCTGATCCCGATGATGCGCAACGCCGGCTACAACGTGCCGCGCGCGGCGGGACTGATCGCGGCGGGTGGCATCATCGCCCCGGTGATCCCGCCGTCGATCGCCATCGTGGTGTTTGGCGTGGTCGCGCAGGTGTCGATCACCAAGCTGTTCCTCGCGGGCATCGCACCCGGCGCGATGATGGCGCTGACGCTCGCCGTCACCTGGCACTTCTGCGCACGCAAGGAAAAGCTGGCGCCCACCGAACCCTTCGATGCCCGCCGCCTGGCCAGAGCCGCGCTCGACGGCATCTGGGCCCTGGTGCTGCCGGTGGTGATCATCGGCGGCATGAAGATCGGCGCGTTCACGCCGACCGAGGCGGCGGTGGTGGCCGTGGTCTACGCGATGGTGGTCGGCCGCTTCGTCTACGGCGAACTGAAGCTGCGCGCGCTGCCGGAACTGATCGTCACCGCGGCCAAGACCTCCGCCACGGTGCTGTTCCTGGTGGCCTGCGCGCTGGTGTCGGCCTGGCTGATCACCATCGCCAATATCCCGGCGCAGGTGACCGACCTGCTCGAGCCGTTCATCGACAACAAGATCCTGCTGATGTTCGTCATCATGGTCCTGGTGATCGTGGTGGGCACCGCGCTCGACCTGATGCCGACGGTGCTGATCATGACCCCGATCCTGATGCCGGTGATCACCAAGGCAGGCATCGACCCGGTGTACTTCGGCGTGATGTTCGTGCTCAACAACGCCATCGGCCTGCTGACGCCGCCGGTGGGCACGGTGCTCAACGTGGTGGCGGGCACGTCGCGCTGCAGCCTGGACAGCGTGATCGGCGGGGTCTGGCCGTTCCTGCTTAGCCTGACCGCGCTGATGTTCCTGTTCGTGCTGTTCCCGCAGCTGATCCTGGTGCCGGCCGCATGGCTGCACTGAGGCCGGGCGCGCTCCATCTTCCTTCCTTGCAGGACACAAGATGCCATCCATCAACGAGATCGAGGACCTGCGCCGGCTCGCCCGGCAGCGGGTGCCGCGCATGTTCTATGAATACGCCGACTCCGGTTCGTGGACCGAGTCCACGTACCGCGCCAACCAGCGCGAGTTCGGTCGCATCCTGCTGCGCCAGCGCGTGGCCGTGGATATCGGCGAGCGCCGCGTCACCACGCGCATGCTGGACCAGGATGTCGCCATGCCGGTGGCGATCGCCCCGACCGGGCTGGCCGGCATGCAGCACGCCGACGGCGAGATCCTGGCCGCCCGCGCCGCGCGCGATTTCGGCGTGCCGTTCACGCTGTCCACGGTCAGCATCTGCTCGATCGAAGACGTGGCCGAGGCCACCGGCGGCCATCCGTTCTGGTTCCAGCTCTATGTGATGCGTGACCGTGCCTTCGTCGAACGCCTGATGGACCGCGCCCGCGCCGCGGGCTGCCCGGCGCTGGTGCTGACGCTGGACCTGCCGGTCAGCGCACAGCGCCACAAGGACCTGCGCAACGGCCTGTCGGCGCCGCCGCGCCTGACGCCGCGCAACCTGCTCAACATGATGGGCAAGCCGCGCTGGTGCCTGGGCATGCTGGGCACGCGCCGCCGCACCTTCGGCAACATCATCGGCCATGTGCAGGGCGTCGACGACATGAGCTCGCTGGCCGACTGGTCGAGCCGCCAGTACGACCCGACGCTGGACTGGGACGACGTGGCGTGGATCCGCCGCCGCTGGCCCGGCAAGCTGGTGCTCAAGGGCATCCAGGATGCCGAGGATGCGCGGCTGGCATGCCGGTCGGGCGCGGATGCGCTGATCGTGTCTAACCACGGCGGCCGCCAGCTCGACGGCGCGCCGGCATCGATCCGGGCCCTGCCCGCCATTGCCGAGGCCGTGGGCGACCGCATCGAAGTCCATATGGACGGCGGCATCCGCTCCGGGCAGGACGTGCTGAAGGCGGTCGCACTTGGCGCCAGGGGCGTCTATATCGGCCGCCCGATGTTGTACGGGCTGGGCGCCATGGGACAGGCCGGCGTGACGCGGGCGCTGGAGATCATCCGCAAGGAACTCGACCTGACCATGGCCTTCTGCGGCCACACCGACATCCGCGCGGTCGGCACGGACATCCTGCTGCCGCCGCATCCGCCTGCCTCGTAGTTTTCCTGACGTAGCCACCCACCCAACCGCAAACAAACCAGACCGGAGACAACAGATGACCATCGTTCGCCAAACCCTGCGCGCCCGCCGGGCGCTCGCCAGCCTCGCCGCGGCCACCGCCGTCGGCGCCATCGCCCTGATGCCCGCCCCAGCCGCGGCACAGCCCACGCCCTCCGCCGAATGCAAGGCGGCCCTGGACGCCCGTGCGCAGAACCCCAACTACCCGCGCGAGCGCGTGCCGCGCTACATCAAGACGCCCACCGGCTACCTGCTGGTGCTGCGCATGGGCGACAACGTGTTCGAGCAGATCGAAGCCTTTGCCCTCTGCGAGAAGGTGCCCAGCGCGAGCCTGTCCGCGATCGGCTTCGCCAACGTCACGTTCGGCTTCTGGGATGCCGCGAAGAAGCAGTTCAACCCGCGCACCTTCCGCAACGTGGAGATGGCCAGCATCGTCGGCAGCCTGGCGTGGAAGGAAGGCAAGCCGTCGATCCATGCGCATGGCGTGGCCGGCGACAGCAGCTTCGACACGTACGGCGGCCATATCCTGTCGATGGAGGTCGGCACCGGATCACTTGAGGTAACGGTCATCACGCATCCACAGCTACTGGAACGTGCGACCGATCCGCGTATCGGTGCCAATGTGCTTGGATTGCACGATACGCACTAAGTACGCTTCTGCGCGGCCTGGCAGATGCAAACTGCAAGTCCGACTCCACCGAAGGCAGGGCGGCGCGTCCTCAGGACTCGCCGCAGTGGCTTTTGCAAGCCGTATTCGAGTTCATCGGATGGCTACAGGATTGACGTTGACTTGCGTGGAACCCACGTACAGCGGCTGACCCAGCACAAAGAGGAACTCCCACGCCTTGTCACGTACGAGTGCGCGGCTGTCGATCAATTCCAGGTTGTAGATGCCGCGCTTGGCGAGCATGTACTGGTTAACCGGGAACTCCTCATTGCCGCGCGGGTTCGGATAGACTTCGGACGCCCATGTGTCGCCGCCGAACGCAACGATGCCCTGGTCGGCCAGCCACTGCGCGGCTTCCATGCCGATCCCGGGTTCCACTTCCAGGAACTGCTTGTTGTCCTTGCCGACCAGCTCCAGCCACCCCGTGTTGAACAGCACCACATCCCCTTTGCGCAGGGTCAGGCCCTCTTTCCTGAGAACCGCCTGGATGTCGGCGACGGTGAACTCGGTGCCGCCGGGGACGATCGCCTTGCCATAGTGCGCGGTCATGTCGAGCACGACGCCGCGGGTGACGATCGGCGGCACCTTCTCGACACCGAGCTTCTTCACGCCATCGACGCCGACAAAGTCGGCCGCCTTGTTGCCGTTGTAATAGACGTTGTCGATGCCGATGTGGCCGATGCCGTTGAGCTGCGTGCCGACACCCGTCCACGCGTTCACGAGTTCGTCGTTGAAGGTGAACTTGTTGGGCCCCAGCGACTTGCCAGCCTGCTGGCCCACCTGCACGTTGTAGAGCCGGAAGCTGCGGTGGCGGAATGCGGGCAGGTCCTTGTCCACCGGTACGGCCAGCGGGTAGGTTTTGCCGGTCTTCACCAGCGTGACGGCCTGCCTGACCACATCCGGGGTCAGCAGGTTCGCCGCGCCGATTTCATCCTTCTGCCCGTAGGCGGACGGATACCAGTCCGCCGCGGAGGCAGCGTGCATGGCAAGCGGCAGCATGGCAGCCAACGCGAGTTTCGCGAACGTCGTCTTCATCATCGATCTCCGGGTTCCGTTCAGGCTGCGGCTTCGGCCAGCGTAGGGTAGTCGGTCAGGCCTTGTGCACCGCCGCCGAAGAGCGTGCCGCGGTCATGCTGCGCGAGCGGCGCGCCAACGCGCAGGCGCTCGGGCAGATCCGGGTTCGCAACGAACGGACGGCCGAAGGCAATCAGGTCGGCCCAGCCCGCGGCGATGGCTTCGCGCGCGCGTTCCGCGGTGTACTTGCCCGCATAGATCAGCACGCCGGGGAACGCTTCACGCAGCTTGCGCTTGAATGCCGCCGGCATCAGCGGCGCATCGTCCCAGTCCGCTTCCGCGATATGGAGGTAGCCGACGCCGAGCTCACCGAGCAGCCTGGCCGCGGCAAGGTATGTCGTTTCGGGATCATCGTCGACGCAGCCGTTCAGCGTGGTCAGCGGCGCCAGGCGGATACCGACGCGCGACGCGTCGCCCGTGCCTTCGACCAGCGCCTGCGCGACTTCGCCCAGGAAACGCAGGCGGTTCTCCAGCGACCCGCCGTAGGCGTCGGTGCACGTGTTCGCGTTCGAGTCGATGAACTGGTTCACCAGGTAGCCGTTGGCGCCGTGCAGCTCGACGCCGTCAAAACCCGCCTCGATCGCGTTGCGCGCGGCGGCGCGGTACTGGTCCACGACTTCGCGGATCTCGTCGACGTTCAGCGCGCGCGGCGCGGAGGCCTGGACGAAGCCGGGCGTGCTGCCGTCCTCGCCGGCGATGAACACGTTTACGCCCTGCGCCTGGATCGGCGACGACGACACGGGTTGTTGCCCGCCGAGCAGGCTCTCGTGGCTCAGCCGGCCCACATGCCAGAGCTGCGCGAAGATGTGGCCGCCGGCGGCGTGCACGGCCTCGGTCACCTTGCGCCATCCGGCCACCTGCGCGGGCGTGTGGATGCCGGGCGTCCAGGCATAGCCCTTGCCGAGCGGGGCGATATAGGTGCCTTCGCTGACGATCAGGCCTGCGCCCGCGCGCTGCGCGTAGTACGCGGCCATCAGCGCATTGGCCTCGTCGCCGGGCTGGCTGGCGCGCGAGCGCGTCATCGGCGGCATCACGATGCGGTTCGGCAGCATCAGCCCGCCAAGTTGAAGCGATTGGAACAGCGGATCCTGGGTCATGGTGCGTGTGCTATCGGAGCCGCGGCCTGCGGGCCGCGGAGGGATCGATGAAAGACGGGTCGAAGAAAGACGGAACGAAAAAGGGGCGCTGCGGGTTCAGTCCCATTGCGGCGCGAGGCCGTCGGGGCTGACTTCGCGGCCGTTGCGCTCGAGCGCGGCGATCTGCGCCATGTCTTCGTCGCTCAGGCGCAGCGTCTGCGCGAGCAGGTTGCTGGCCAGGTTCTCGCGCTTGGTGGACGACGGGATCACCGAGTAGCCGAGCTGCAGCGCCCAGGCCAGCACCACCTGGGCCGGCGTTGCCTGGTGCCGCTGCGCGATCGCGCCGATCACCGGGTCGCCCAGCACCTTGCCGTATGCCAGCGTCATGTACGACGTGACGTGGATCACCTCTTGCTGCAGGAAGTCCACCAGCTTGCGGCCCTGCAGATAGGGGCTCAGCTCGATCTGGTTGGTCGCGATCGCGTCCTTGCCGACCGCGGCGATCGCCTGCCTGGTCAGGTCGATGTTGAAGTTCGAGATGCCGATCTGCCGCGTCAGGCCTTTTTCCTTCGCCTCGGCGAGTGCGGTCATGTAGGCCTCGAGCGGCACGCCGTTGCCGGGCGCGGGCCAGTGGATCAGGGTCAGGTCGACGTAGTCCGTGCGCAGCTTCGCCAGGCTTTGCTCGAGACTGGGCACGAGCTTGTCGCGGGCGTAGTTGTCGACCCAGATCTTCGTGGTCAGGAACAGGTCGTCGCGGCGCACGCCGGACGCGGCGATCGCCTCGCCCACGTCCGCTTCGTTGCCGTAGATCTGGGCGGTGTCGATCGCGCGGTAGCCGAGCTCGAGGCCGTTGCGGACCGAGTCGATGACAAGCTGGCCTTGCAGGCGGAACGTGCCGAGGCCGAAGGCGGGGATATTGCGCATGGTGTGCTCCTTGATGGGGACCGGTTTGATCTGGAGGAGATTCTGCCGGTAGAAACTGATGAAATAAACGCCGTTACTGGACAAAAATATTTGATCCAAAATCAAGTATTGATGCCGACCGCAACGGGTTCGAACCCGGTTCGATGGCGCCGTTCACAGGGCGCGCAGGCTGCCTTCGAGCCTGTAGAAGTCCAGCGACGGCGCGGTGAAGAACGAACGCGAAGTGCCGGCGGCAAAGTCGTCGAGGTGGACGACCGTGGCACGGTCGGCTTCCTGCCATGAGATCGCATAGATCTCGCCGGCTACGTGCCGCCACGTGTAGGCGACTTCGCCGGTGGCACCGGCGAAGTCGCCTTCGGTGATCTCGTAGCGCATGTGGATGCCGTCTTCGGCATAGGCGTTGATTGCGGTCAGCCCGGCGTAGCGGACTTCGAACGTCTTGCCGGCAAACGGCGGGCGACGGGTCGGTTCGTGCATGGATGGTTTCCTGCGAAGGCGTGAAACAACAAGCAATGGACCGCAGTGTGCCCGCTTAACTCTTGCTCAAAAAGTGGTCTATGAACCAAACTGTCTTGATTCAAGATCAACAATGAACGCAGCCGGGTTGGCCTCTTGCACGCGCGTTCTTCCTGGCGTGTCGCGCCTGGACAGTAAGAGAGCGTGAGCACGCCTCGAGACGCCTAAACCGACGACGCCCGCGTCACCAATCGGATGGCTACGTTGCCACCCGCAAGGTCGACCCCTACCTGGACGGTGCGCGCGGCAATGACCGTCGCAACCCGTTCTACGACGGCGCCAACGCAGCTGATTCGCATCCCGACCTGCAAGTGGTTGCCGGGCTAGACCGAACCGGTGTCTCGGCCAGTCCTGCGCGCAAGGCAGACCCGTACCTGGATGGCGCACCCGGCAACAGCCCGCGCGCCCCCTATTCAGAACGGGCCCGCGACGCCAATGGCTCCGCTGAGCACGTTTCGGCATAACCGCCGGGTTTATCGCGAGCACCATGCCTGGTCTGGGCGGTGGCCTCCGCTGCTACCTCCTGGGTCATGACACTTGAGATGAAATCAAAAGTATTTGACCCATACACGGCTTAATCAACAAATATAAACCGCGCAAACTACGGTCCATCGACGAACTTCCCGAGCCCGCGGCCACTACCCCCGGTGGCCGCACCCCTCCCTGATCAAGGTCCAAAAATGAGTCTACTGTTCAAGCCCTTCACCATGGGCGAGCGCCAGCTCGCTAACCGGATCGCCATGGCCCCGCTGACCCGTTCCCGCAATCCGGACGGGGTTCCCAACGACCTCAACGCGCTCTATTACAGCCAGCGCGCCGACGCCGGCCTGATCGTGACCGAGGGCACGGTGATATCGCCCAGCGCCCAAGGCTTCCTGTTCAACCCGGGTCTGTACACACCACAACAGGTCGATGGCTGGCGCAAAGTCACTGACGCCGTCCACGCCAAGGGCGGCACGATCTTCACCCAGCTCTGGCATGTCGGCCGTGTGAGCCATGTTTCGATCCAGCCCGGCGGCATTCAGCCGGTCAGTGCCACCGGCCAGACCGCGAAGAACACCAAGGCCTGGGGTTACACCGCCGACGGCACGCCGGGTGCGGTCGATGTGTCCGCGCCCCGCGCACTGACGACCGGCGAGGTCTATGGCGTGATCGCCGATTTTGCCGAGGCCGCCGCCAATGCCATGGAGGCCGGCTTTGACGGCATCGAGCTGCACGGCGCAAATGGTTACCTGATCGAACAGTTTTTGAACCCGACGGTGAACGATCGCACCGATGAATTCCGCGGCGACACCGTGGAGAGCCGCACCCGTTTCGCCCTGGCAGCCATCGACGCGGTCGCGGCGCGGATCGGTGCGCAACGCACGGCCATCCGTTTGTCGCCCTATGGCGGCCTCGGCGACATGGCCGCCTACCCTGAGCTCGAGGAAACGTACCTCCATCTCGCCGATGAACTCTCAAAGCGCAATATCGCTTACGTCCACCTGATGGATCAGAGCACGCGGGGCAGTTCGGCCACGCCAGGTGACTTCCTTGCAAAATTCCGCCGCCAGTTCACGGGCGTGCTGATCCTTGCCGGAGGCATGACGCGCGCACGCGCCGATGGCCTCATCGCCGATGGCCTGATCGATATTGCGGCATTCGGCGAGCCGTTCATTGCCAACCCCGACCTGGTCGCACGCCTCGAGAATGACTGGCCCCTGGCCATGTCCGATCGCGCGCTCCACTATGGCGGCGGCGCCGAAGGCTACACCGACTATCCCGCCTACGACGGCAAGGCCGCGGCATAAGGCACCTGCCAGGATCTGCCACGATGAAATCCAATACCGCACTGCTAGCGCTCGCCATCGGCGCCTTCGGCATCGGCACCACCGAATTCGCCCCGATGGGGTTGCTCCCCGTGATCGCCGAAGGCGTCGACGTCAACATCCCAACCGCTGGCATGCTGATTACCGCGTACGCGGTTGGGGTGATGGTCGGCGCGCCGGTGATGACCCTGCTGTTCAGCCGCTTCGGCAAGCGCACCGCACTGATGGCGCTGATGGCCATCTTCACCGTCGGCAACCTGCTGTCGGCGCTGGCGCCGGGATACGCCACGCTGCTGGCGTCGCGCCTGGTCACCAGCCTCAACCATGGCGCCTTCTTCGGCCTTGGGGCCGTGGTGGCCGCCAGCGTGGTGCCGAAGGAAAAGCAGGCCAGCGCCGTGGCAACGATGTTCATGGGACTGACCATCGCCAACATCGGCGGCGTGCCGGCGGCGACCTGGATCGGGCAGCAGGTCGGCTGGCGCCTGGCGTTCGCCGGCACCGCAGTGCTGGGGCTGGTCGCCATTGCCGCGCTTTGGCTGGCGTTGCCGCAGGGCGAGCGCGGCACCCCGCCCAATGTGCGCCGCGAACTGGCGGTGCTCACCCGCCCGCCGGTGTTGCTGGCGATGGCGACAACGGTGCTGGGCGCGGGCGCCATGTTCACGCTCTACACCTATATCGCGCCGGTGCTTACGGATCTCACCGGGGCATCCGACACCTTCGTCACCGTCTCGCTCGTGCTGATCGGCATTGGCTTCACGGTCGGCAATCACGTGGGCGGACGGCTCGCGGACTGGTCGCTCGATGGCGCGACGAAGCTCGTCCTGTCGGCGCTCGCCGTCATCATGCTGGCGCTCCCCTTCGCCCTCTCCCACCACGTCACCGCGGCCCTTGGACTACTGGCATGGGGCGCTGCGACCTTCGCCGTCGTCCCGCCAGTGCAGATGCGGGTGATGGCAGCCGCGGCGGAAGCACCGGGACTCGCCTCGTCGATCAACGTCGGCGCGTTCAATCTCGGCAATGCCCTGGGTGCCGCGCTGGGTGGCGGGGTCATCAGTCTGGACCTCGGCTACAGCGCAGTGCCAGTCGCCGGCGGCCTGCTGGCTGCGGCGGGATTCCTGGTGGTGTGGCTCAGCCGGGCAGACAGGCGCGCCCTGGTCACGTCGTGAGTGCTGTGCCGGCGCCCACGCGGCGGCAGGAGAAGTGAGAAGTGAGATGTCGCAGACGAGCGCCGTCCAACGCCGCAAAAAGCTATAGTGTCGGCTTTCGGTCCTGTCGTTGCCATGAAGCCGCTGGCTGTCCCTTCCCTCGCCAACATTGCATCGCGCCTTCGCCTCAAGCAGTTGAGGCTGTTGATCGCGCTGGAGAACCATGGCTCGCTGCACAAGGCGGCCGAGGAAATCGCCATCTCGCAACCCGGCGCGACCAAGGTGCTGCGCGAGATCGAGGACATCCTTGGCATGCCGCTGTTCGAACGGCAGCCGAAAGGACTGGTCGCCAATGATCTCGGGCGCTGCGTCACGCGCTATGCGCGCCTGATCTACAGCGACTTGGAACACCTGCACGCCGAGGTCACTGCCCTGACGCAGGGACACGGCGGCCACCTTGCGGTCGGCGTCATCATGGGCGCGGTGCCGCTGCTGACACGGGCGCTGACCGACCTGCGCCATCGTCAGCCGCATCTTTCGATCGAGATCGTGGAGGGGACCAGCACCAGCCTGCTGGCCCTGATCGACGAGGGGCGCGTCGATCTTGCCATCTGCCGCAGCGGCGGCAGCCGGCGTCCGGAGGCTTACGACTGCGTGCCGCTCGAATCCGAGCCGCTGGCGGTGGTGGCCGCGCGCGCGCATCCTCTCGCCCGCAGGAAGACGCTGAGCTTGCGCGACCTCGCGGAGGCGTCATGGGTAGCCTACCCTGTCAACACGCCGATGCGGTTCGCGCTCGAGCGCGTGCTCGCCGATGCCGGCATCGACGTGCCACGCTATCCGATCGAGACCGCATCGACCTTTGCAGCCCTCACCCTGTTGCAGGCGAACGCCGAACTGGTCGCCGTGATCCCGCGCGAAGTGGCGGCGTTTGGCGAGCAGTTCGGACTGGTGGCGCGCCTGCCGGTCGCGATCCCGGTCATCGAGGAGCCCTACGGCGTGGTGACCCGCGCCGGCGCGCACCTGTCACCAGGTGCAAGGCTGCTTGCCGAGGCGCTGCAGCAACATCTCATCTGATCGGCGAGAACGCCGCCGGCATCAGCAGCTTCGACTCCATCTTCTCGAGCATCGGGAAGGCCTTGGGAATGAATTTCTCGAGCCAGTCGCGATCTTCATAGAGTGCCGCACGCCGCTTGATGCGGTCGTCCAGGCTTTCGTAGGCCCAGATATGGACCACCTGGTTGAGTTCGCCGATCTCCGTGTACCACCAGCCGACGAGCGTGGCATAGCGGGAAATCACCGGCAGGCCTTCTTGTTCGAAGTGCTGCAGGTATTCCTTCATCTTGCCGATCTGGACCGTATAGGTCCGCATTTCATAAAACATGGAGACTCCTGTTTGCTGGGATGATGGATGAAATGACCCGGCCGCTGCGGGCCGCTCAAAGGTTGCCGGCATGCGCGGCGAGGATGATCCGCTCGATATCGCCCGCCGTGGTCAGGCGCGGGTTGACCAGGACGTTGCCGCTGCGCATCGAATCGGCGACCATCTGCGGCAGGTGCTCAAGGTCGACACCGAGCTCGCGGATGTTCGAAGGAATGCCGAGCGCGCGGTTGAGCTCGACGATCTGCGCCACCAGGCGGCGCGCCGCGGTTTCGGCATCGACGCCCGCCACCTCGGCACCGAGCGCGTCGGCAATGTCGCGATAGCGCTCCGGGCAGGCGGGCCCGTTGAACGCGATCACGTAGGGGAGCAGCGCCGCATTGGCGATGCCATGGGCGATGTTGAACACGCCGCCCATCGTGTGCGAGATCGCATGGACGTTGCCCAGCTTCGACTGCGAGAAGGCGACGCCGGCAAGGAACGACCCCACCAGCATGTCTTCCCTGGCTGCGAGGTCCGAACCGACGTAGTAGGCCTTGCGCAGGCTGCGCCCGATCAAGCGCACCGCGCCCAGCGCCAGCGCCTGGCTGACCGGATTCGCCTGCTTCGATACATAGGATTCGATCGCATGGGTGAGCGCGTCCATGCCGGTCGCGGCGGTGATGGCCGGCGGCAGCTTCAGCGTCAGCTCGGCGTCCAGGATCGCCAGTTGCGGAAACAGCCGCGGACTGATGATCACGGTCTTGAACAGCGTCTCCTTGTTCGTGAAGACCGTCGACGCGGTGCACTCGCTGCCCGTGCCTGACGTCGTCGGAATCGCGAAGATCGGCAGCGGCGCGTTGGGAATCCTGTCGTAGCCTTCGTAATCCAGGATGGTGCCCGCGTTGGTCGCCATCGCGGCGACACCCTTGGCGGTATCGATGCTGCTGCCGCCGCCGACGCCGATCACCGCGGTGCAATCGTGGTCCTTCAGGAAGGCCACGGCGCGCTCCAGCACGGTGGTGCTGGGATTTGCCTCGACGCCCGAGAAGACGTCATAGGCCACGTCAGCAGTGCTGAGGGAGGCAAAGAATCCTTCCAGCACACCGCTCTTGATCAGGCCTTCGTCGGTCACCACCAGCAGCTTGCCGCGGAACAAGGGCTTGAGCAGCTCGCCGGCCCGGTTGGCCAGGCCGTTGCCGAACTTCAGCGTGGTCGGGAAAAAATATTGGAATGGAATCATGGGGCTTTCTCCGTTCGATGTCTCCGAGCCCCGAACAGTACAAAGCCCCCCGCCAATCCCGGTAATGAAAAGAATGGATTGGCCGATAACGGTCCCTTATGCGGTTACCGTGCGGCTACCCGTGCTGCCAGCCAGCGCTGGCGCGCGCCATCCTGCTGGTTATCACGCAATCACGAAGAGTCATTAGGCAAGGCCTGGCGGCGGCCCTACAGTGCCCGGCGGCAATGAAGCAACACGCCGCACCATCACAACGAAGCGAGACAACCATGCCGTCCTTACCCTCCCCTGCCCTGTCGTCGCCATCGGCCAGCGAAGCCGTGCGCCCCACCAGCGTGCGCTGGCGCATCTTCCTGATCATGCTGCTGCTGACAGCGATCAACTACATCGACCGGGCCTCGCTGTCGGTCGCGCTGCCGTTGATCGCGCCGGAATTCAATTTGTCGCCGGCGCTCGAAGGCCTGATGCTGAGCGCGTTCTTCTGGTCGTACGCACTGATGCAGATCCCAGCCGGCGTGCTGCTGGACCGGTATCACACGCGCGGCATCATCGCCGCGGCGACGGTTGGCTGGGGTGCCTTCCAGGCGCTCGGTGCCGCCTCCCACAACTGGATCGTGCTGCTGCTCACGCGCATGGGCCTCGGCGTGTCCGAGTCGCCGATCATGCCGGCCGGCGCCAAGCTGATCGGTAGCTGGCTGACCCCGCACGAGCGCGGCCGCGGCGCCGTGCTCGTCGACGGCGGCGCCCCGCTTGGCAGTGCCCTGGGCGCGATCCTGATCTCCGGGTTGATCGCCTGGTTCGGCTCGTGGCGCATCGCGTTCGTGATCGCCGGCGTCGGTACGATGCTGGCGGGCGTGCTGGCGTGGCGCTACATCCGCAATCATCCGTCGGACCACCCCGGCGTCAACGCTGCCGAGCTGGAGCACATCACGCGCGGCAACGCGCGCGCCAGCACCGCCGCCGCGCGCGTGCCGCTGCGCGAACTGGTGCGGGACCGCTCGGTGCTGGCCATGTTCGCCGGCTACAGCTGCATCCTCGCGGTCTTCTATGGCTTGCTGACCTGGATGCCGAGCTATCTGCACAAGGCGCACGGCTTCAACATCGCCGCCATGGGCGGGGCCACCTTCATCATCTTCATGTCGGGCTTCGTCGGCGAGCTCATCGGCGGCTATATCGGCGACCGGTGGAAGGCGTCGGGCGCATCGCCCAATGTCGTCATGCGCACGATGTTCAGCGGCTCGTCACTGGTGGCAGCGGCCTGCATTCTCGCGGCGGCCTACATCCCCGACTCCGGCACGGTCGTCCTGCTGCTGTGCGTGGCGATGTTCTTCATCCGCTTCTGCGGCATGTACTGGAGCCTGCCGGCCATCGTCGGCGGCCCGGAACGCAGCGGCGTGCTGGGCGGTACCATGAACTTCTGCGGCAACATGGCCGGCGTGGTGGTGCCGATCCTGATCGGCGTGATCGTCCAGTGGTCGGGCTCCTACTTCCTGGCGCTGCTGTTCTTCGTCGTCATGGCGGTGCTGATCGCCGTGTTCTCGAGCCTGATCGACTACCGCCCGCGTGCGCACGGCTAGCCGGCACCGCCGCCTGGCAACGGATATCCGCCACCCCTGCAAAAGGAGAGCAACGAAATGGATCTGGGACTGCATGGCAAGCGCGCGCTGGTCTGCGGCGCAAGCAAGGGCCTCGGCTTTGCCTGTGCCGACGCACTGGCCGCCGAGGGTGTGGATGTGGTGATCGTGGCGCGCAATGCCGATGCACTGGAGCAAGCCGCCAGCGACATCCGTGCGCGCCACGGCCACCGCGTGGTCGCGGTGGCCGCCGACATCACCAGGCCCGAGGGCCGCGCCGCCGCGCTGGATGCGGTGGCTGGCCTGGGCGATCTCGACATCCTGGTCACCAATGCCGGCGGCCCGCCGCCGGGCAACTTCCGCGACTGGGACCGCGACGCGTGGATGGACGCGCTCAACGCCAATATGCTGACGCCGATCGACCTGATCAAGGCCACCGTCGACGGCATGATCGCGCGCAAGTGGGGCCGCATCATCAACATCACCAGCGGCGCGGTCAAGGCACCGATCGACGTGCTGGGCCTCTCCAACGGCGCGCGCTCCGGCTTGACGGGCTTTGTGGCGGGACTGGCGCGCGAGGTCGCCCGGCACGGGGTCACGGTGAACAACATGCTGCCAGGGCCGTTCCGTACCGACCGCCTCGGCAAGACCATCGAAGGCGCGGCCCGGCAGGCCGGGCTGACCGCGCAGGCCATGGCAGAGCGCCGCGCCGCCGAGAACCCCACCCGCCGTTTCGGCGATCCCGCCGAGTTCGGCGCCACCTGCGCTTTCCTGTGCAGCCGCCAGGCCGCCTACATCACCGCGCAGAATATCCTGCTCGATGGCGGCGCCTACCCTGGCACGTTCTGAAGCCCCGCGCGGGAATCGGCAGACGGCTGGCGGCCCGGCCTCCAGGTTCAGGTTCTACCGCCACTCACCGTCAACCTGTTCCGCTGGCCGGTGATGATCATCGATAGGTGCCGCAACGCGTCTTTGAAAATCAACGCGTTACGGCAACCTTTCGATAGCTGGCGATGGTCCCCGAAAGACGTCTTATCACTCCCACTCAATCGTCGCCGGCGGCTTCCCCGACACGTCATACACGACCCGGTTCAAACCCCGGACTTCGTTGATGATGCGGTTGGAGCAGCGGCCCAGCAGCGCATACGGCAGGTGCGCCCAGTGCGCGGTCATGAAGTCGGTGGTCTGGACCGCGCGCAGCGCGACCACGTAGTCGTAGGTGCGGCCGTCGCCCATCACGCCGACGGACTTGACCGGCAGGAACACGGCGAAGGCCTGGCTGGTCAGGTCGTACCAGCTCTTGCCGACCTGGTCGGGTTCGCACAGGCCGGCGGCGGCGTCGTGTTCGGTGGCGATGGTCTTGCGCAGTTCTTCGATGAAGATGGCATCGGCGCGGCGCAGCAGGTCGGCGTAGTCGCGCTTGACTTCGCCGAGGATGCGCACGCCCAGGCCCGGGCCCGGGAACGGGTGGCGGTACACCATTTCGGGCGGCAGGCCGAGCGCCACGCCCAGTTCGCGCACTTCGTCCTTGAACAGGTCGCGCAGCGGCTCCAGCAGCTTCAGGCCCAGCGTCTCCGGCAGGCCGCCGACGTTGTGGTGGCTCTTGATGGTGGTGGCCTTCTTGGTCTTGGTGCCGCCCGACTCCACCACGTCCGGGTAGATGGTGCCCTGCGCCAGCCACTTGGCGTTGGTCAGCTTGCGCGCCTCGGCCTGGAACACCTCGACGAACTCGCGGCCGATGATCTTGCGCTTCTGCTCGGGATCGGTGACGCCGGCCAGGTGGCCCAGGAACTGGTCGGAGGCGTCGACATGGACCACCTTGGCGTGCAGCCGGCCGACGAACATTTCCATCACCAGCTTGCCCTCGTCCTGGCGCAGCAGGCCGTGGTCGACGAACACGCAGGTCAGCTGGTCGCCGATGGCGCGATGGATCAGCGCCGCCGCCACCGACGAATCGACGCCGCCGGACAGGCCCAGGATGACCTCTTCATCGCCGACCTGCTCGCGGATCTTGGCGACCGCTTCCTCGATATGGTCGCGCATGACCCAGTCAGGCTTGCAGCCGGCGATCTGCAGCACGAAGCGCTCCAGCATCTGGCGGCCCTTGACCGTGTGCGTGACCTCGGGGTGGAACTGCACGGCGTAGTAGTGGCGCGTCTCGTCGGCCATGCCGGCGATCGGGCAGCTCGGCGTGGAAGCCATCAGCTTGAAGCCGGGCGGCAGGCCGGTGACCTTGTCGCCATGGCTCATCCACACCTTGAGCATGCCGTGGCCTTCCGGCGTGCGGAAGTCCTCGATGTCCTTGAGCAGTTCGGTATGGCCATGGGCGCGCATCTCGGCGTAGCCGAACTCGCGATGATCGCTCCACTCGACCTTGCCGCCCAGCTGCACCGCCATGGTCTGCATGCCGTAGCAGATGCCCAGCACCGGCACGCCCAGGTCCCACACCGCCTGCGGCGCGCGCAGCTGGTGGTCTTCATAGGTGCTGGCGTGGCTGCCGGACAGGATGATCGCCTTGGGGGCGAATTCGCGCACGAACGCGTCGCTGACGTCGTTCGGGTGGATTTCGCAATAGACGTGCGCCTCGCGGACGCGGCGGGCGATCAGCTGCGTGACCTGCGAGCCGAAATCAAGAATGAGGATTTTGTCGTGCATGATGGGCCGATGGCGTGTCTTCCGGGATGGGCTCGGTCACGACTTCCGTGCCGGGGCCATAGCCCGGCGGCGGCGTGATGACCGGCTCGCGCCGGTATTCTGGGGTATTCGTGGGGCGCGCCGCGGGGGCAACGCCGGGTTCCTTCCTGCTTTCCTGTTCCTGCAGCGCGCGTTCCATCTTCCGTTGCTGTTCGCGCACGCGCACGCGCTTGGCCGCCGGGATCTGCACCACGGCAAAGAACAGCAGCACCACCGCCATGGTCGGCAGCCAGAGCTTGCCGGCGCCTTCCAGCGGCAGCTCCAGGAACACCATCCAGGCGATGATGAGCACCGCGCTGGCGAGGTTCACGTAGCCTGCGGTGCGCGCCACCGGCACCGTCAGCTGGCCATTGAAGGCGGCCTGCCACAGCAGTACCGACAGCCCCACCAGCGCCACGCCCAGTAGCTGCCCGAACAGCGCCGGCTGCGGCTGGGGCAGCTGCAGCGCTGCGTACAGCGTGGTGAACGGGGACATCAGCAGCAGCACGCCCAGCAGCAGGTCCACCAGGGCATCGAAAAACAGCACGGCTCGCAGCAACACCTTCATTGGCGCTCCTCGTCTTGGCCCCGGCCGGTGGTGCGGCGGGCATCAGGACAACGCCTGCGTGGCGCGCGGCCAGGTTCGGATGGGATGGCGGGTCGGGCGCGGGCACGCGCCGGCGCGCCCTCGCCCCGATGCCGGCGGCCGCGCACCGCCTGCAGGGACGGTGCGCGGCCGCGGGGCATCAGTCGATATGGTAGTTCGGCGCTTCCTTGGTGATCTGCACGTCGTGCACGTGCGATTCACGCATGCCGGCTGCCGTGATCTGGACGAACTGCGCGCTCTCGTGCCAGTCGGCAATCGACTTGCTGCCGCAATAGCCCATCGAGGCGCGCACGCCGCCGGTCAGCTGGTGGATGATGGCCATCACCGAGCCCTTGTACGGCACGCGCCCTTCGATGCCTTCGGGCACCAGCTTGTCGACGTTGGCGGTGTTGTCTTCCTGGAAGTAGCGGTCGGCCGCGCCGTCCTTCATCGCGCCTACCGAACCCATGCCGCGGTAGCTCTTGAACGAGCGGCCCTGGAACAGGAAGGTCTCGCCCGGCGCTTCCTCGGTGCCGGAGAACATGCCGCCCATCATCACGGTGTGCGCGCCGGCCGCGAGGGCCTTGGCCACATCGCCGGAATAGCGCACGCCGCCGTCGGCGATCAGCGGCACGCCGGTGCCCTTGAGCGCTTCGGCCACGTTGGAGACGGCGGTGATCTGGGGCACGCCGACGCCGGCAACGATACGCGTGGTGCAGATCGAGCCCGGGCCGATGCCAACCTTGACGCCGTCGGCGCCATGCTCGACCAGCGCGCGCGCGGCGTCGCCGGTGGCGATGTTGCCGCCAACCACCTGCACCTGGGGGAAGTTCTGCTTGACCCAGCGCACGCGGTCCAGCACGCCCTGGCTATGGCCGTGCGCCGTATCCACCACAATCACATCGACGCCGGCCTTGACCAGCAGTTCGACGCGCTCGTCGTTGTCCGGGCCCACGCCGACCGCGGCGCCGACGCGCAGCTGGCCATGGTCGTCCTTGCTGGCGAGCGGGTTGTCCACCGCCTTCTGGATGTCCTTCACGGTGATCAGGCCACGCAGCTCGAAGGCCTGGTTCACCACCACCACGCGCTCGAGGCGGTGCCGGTTCATCAGCCGCTTGGCTTCTTCCAGCGGCGCGCCCTCGGCCACGGTCACCAGCTTGTCGCGCGGCGTCATCTTGGCGCGCACCGGCGCGTCGAGCTCTTCCTCGAAACGCAGGTCGCGGTTGGTGATGATGCCGACCACGGCCTTGCCCTCGACCACCGGGAACCCGGAAATGCCGTGCTGCTGCGACAGCGCGATCACATCGCGGATCTTCATGTCCGGCGAAATGGTGATCGGGTCACGCAGCACGCCCGATTCGTAGCGCTTGACGCGCGCGACTTCGCGGGCCTGATCGGCGGGCTTCAGGTTCTTGTGGATGATGCCGATGCCGCCGGCCTGCGCCATGGAAATCGCCAGGCGCGCTTCCGTCACGGTGTCCATCGCCGCGGAGACCAGCGGGATGTTCAGTTCGATGGAGCGGGTCAGGCGGGTGCGGAGGGAAACATCCCGGGGAAGGACGGCCGAATAGGCCGGAACGAGCAGCACGTCATCGAATGTGAGTGCTTTCTGGACAAGACGCATAGCAAATCCTCTAGGCGCAAAACCGAATTATACAGGAATGCGCGATTTGCTGATGCCCGCCAACGGCCTTTCCGAGGTGCCGTCTGCTATGCTCGTTGTCTTTTTATCCGGGCACGGCGAAGTATGGGAATCGGCGTAATGTGCGGGCTGCTGGCTGGCGCGTTCTGGGGCATGGTGTTCATCGCCCCCAAGCTGCTGCCCGCGTTTTCGCCGTGGGAACTGGCCATCGGCCGCTACCTGGCCTACGGGCTGGTGGCCTGCGTGGCGGCGCTGCCGCTGCTGCGGCGCATCGCGCGCAAGCTGACCCGCGCCGACTGCGTGGCGCTGCTGCGCCAGGCGTTTACCGGCAACCTGCTCTACTACGTGCTGCTGGCCTTTGGCGTGCAGCTGGCCGGGGTCGGCCCGACCTCGCTGATCATCGGCATCCTGCCGATCTCGGTCACCATCATGGGCCGGCGCGACCACGGCGCGGTGCCGCTGGCGCGGCTGCTGTGGCCGCTGCTGGTGGTGGCCGCGGGCATAGCCTGCATCAATATCGACCTGTTCGGCGGCGGCCAGGGCGCCCATGCCGCGGCGGCGGGCGCGGTGGCGCGGCCGGTGTGGCAGAAGCTGGCCGGAGTCGGCTGCGCTGCCGGTGCGCTGGTCTGCTGGACCCTCTATGCGGTGGACAACGCGCGCTACCTGCAGCGCAACCCGCATTACAGCGGCAATGAATGGTCGGCGCTGTACGGGCTGTCGACCGGCGCCGTGTCAGCGGTGCTGGCGGCAGTCGGCTGGCTGATTGCCGGCGACACCCTGGGCGCCGCCGACAGCGGCCGCGACTGGCAGTGGTTCTGGATGGTCAACGCCGCGGTGGCGCTGGGCGCTTCGCTGATCGGCAACAACCTGTGGAATATCGCCAGCCGGCGCCTGCCGCTGACGCTGTCGGGCCAGATGATCGTGTTCGAAACGCTGTTCGCGCTGGCCTATGGCTTTGTCTTCGACCAGCGCTGGCCCCGCCCGCTGGAAATCGCCGCGATCGTGTTGCTGATGGTCGGCGTGGCCTGGTCGGTGCGCTTGCACGCCACCGACAAGTCTGCGTAGACTAGCGAACCAGGCGCGGGAGTCACACGCGCCGCATAAAAATACCAGGCATTTACCAGGGTCAGACCGGCGCTACGCATTGCATTGCAAGCAAGCGCCCGAGCAATTGCCGCGGCTTCGTGCCGCGGCAATTGCTAACGCATGCAGCCGGCGGCCCGTGCTTCCAGAGCCACTTTGAGACGTCCCGCCATGCAACGATCGTCCGCGCCGTGCCTGCTTGCCGCTGCCCTTGCCGCCCTTCTGGCCACGCCTGCGCCGGCCCTTGCCTACTGGCAGTGGCGCGATGCCAACGGCCACATGGTCTACAGCGACGTGCCGCCGTCCACGGCTGCGGCGAGGGTCTTGCGCGCACCGGGCCGCCATGCCGGCGACTTACAACCGGTCCAGGCAACCCAGCCTGCTGACGCCGCCACACCTGCACCGGCTCCGGCCAAGGCATCGTCGACCAAGCCCACCGCACCGACGCCCGAGGAAGCCTTCCAGAAGCGCCGCGAAGCCAGCCTGAAAGCCGCCGCCGAGGACGCCCGCAAGGAAGCCGAGACGGCCGAGCGCACCGCCCGTTGCGCGCAGTTGCGCAACTACGCCACCGGCCTGCAGCAGGGCATGCGCGCCGCGGTCGCCGGCCCGGATGGATCGCTGCAGCACCTGAACAGCGAGCAGCGCCAGGCGGAAATCCTCAGGACCAGCGCCAACCTGGAAAAGCACTGCAACTGAAGCCATGAAAAACGGGGCCGCCCGGGCTAATGCTGTTCAGTTAACCACTGTCGTTCCCGCGTAGGCGGGAACCCAGCGACTTCAAAAGACGCTGGATTCCCGCCTACGCGGGAATGACGGTAGTGTTTGATGACTTAACTGAACGGCATTAGCCCGCCCGGGCCCGTTTGCGTTGGCGGCAATGCGCGGCTCAGCTGTTGCCGCGCAACCATTTCTGGCCCTCGCGCGTGCCGCCGGCGCGCTGCTTCTGCACCCGCTTGCGGCGCGCCTGCTTCGGATCCGCCGTCAGCGGCCGGTACACCTCGATGCGATCGCCGTCGCGCACCACCGTCTCCGGGGTCTTGAGCTTGCCGAAAATCCCCACGCGCATGGTGGCCGGATCGACCTCCGGGCAAGCCTGCTGCAGGCCCGAGCCGACGATCGCCGCGGCAATCGTGGTGCCCGCGGGCACGTCGATAGCCTTCAGGAACACGGCATCCGGACGCGCGTAGCAGACCGCGATATGCACCGTGGCGGCGCTGCGTTCAGCTGGTGCCATAGACCACCTCGGCGCGCTTGACGAAGGCATCGACAAAGGTATTGGCGATCATGCTGAAGACCGGGCCGATGAGCTTTTCCAGCAGCAGGCTGGAAAACTCGTAGTGCAGGTGGAATTCGATCTTGCAGGCGTCTTCGCGCAGCGGCGTAAAGCGCCATGACCCGTTGAAGGTCTTGAACGGCCCGTCGGCAAAGGTCATGTCGATACGCGTGGGACGTTCCTGGGTATTGCGCGTATGGAAGAACTGCTGGATGCCCTTGAAGTGGATATGGATCTTGGCGTCGAGCGTGGTCTCGGTCTGCTCGAACACCTCCACGCCGCCGCACCATGGCAGGAACTTGGGATAGTCCTCCACGCGGGTGACCAGGTCATACATCTGCGCGGCGGAGTAACCGAGCAGGACGGATTTATGGACGTCTGCCATGTAAGGGGAAATCTGGCTTGCGGCCCTGCCGCGCGCGCTGCGCGGCAGGCATGCGCCTGTGCCGGGGGCTGGTTTGCTAGAATCCCGATTTTAGCCGACCCGCGCGCCCCGCGGCATCCCGCCATGTGGCGCTGCAGCGAACCGGCCAGCATCCACCCTACCGCACCCCACCCGCACGCATGACCATTGCAGACAACAAGAAGGCCTTCTTCGACTATTTCATCGAGGAACGATACGAGGCCGGAATCGTGCTGGAAGGCTGGGAGGTCAAGGCGATCCGCGCCGGGCGAGTGCAGATCAAGGAAGGCTACGTGGTCGTGCGCGACGCCGAGATGTTCCTGATCGGCGCCCATATCAGCCCGCTGCAAAGCGCCTCCACCCACGTCAAGCCCGATCCGGTGCGCACCCGCAAGCTGCTGCTCAAGGCCGACGAAATCAAGAAGCTGATCGGCAAGGTCGAGCAACGCGGCTATACGCTGGTGCCGCTGAACCTGCATTACACGCGCGGCCGCGTGAAATGCGAGATCGGGCTGGCCAAGGGCAAGAAGCAGTTCGACAAGCGCGAGACCGAAAAGCAGCGCGACTGGCAGCGCGAGAAGGCCCGCATCATGAAGGGCGACAACAAGGACTGAACCGCCGCGCCGCGCGCCCTTCGTTCAGCCGCCCTTCGTTCAGCCCTGCCTCAAGCGGCTTTCTGCTGCCCCTTCACGATCTGCAGCGCCGTGGCGATCATGCTGCTCATGTCGCCCATATTGCCCGGCACGATCAGCGTATTGCCCTGCTTGGCCAGGTTGCCGAACGCGGCGACATATTCCTCGGCCACCTTCAGGTTGACCGCATCCATGCCACCCTCGGTGCGGATCGCATTGCCGATCTTCTGGATTGCCTGCGCATTGGCCTCGGCCACCGCCAGGATCGCACTGGCCTCGCCCTGGGCCTTGTTGATCGCCGCCTGGCGCTCGCCCTCCGACTTCTGGATCGCCGCCTCGCGCGCGCCGGTGGCCAGGTTGATCTGTTCCTGGCGCTTGCCTTCGGAGGCCGCGATCAGCGCGCGCTTTTCACGCTCGGCGGTGATCTGCGCCTGCATCGCATGCAGGATCTCCTTGGGCGGGGTCAGGTCCTTGATCTCGTAGCGCAGCACCTTTACGCCCCAGTTGGAGGCAGCTTCGTCCAGCGCATTGACCACGCTGTGGTTGATGAACTCGCGCTCCTCGAAGGTTTTGTCCAGCTCCAGCTTGCCGATCACCGAGCGCAGCGTGGTCTGCGACAGCTGCGTGATCGCGACCACGAAATTGCTGGAGCCGTACGACGCCTTCATCGGGTCGGTGACCTGGAAGTACAGCACGCCGTCGACCTGCAACTGCGTGTTGTCCTTGGTGATGCAGACCTGGCTGGGAACATCCAGCGGGATTTCCTTGAGCACATGCTTGTAGGCGACGCGGTCGACGAACGGCACCACGATCGACAGCCCCGGCGTCAGGGTCGCGTGATAGCGGCCCAGGCGCTCCAGCACCCAGGCGTGCTGCTGCGGCACGATCTTGATGCCCTTGGCAATCAGCACGATAACGGCGACAAGGATGATCAGCGGCAGCAAACCAAGCTGAAAAGCAAGCATGTAACGACCCTCCAGGCAGAACACATCGGTACGGCGCCGCCGGTCGGCGGCAGGCGGAACACACCGCGGCCGTGGCCGCGATGCGCAAAGGATCCGGAAGACAGGGCTTCAGCGGGGCGACACCACCAGCGTGCTGCCGCGCACCGCGACGATGCGGTAGCGCCCCGGCGCGAGCGCTCGCTCGGGGGGACAATCGGGCGCCAGCTCGACGGTCCAGTCGGCGCCGCGATACGGCACGCGGGCGCGCCGGTTGGCGTCCCACGCCGGTACCTCGAGTTCCTGGCCGATATCGAGGTTGACGTTGGGATCGGCCGCGGCATTGCCGCGCCGCAGCTTGCCGAAGCGGGTGCGGCGCAGCCCGGCGATCAGCACCGCCGCCACCAGCGCCCCGGTCAGGGCCTGCGCCGCGGGCGAGGCGCCAAGCAAGGCCGCCACCCCGGCGGCGGCCAGGCCCACCGCCACCATCAGCAGATAGAAGGTGCCGGTGTTCAGTTCGACGATCACCAGCAGCACCGCCGCCACGAACCAGATGTAGTACGCCATCCAAGCTCCCGTTCGACCACGGATTTCCCGAAAAAGTAAAAACCCCGCAGCGCCATACAGCGTCTGCGGGGCTTTGCAACACCTGACGCAGGGCCGGTGCTTCCGCCGGCTACCCGAAGGGGCCGGCAGTCGTTATTGTGACGTCAAATGCCTCAGGAAGCCAGCTGTTGCCAGGTCTCGACCACCGAGTCCGGGTTCAGCGAGATCGACTTGATGCCTTCCTTGGCCAGCCATGCGGCAAAGTCCGGATGGTCCGAAGGACCCTGGCCGCAGATGCCGACATACTTGTCCAGGCGGATGCACGCCGAGATCGCGCGCGACAGCATGAAGCACACCGCCGGGTCGCGCTCGTCGAAGTCCTTGGCCAGCAGCTCCATGCCCGAGTCGCGGTCCAGGCCCAGCGTCAGCTGGGTCAGGTCGTTTGAACCGATCGAGAAGCCGTCGAAGTATTGCAGGAACTCTTCGGCCAGGATCGCGTTGGACGGCACTTCGCACATCATGATGATGCGCAGGCCGTTCTCGCCGCGCTTCAGGCCATGCCTGGCGAGCAGCTCGATCACCTTCTCGGCCTGGCCCAGCGTGCGCACGAACGGCACCATGATCTCGACGTTGGTCAGGCCCATTTCGTCGCGCACGCGCTTCATGGCCTTGCATTCCATCTCGAACGCTTCGGCGAAGTCTTCGGCGATGTAGCGCGAGGCGCCGCGGAAGCCCAGCATCGGGTTTTCCTCGTCCGGCTCGTAGCGCGAGCCGCCGATCAGCTTCTTGTACTCGTTGGACTTGAAGTCCGACAGGCGCACGATCACGGGCTTCGGGTAGAAGGCTGCACCGATGGTGGCGATGCCCTCGGCCAGCTTGTCGACATAGAACGCGCGCGGGCTGGCATGGCCGCGGGCCACGCTTTCGACGGCCTTCTTCAGGTCGGCGTCGACTTGCGGGTAGTCGAGGATGGCCTTCGGGTGGACGCCGATATTGTTGTTGATGATGAATTCCAGGCGGGCCAGGCCGACGCCGTTGTTCGGGATCTGGGCGAAGTCGAACGCCAGCTGCGGGTTGCCGACGTTCATCATCAGCTTGACGTCGATTTCCGGCATCTCGCCGCGCTGGACCTCGGTCACTTCGGTTTCGAGCAGGCCGTCGTAGATGCGGCCTTCGTCGCCCTCGGCGCACGACACCGTCACCAGCGTGCCGTCCTTGAGCACGTCGGTGGCATCGCCGCAGCCGACCACCGCCGGCACGCCCAGTTCACGCGCGATGATGGCGGCGTGGCAGGTGCGGCCGCCACGGTTGGTGACGATGGCGGAGGCGCGCTTCATCACCGGCTCCCAGTTGGGGTCGGTCATGTCGGCCACCAGCACGTCGCCGGGCTGCACGCGCTCCATCTCGGACGGGTCGTTGATCACGCGCACCGGGCCGGTGCCGATCTTCTGGCCGATGGCGCGGCCGCTGGTCAGCACGGGCGCGGTGCCTTTGAGCTTGAAGCGCTGCTCGGCCTTGCCGGCCGACTGGCTCTTCACCGTTTCCGGGCGGGCCTGCAGGATGTAGATCTTGCCGTCCTTGCCGTCCTTGCCCCACTCGATATCCATCGGGCGGCCATAGTGCTTCTCGATGATCATCGCGTAGCGCGCCAGCTCGGTCACATCTTCGTCGGTGATCGAATAGCGGTTGCGCAGTTCGGCGGGCACGTCGACGGTCTTCACGCGGCCGGCTTCGCCCGGCTTGGTGAATTCCATCTTGATCAGCTTGGAGCCGATCGAGCGGCGGATGATCGGGTACTTGCCGGCCTGCAGCGTCGGCTTGAACACGTAGAACTCGTCCGGGTTGACCGCGCCCTGCACCACCGTTTCGCCCAGGCCATAGCTGGAGGTGATGAAGACCACGTCGGGGAAGCCGGATTCGGTGTCGATGGTGAACATCACGCCGGAGGCGGCCAGGTCCGAACGGACCATGCGCTGGATGCCGGCGGACAGCGCCACCACGTCGTGGGCAAAGCCCTTGTGCACGCGGTAGGAGATGGCGCGGTCGTTGTACAGCGAGGCGAACACGTGCTTGATCTTGTCGAGCACGTCGTCGATGCCGCTGACGTTCAGGTAGGACTCCTGCTGGCCGGCGAAGGAGGCGTCGGGCAGGTCTTCGGCCGTGGCCGACGAACGCACCGCGAACGAGGCCTCGGCGCCTTCGCGCTCGGCCACGCGGGCATAGAACTCGCGGATTTCCTGTTCCAGGCGCGGCTGGAACGGCGCCGTGGCGACCCAGTCGCGGATCTCGGCACCGGCTTCGGCCAGGGCCTTGACGTCGTCGACGTTCAGGGTCTTCAGGCGCTGCGAGATGCGCTCGGTGAGGTTGTTGTGGGCGAGGAAGTCGCGGAAGGCGAGCGCGGTGGTGGCAAAGCCGCCCGGAACCCGGACGCCGGCTTCGGCCAGCTGGGAGATCATCTCGCCCAGCGACGAATTCTTGCCGCCGACGATTTCCACGTCAGCCATGCGCAACTGCTCGAACGGCAGCACATAGGCGCCGTTATCTGCCTGGTTAGTCATGAGAGCCTCAAAACAAAGTAGAAAACTGGTTGCGCATGCCCGGTATGTTGTTGATGTTCTGTTCCCGGACGGATCGCTTGGCTAAGCAACCCCGAACTGGCGCTGCGGACCTGGCGCTACGGCTCTCATCGCGTAGCGCGCATTGTCAACAATTCCGGGCGCGGTTTGTGGCGTGGGCATGTTGCGCAGCCGGCCACCCTATGGAATTGCTTAGCGAAAAGATCGCCGCTATTCTACCGTGCTGCGCCGCACTTTTCTGCGGAAGATTCAATCTATTTATTCCACCCTCCCCATGTCCCAGCCAGAAGCGCCCGGAACGGCGACACCCGGGTCCCCGCCTGGAACGCAAGCCGCAACCCCTGCGGCGCCCACGCCTCAGGCGGCCGAGCGCCCCGCGGTGCGCACCGTGTTTATCGTCTCGGATGGCACCGGCATCACCGCCGAGACCTTCAGCCATTCCATCCTGGCCCAGTTCGAAATGCGCTTCCGCAAGGTGCGCATGCCCTTCGTCGATACCCCGGAAAAGGCACATATCGCCGTCGGCAAGATCAACGAGGCGTTCCACAACGAGGGCGTGCCGCCGATCGTCTTCACCACGCTGGTCAACCAGGAAGCGAACAAGGCACTGCGCCGCGCCAAGGCGATGATCCTGGACATGTTCCAGACCTTTATCGAGCCGCTCGAAAAGGAACTTGGCCTGAAGTCCACCCACGCCATCGGCCGCTTCCACCAGAACGCGGACACCGAGGCGTACAAGAACCGGATCGAGGCGATCAACTTCTCGCTGGCGCATGATGACGGCCAGTCACACAAGAACCTGGAAGAAGCCGACGTGATCCTGGTGGGCGTGTCGCGCAGCGGCAAGACCCCGACCAGCCTCTACCTGGCGATGCAGTACGGGCTGAAGGCGGCCAACTATCCGCTGATTCCCGACGACTTCGAGCGCGGCAGGCTGCCGTCGGCGCTGTATGCGTTCAAGCCGAAGATCTTCGGCCTGTCGATCGACCCGCAGCGCCTGACCGAGATCCGCAACGAGCGCCGCCCCGGCAGCAAGTACGCCGCGCTGGAAAACTGCCGCTACGAGGTCAACGAGGCCGAGGCGATGATGCGCCGCGAAGGCATCAAGTGGCTGTCGTCGACGCACAAGTCGATCGAAGAGATCGCGACCACGATCCTGCAGGAGATCAAGGTCGACCGCGACAACTACTGAAGCAGGAAAAGAAAAGCGGCCGCCGGGCCGCTTTTTTTGTGGCCGCGCCGGCGCGGTCAGCCGGCGCGCCGCTGGCGCACCGCCTCGAACAGGCAGATCGCCGTTGCCGCGGCCACGTTCAGCGACTCCATCCCGCCCGGTTGCGGAATGCCGACCTTGCGCGTGACATGCGCCATCCAGCCCTCGCTGACCCCTGCCCCTTCGTTGCCGACCACCCACGCCACCGGTGCGCGCAGGTCGGTATCGAACACCGCGGCCTCGGCGTGCGACGAGGTCGCCAGCAGCGGGATCGCCAGCCGCGGCGCCAGGGACTCGAGCGTGCAATGCTCGACGATATTCAGGTGGAAGTTCGCACCCATGCCGGCGCGCAGGGTCTTGACCGACCACGCGAAGGCGCAGCCGGTGGCGAGGAAGGCGTCGCGGATGCCCGCCGCCGCCGCGCTGCGCAGGATCGAGCCGACATTGCCCGCGTCCTGCACCCCGTCCAGGATGATGCAGTCCTGCTCGATGCGCGCGGGCAGGTGGCCCGCCGGGGTCTCGATCACCAGCATCAGGTCGATGCCGTTGACCACGCCGCTGATCTGCGTGAACAGCGCATCGGCCAGCACCACCACGCGCTCACTGTCCATCCGGGCCAGAAGCGGCGCCACTTCGGCGTGGTCGTAGTGGCGCTCCGACACCAGGCAGGTCACGGGCTGGCCGCGCGCGGCCACGTAGGCCTGCGCCAGGTGCACGCCGTCGAGCAGCGACTGGCCGGCCTTGCGGCGCTGGTGCGTGGAACCGGCAAGCGCCTTCAGGTGCTTGAACAGCGCGTTGTCGCGCGAGGTGACGTGCTTCACGATGCTTCGGGTGGCAGGAAGGTGCCGAACTGGGTGGCGGCTTCGGTCGCGGCACCGGCGAGGATGCCGGCGTCAGCGACCGCAATGTCGTCGGTCACCGGCGCGGCGGCGACCATGGCGGTAAACAGCGGGCGTTGCGCCAGCGCCTCGCGCACGGGCGCGAACGAGCGGCGATGGTGCGGGGTCGCGCCGAATTCGGCCAGCGCCGCCATATGCTGCGGCGTGCCGTAGCCCACGTGCGAATCGAAGCCGTACTGCGGGTAGGCCGCGTGCAGCTCCATCAGGGCGCGGTCGCGCGCCACCTTGGCCAGGATCGAAGCGGCCGAGATCGCCTTGACCAGCGCATCGCCCTTGACGATGGCCTCGACCGGGTACGCGACCTGCGGGCAGCGGTTGCCGTCGACCTGCACCAGGTCCGGCACCACGCCGCTGGCGGCCAGGCCCTGCACGGCCCGCTGCATCGCCAGCATGCTGGCGTGCAGGATATTGATCGTATCGATTTCCTCGACCGTGGCGAAGGCGATATGCCAGCCCAGCGCGCGCTCGCAGATCTTCTCGTACAGCGCCTCGCGCTTGGCCGCGGTCAGGATCTTGGAGTCGGCCAGGCCACGGATCGGGCGTTTCGGGTCCAGCACCACCGCGGCGGCATAGACCGGCCCCGCGAGCGGGCCGCGGCCCGCCTCGTCGACGCCGCACAGGCGCTGGATGGCGCCGGCAGCCGGCGCCAGGTCCAGTCCCAGCTGCGGTGATGCGGCATTGCGCCGTGCCATCAGACGGTCCCCCGGCTGCGCATCAGGTCGACCACGACATCGGCCGCCAGCTGCGCGGTATTGCACTTGAGCGTCTCGTGCATGCGCGTGAAATGCTCGTACAGGAAGGCGGTATTGCCCTCGTCGTTGAGCTGCAGCAGGGTCTCGCGCGCCAGCGCCTCGGGCGTGGCGTCGTCCTGCAGCAGCTCGGGCACGACAAAGCGCCCTGAAAGGATATTAGGCAATCCCACGTAGGGCAGATAACCCTGGCGCTTCATGATCTGCGCGGTCAGCCAGGGCACCTTGTACGAGATCACCATCGGCTTCTTGTACAGCGCCGCCTCGAGCGTGGCGGTGCCGCTCGCCAGCAGCACCACGTCGGCGGCTTCCATGGCCTGGTGCGACTTGCCGTCGACAATGGTGAGGCACAGTTCCGGATGCTGTTGGTGCAGGTCTTCGACGATGGCGCGCAGCGGCGCGCTCGCCGCCGGCAGCACGAACGCCAGCTTCGGGTCCATGCGCTGCATGCGAGCCATCGCGGCGAAAAAGGTGGCGCCGAGATTGCGCACCTCGGACTGGCGGCTGCCCGGCAGCACCGCCACCACGCGGTGCCCGGGCGGCAGCTTGAGCGCCGCGCGCGCGCCGGCGACGTCGGGCACCATCGGGATCACGTCGGCGAGCGGATGACCCACGTAGGTGGCCGGAATGCCGGCCCTGGCGTAGATCTCGGGCTCGAACGGGAACAGGCACAGGATGTGGTCGACCGCGCGCGCGATGGTGCGGATGCGCCCGCCGCGCCAGGCCCAGATCGACGGGCTGACGAAATGCACCACCGGGATGCCGGCGCGGCGCAGCGGCACTTCCAGGCCGAAATTGAAGTCCGGCGCATCGACCCCGATAAAGCACAGCGGCGGCTCCGCCAGCAGCCATTCGCGCACCGCGCGCCGCGTGGCAAGGATCTCGCGCAGCGAGCCCAGCACCTCGACATAGCCGTTGACCGACAGCGTTTCCATCGGCCAGCGCGAGACGAAGCCCTGCGCCATCATGCGCTTGCCGCCGATGCCGGCGTAATCGACCGCCTCGCCGGTCTCGGCCAGGCGGGCCTGCAGCCCGCCCATCATCAGCGAAGCCAGCAGGTCGCCCGAGGCCTCGCCGGCCACCATGGCGATGGTGCCGCGCTTGCCCGCGGCGCTGCCGTTGCCCGCGGGCAGGTCCTTCCGAATCGCGGCGTCAGCCATGTGGGACCGGTCTCAGCGCACGATGCCGCGCTGGGTGGCGGCAAGGAAGTCGACAAAGGCCTGCAGCGGCGCCGCGGTGCCGGCATCCACCTGGGCCAGCAATGCGGAAATCTCGTTGCGCGCCTCGTCGAAGCTGAGGTCGGACTTGTAAAGCAGCTTGTAGGCCTGGCGCAGCGCGGCGATCTGGCCGGCATCGAAGCCGCGGCGGCGCAGCCCTTCGACATTGATGCCGTGCGGCGTGGCCTTGTTGCCGCTCTTGTCGCTGGCCGCGATCACGAACGGGGGCACGTCCTGCACCAGCGCCGAGGCGCCGCCCAGCATCGCATGGGCGCCGATGCGCACGAACTGGTGCACGCCGCTCATGCCGCCCAGGATGGCCCAGTCGCCCACCTCGACGTGGCCGGCGATCTGCGCGTTGCTGGAGAACACGGTGTGGTTGCCGACCATGCAGTCATGGGCGATATGGACGTAGGCCATGATCCAGTTGTCGTTGCCGATGCTGGTCAGGCCGCGGTCCTGCACCGTGCCGGTGTGGATCGTGGTGAATTCGCGGATGGTGTTGCGGTCGCCGATCTCGAGCCGGGTCGGCTCGTTGCGGTACTTCATGTCCTGCGGCACGCCGCCGACCGAGGCATAGGGGCCGATGGTGTTGCCCGCGCCGATCGTGGTATGGCCCTCGACCGTCGTATGCGAGCCGATCCGGGTGCCGCTGCCGATCCGCACGTTGGGGCCGACGATCGAGAACGGGCCGACGCTGACGTCGGCGGCCAGTTCTGCCTTCGGGTCGACCAGTGCGGTGGGGTGGATTTGCGTCATGCGTACTGTCCTGTGATGGGTCTGGTGGAGGATGGGCCAATGCGCCGGGCAAAGGTTCCCGTCCGGGCCGTGCACCCCCGCGGCGCGGAGGACGCGAGGGGGTGCGGCAGTCAGCCCGCGGCAGTGCCGAAGGCCGCGGGCGGCCTCACTCGGCCTGCTTCACGGTGCACATCAGCTCCGCCTCGCAGGCCACCTTGTCGTCGACCGTGGCGAACGCCTTGAACTTCCAGATGCCGCGGATATAGCGCTCGACCGTCACGTTCATGTGCAGCTGGTCGCCGGGGTACACCACCTGCTTGAAGCGGGCGCCGTCGATGCCGACGAAGTAGTACAGCGCGCCTTCCTTGCGCTCCATGTCGGCGCCGAAGGTCAGCAGGCCGGCCGACTGCGCCAGCGCTTCCAGGATCATCACGCCCGGCATCACCGGCTGCTCGGGGAAATGGCCCTGGAAGTACGGCTCGTTGATGGTGACGTTCTTCAGGGTCTTGATCCGCTTCTGCGCCTCGAACTCCAGCACGCGGTCGACCAGCAGGAACGGGTACCGGTGCGGCAGCAGCTTGAGGATCTTGCGGATATCGATTTCGGCCGCGCTCATGATGATTTCTCTTCAGTCTTGTGAGGATTGGGACCCGGCGGCCTGGCCGCGCAGGCGGCGCTCCAGCGCCACCACCCGTTCGCGCAGCTTGCTCAGGCCGCGCACGATGGCTGCATTGCGCTCCCACTCGCCGTGCGGCAGGAACGGGAACACGCTGGTGAAATGGCCGCCGGGCTTGGTAATGGATTTGGTGATCGAGGTGCCGCCCGACACCGTGGTGCGGTCGGCAATGGTCAGGTGGCCGGCAAAGTTGGCGGCGCCGCCGATCACGCAGAAGCGCCCGATGCGGGTGCTGCCCGACACCGCGGCGCAGCCGGCGATGACCGTATGCGCGCCGACCCGCACGTTGTGCGCGATCTGGACCTGGTTGTCGATCTTGCAGCCGTCCTCGATCACGGTGTCGGCCATGGCGCCGCGGTCGATCGCGGTATTGGCGCCGACCTCGACGTCCTGGCCCAGCACCGCGCGTCCGGTCTGCGGGATCTTCACGTATTCGACGCCGGTCGCGCTGATGTCCGGCGCGAAGCCGAAGCCGTCCGCGCCGATCACCACACCGCTGTGCAGGATGGCGCGGGCGCCGACCACGCAGTGGTGGTAGACCGAGACATTGGCGTAGAGCAGTGAATCGTCGCCGATCTGCGCATGCGCGCCGACATAGCCGTTGGCCAGGATGCGCACGCGCTCGCCCAGGCGCGCGCCGGCTTCGATGACCACGTTGGGGCCGATGTAGCACGAGGCCGGCACCACCGCGTCGGGCGCCACGGTGGCGCGCGCGTCGATGCCGGTGCGCGCATCGGTATTGGCGGCACGGTCGAAACGCTGCGCCACGCGGGCAAAGCATACGTAGGGATTGCGTGCCACCAGCCAGTTGCGGCCGTCGGCCCTGCCTTCGGCGCGCACGCGCTCGAGGTCGGCGGCCGAGACGATCACGGCGCCGGCCCTGGCATCCAGCGCCTGCTGCAGGTAGAGCGGATTGGACAGGAACGAGAGCTCGCCCGGTCCGGCCTGGTCCAGGGGGGCCAGGCCGGTGATCGCCAGGTCGGGGTCACCCACAACCTGCGCGCCGTTCTCGGTGGCGAGCTGACCCAGTGTGGGTGTCTGCATGGCGGTACTTCCTGATGAAAGAACGAAGGAACGAACGACGAAGCGGCGCAGGCTTACTTGCCGCCGGCGTTCAGCACCTTCATCACGTCGTCGGTGATATCGATGCGCGGATTCACGTACACGGCTTCCTGCACGATCAGGTCGTACTTGCGCTGTTCGGCAAGCTGACGGATCACGCGGTTGGCGCGTTCCAGCACCTGGGCCAGCTCCTCGTTGCGGCGCTGGTTCAGGTCCTCGCGGAACTCGCGCTGCTTGCGCTGGAACTCGCGGTCCAGGTCAGCCACTTCGCGCTGGCGGCGCTGGCGGTCGGAATCGGCCAGCACGGCCGTGTCCTTGTCCAGCTTGTCGGCCATGCCCTTGATCTTCTGGGCCATGTCCTGCAGCTCGCGGTCGCGCTTGGAGAACTCCTGCTCCAGCTTGACCTGCGCCGCCTTGGCCGGCTGCGAATCGCGCAGGATGCGCTCGGAATTGACCGCGGCGATGCGCGCTTCCTGGGCCGAGGCCGGCAGCGCGGCACACAGCGCCGCGCCGGCGAGCGCGGCGGCGCCCAGGGACTTGACCAGTTTGGATGTTGTAGTCATGAAAACAGATCCTTTTTCAGAATCAGAATGCCGTGCCGATCTGGAACTGGAAGCGCTGGACCTTGTCGTTGGTGTCGCGCCTGAGCGGGAAGCCCATGCTGAGCTTCAGCGGCCCGATCGGCGACAGCCACGACATGCCGAAGCCGGTCGAGTACTTCAGCTCGCTGAAGCTCAGAGGCTCGCCTTCCTGATAGACGTTACCGAAGTCGAAGAAGGTGAACAGGCGCAGCGTGCGGTCCACGCCCGAGCCCGGCAGCGGGAAGATGAACTCGATGTTGCCGATCATCTTGGAGGCGCCGCCCACCGGGTTGCCGTTCTGGTCCTTCGGGCCCAGCGTGCTGGTCTGGTAGCCGCGCACCGAGCCGATACCGCCGGCGTAGAAGTACTTGAACACCGGGAACGGCGTGTTGCCGTAGCCGTGGCCGTAGGCGACCTCGCCGTTCAGTGCCAGCGTGAAGGCCTTCGAGATCGGGTAGAAGTACTGCTGCTGCACGCTGGCGCGGTAGTACTGCGTATCGCCGCCCGGCAGGCCGACTTCGAGGTTGGCCTGCGTGTACGGGCCCTTGGTCGGGACCAGTGCGCTGTCGCGGCGGTCACGCGCCCAGCCGATCGTGAACGGGAAGTTGTTGATGCCGTCGCCGGAGCTCTTGCCGATCTGGTTCAGCCAGTTCGTGTACTGGGTCGGCGTGTTGACCGAGGTGTACACCTGGGTGCGTTCGTAGCCGATGCCGAAGAACACGGTATCGACTTCCGAGAACGGCACGCCGAACTTGAAGCCGCCGCCGGCCGAGACGATCTTGTAGTCCTGGTCGCCGGTGTAGTACAGCGGGCGCGAGGTACGGTAGTAGATATCGGTCGAGCGGCTGATGCCGTCCACCGTGAAGTACGGGTCGTACTGCGTCAGCGCAATGGTGCGGAACGACTTGGCGGTGTTCACGTCCAGGCCCAGGCTGGTACCCGAGCCGAACACGTTGTCCTGGCGCAGGCCGGCCTGCAGCACCAGCTTGTCGGTCGACGAGAAGCCCACGCCGAGGCTGATCTGGCCGGTCGGCTTTTCGGTCACGTTGACGTTCACATCGACCTGGTCGGGCGCGCCGGGCACGTCCTCGGTGGTGATGTTGGTGTCGGTGAAGTAGCCGGTACGGTTGATACGCGCCTGCGACTGCTGCAGCTTTTCGCTGTCGAACCAAGAGCTTTCCATCTGGCGCATCTCGCGCCGCACCACTTCGTCACGGGTCTTGCTGTTGCCGACCACGTTGACGCGGCGCACGTAGACGCGGCGGCCTGGATCAACCATCAGCGTCAGCGCGACTTCGCGCTTTTCCTTGTCGATCTGCGGCTGCGGGTTGATGGTGGTGAACGCGTAGCCATAGGTCCCGAGCAGGTCGGTAATGGCCTTGGTGCTCTGCGTCAGCTTCTCGGACGAGAAAATATCGCCCTTCTTCAGCTGCAGCAGTTTTTCCATTTCCTCCTGCTTGCCCAGCAGCTCGCCGGCCAGGCGCACGTCGGAAACCTTGTACTGCTCGCCTTCCTTGATGTTCAGCGTCAGGAAGATGTCTTTCTTGTCGGGCGTGATCGAGACCTGGGTCGATTCGATGGCGAATTCCAGGTAGCCGCGGTTCAGGTAGTACGAGCGCAGCGCTTCCAGGTCGGCGGTCAGCTTCTGCTTCGAGTACAGGTCGTTCTTGGTGTACCACGACAGCCAGTTCGGCGTGGACAGCTGCATCTCGTCGCGCAGCGTGCTTTCCTTGAAGGCCTTGTTGCCGACGATATTGATCTGGCGGATCTTGGCCACCGGGCCCTCGTCGACGTTGAACACCACCGAGACGCGGTTGCGGTCCACCGGCGTGATGGTGGTCTGCACGTCGGCGGCATAGTAGCCGCGCGCGACGTACTGGCGCTTGAGTTCCTGCTCGGCCTTGTCGATCAGGGCCTTGTCGTAGTAGCGGGCCTCGGCCACGCCGACCGCGCGCAGCGAGCGGCGCAGCGTGTCCTTGTCGAATTCCTTGATGCCGACGAACTCGAGCTGCGAGATGGCCGGACGCTCTTCGACCTGCACCACCAGCACGCCTTCCTCGGCGCGGATCTGCACGTCCTTGAAGAAGCCGGTATTGTAGAGGGCACGGATGGCATCGGCACCCTTGTCATCGGTGAAGGTTTCACCGACGCGCACCGGCAGGTAGCCAAACACGGTACCCGGTTCGACGCGTTGCAGTCCCTCAACGCGGATGTCCCTGACGACGAACGGATCGGCAGCCCAGCCCGCCGGGCTCCAGGCTGCAATAACGGCACTCGCCAGCAAACCCAGCGAAATGCGCTTATGTCTGATCAATGTTGATCCCCTCTTTGATTCCATCCAGGATTGCGCTCCGATGCCTCATTGGACTGCGCCTGGCAAATGGCGTCCCCGGCGACGGTGTCCGACGACACCACCACCCCTTGCCGACACACGTTTCTAGCCGTTCGCCAGAAACATTCGGCTGACGTCATTGAACAAAGCGAGCGAAGTCAGGAGCAAGATGCAAGCGATGCCAACCTTCTGCAGCATTGCCTGCCAGTGGTCTGGGACGGGCCGGCCAGTCAAAAATTCCACGCAATAATACAGCAAATGCCCCCCATCCAGAACCGGAATGGGTAACAAATTGAGTACGCCAAGACTAACGCTGACCAGCGCCAGGAAGCTGACAAAGGCCTGTATGCCGAGGTTTGCGGCACGTCCGGCGTAGTCCGCCACGGTCAGCGGACCGCTCAGGTTCTGCAGCGAAGCCTGCCCCACCAGCATCTTGCCCAGCAGCTTGAGCGACAGTGCGCTGGTATCCCAGACCTGCCCCACCGCGCGTGCCAGCGCCTGGTCCGGCCGGTAGCGCACGGTCTCCATCTGCACCGCCTGGCTCAGCGCCGCGCCCAGCTTGCCCGCCGGCGCCGGCGCGGCGCCGCTGGCATCCGTGGCGCCATCGCGCGCCGCGGCAGTGTCGAGCGTGACCGGCACGTCCAGGCGCTGGCCGTCGCGCTCGATGCCCAGCGTCACGGCCTGGCCCGGCTGGCTGCGCACCGCCTTGATCAGCGCGCTGGCCTGCGTCAGCGGGCTGCCCTGCCAGGCCACGATGCGGTCGCCCTTGCGCAGGCCGGCGCGTTCGGCGGCCGAATCGGGCAGCACCTCGGTGATCGTCACCGGCCCGCCCTTCAGGTTCAGGCCGAGCGTGGCGAGCGGATCCTGCTCGGGATTGCCGCCGGTATTGGGCAGGCGCGGCAGCGTGACATCGCGTTCGGCGCCGTCGGCGCCGCGCAGGCGCAGCACCGCGCGCGCATCGCCGAAGCCTTCGGCAAACACCGCCATGCGCAGGTCGTTCCAGGAGCGGACCGGCTCGGTGTGGCCGTTGGCGGTCAGCGACAGCACCCGGTCGCCCTCGCGCACGCCGGCCTGCGCCGCCATGGTGCCGGCCGCGGGCGCCGCCACCACCGGCACGGGCTCGCGCATGCCGCCGGCGAACAGCGCGAAATACAGCACGATCGCCAGCGCGAAGTTGGCCAGCGGGCCGGCCGCGACGATGGCGAAGCGCTTGCCCACCGGCTGGCGGTTGAAGGCACGCGGCAGGTCGGCGGGGTCGATGGGAGTGTCGCGCGCGGGATCGAGCTCGCGCTCGTCGAGCATCTTGACGTAGCCGCCCAGCGGGATCATCGCCACCGTCCACTCGGTGCGGTCGCGGCTCTTCGAGATCCAGCGCAGCAGTGGCCGCCCGAAGCCGATGGAAAAACGCAGCACCTTTACGCCGCAGGCGCGCGCGGCCAGGTAGTGGCCCATTTCGTGCACGTAGATCAGCACGCACAGGGCAACGATGAAAGCGAGTACGGTTTGCATGGTGCGGGACGTCGGTAAGGTCGCTGTGGCCGGCCCGCGCGGTCCCCGGGGGACCGGCCGGCGCAGCCGCTATTGTCGCAGATGCGGCAGACCGGCCCGCCGGATCAGCGGGCCGCGGCGCGCGCGGTGACGCCGGCCCGGGCCGCCTCGCGCGCCAGCGCGTCGGCCGAGAGCACGGCCTCGAGCGTATCGGCGGGCCCGTTCGGTGCTGCCTCAAGCACCTCGCGCACGATGCCGGCGATATCGGTAAAGCGCACCTGGCCCGCGAGGAATGCCTCGACCGCCACTTCATTGGCCGCATTGAGCACCGCCGGCGCCACCCCCGCCGCGCGCAGCGCGTCGAAAGCCAGCCCGAGGCACGGGAACCGCGCCAGGTCCGGCTTCTCGAAATGCAGACCGCCGGCAAGGGTCAGGTCGAGCGGGGTCACGCCCGCGTCGATCCGTTCCGGATAGGCCAGGCCATAGGCGATCGGCGTGCGCATGTCCGGATTGCCCAGCTGCGCCAGCACCGAGCCATCGGCGTAGGCCACCATCGAATGCACGATGCTCTGCGGGTGGATCAGCACCTCGATGCGCTCGGCCGGGGCGCCGAACAGCCAGTGTGCCTCGATCACCTCGAGGCCCTTGTTCATCATGGTGGCGGAGTCGACCGAGATCTTGCGGCCCATGACCCAGTTGGGATGGGCGCAGGCCTGGTCGGGCGAGATATCGTGCAGCGTGGCCGGGTCGCGCGTGCGGAACGGCCCGCCCGACGCGGTCAGCAGCACCTTGGCCACGCCGCGGCCGTAGCGGGGGTCGTCGGCGGGCAGGCACTGGAAGATGGCGTTGTGCTCGCTGTCGATCGGCAGCAGCGTGGCGCCGTGCTCGCGCACCGCGTCCATGAAGATGCGCCCGGACATGACCAGGGCTTCCTTGTTGGCCAGCAGCACGCGCTTGCCCGCGCGCGCCGCCGCCAGCGTCGGACGCAGGCCCGCCGCGCCGACGATGGCGGCCATCACCGCATCGGTCTGGGCATCGGCGGCGATGGATTCGAGCGCGGCTTCGCCGTAGCCGACCTCGGTGGCCACGCCGGCAGCGCGCAGCAGCGTTTCCAGCTCGCGCGCCGCCTCGGCCGTTCCCACCACGGCGCGTGCCGGGCGGAACTCGATGCACTGGTCGGCCAGCTTGCGCACCTGCCGGTGGGCGCTGAGAGCATGCGCGGCGTAACGGCCGGGATGGCGCCGGATTACGTCGAGCGTGCTTTCTCCGATGGAGCCGGTGGCGCCCAGGATGGTGATGCGATGCATAGCAGACGGCTTCAGAGAAAAATCAGCATCAGGGCCGCCAGCGGGAACACCGGCAGCAAGGCGTCGATGCGGTCCAGCACGCCGCCATGGCCGGGCAGCAGCCGGCTGCTGTCCTTCTTGCCGACCTGGCGCTTGAGCAGGGATTCGAACAGGTCGCCCACCACGCTGGCCGCGACCAGCAGCGTGGTCAGCACGGCGACATAACCCAAACCGCCGCGATCGCCCATCGCCGAGAACCAGGTCGGGGCAAAGGCGTGGGTGGCCGCCAGCGCGAGGCCGATCACCAGCGCCAGCACCCAGCCGCCGATGGCGCCCTCCCACGACTTGCCCGGGCTGATGCCGGGCGCCAGCTTGCGCCGGCCGATCGCCTTGCCGGTGAAATACGCGCCGATATCGGCGGCCCATACCAGCACCGCGGCGGTCAGCAGCACGCCGATGCCGGCGCCGCGCAGGATCATGGTGGCATGGACGAACGCGGGCAGCATCACCAGCCCCAGCACCGCGCCCAGCGCGGTGAAGGCCGGGGTGGCGGTGCGCACGCCGCGCGCCAGCAGCAGCACGGCCACGCCCCAGCACACCACCGCGGCCTCGAGCAGCCAGGTGGTGGCGTGGCGCAGCGGCAGGTCATGCCAGGTGATGGTGGCGATCAGGCAGGCCAGCGCATAGACATAGGGCCACGGCCCGCGCAGTCCGATCAGGCGACCGAATTCCCAGCCGGCCAGCAGCACGATCACGCCGAGCAGTCCCGCCAGGCCCGCCGGCGGCGCCAGGAACAGGATTGGAAGGATCAGCAGCAACAGGCACAGGGCGGTAATGACGCGGGTGAGGAGCATGCGCTGCGGTCCCGTGAAGAGTTGGAGTGGCCGGGCTCAGGCCGTGCCAGAAAGTCCGGGCGCGACCAGCTGCGCACTGGTGCGGCCGAAGCGGCGTTCGCGCTGGCGGTACGAGGCAAAGGCCTTGTCGAGTTCCGCGGCGTCGAAATCCGGCCAGTAGACGTCGGTGAAGTACAGCTCGGAATAGGCGAGCTGCCACAGCAGGAAATTGCTGATGCGCTGTTCGCCGCCGGTGCGGATGAACAGGTCCGGCTCCGGTGCATAGGCCATGGCCAGGTGCGGGGCCAGCAGCGATTCGTCGATGGTTTCGGGATCGAGCATGGGCGAGCGCGCCAGCATCTTGCGCATGGCCTGCAGCAGGTCCCAGCGCCCGCCGTAGTTGGCGGCGATGGTGACGGTCAGGCCGGTATTGCCGGCGGTGCGCGCCTCGGCATCCTTGATCAGCCGCTGGATGCGCGGGCTGAAGCGGCTCAGGTCGCCCACCACCCGCAGCCGGATGTTGTTGGCGTGCATCTTCACCACTTCGCGCCGCAGCGACATCATGAACAGCCGCATCAGGAACGAGACCTCGTCGGCCGGACGGCGCCAGTTCTCGGAGCTGAACGCGAACAGCGTCAGGTACTGCACGCCCCGCGCGGCGCAGGCTTCCACCACCGCGCGCACGGCGTCCAGCCCGCGGCTGTGCCCCGCCACGCGCGGCAGGTGCCGCTGGGTCGCCCAGCGGCCGTTGCCGTCCATGATGATGGCAACGTGCCTAGGCACGTAGGAAGTATCGGGTACGGCAAGCGTCGAGCTGATGTGCTGCATGGGCGTGAGACGGTCGCTGACAGACCCGGCCAGGCCGGGACGGACGTCAGACCGTCATGATCTCCTTCTCTTTTTCGGCGACCATCTTGTCGATCTCGGCCACGTACTTGTCGGTCAGTTTCTGCACCTCGTCCTGGCCGCGGCGCTCTTCGTCCTCGGAAATGGTCTTGTCCTTGACCAGCTTCTTGAACTGTTCGTTGGCATCGCGGCGCAGGTTGCGCACCGCCACCTTGGCACCCTCGGCCTCGCCCTTCACGACCTTGGTCAGCTCCTTGCGGCGCTCTTCGGTCAGTGCAGGCATCGGCACACGGATCACTTCGCCCATGGTGGCCGGATTCAGGCCCAGGTCGCAATCGCGGATGGCCTTCTCGACCGCGCCCACCATTTTCTTTTCCCACGGCTGCACCGTGATGGTACGGGCGTCGGCCAGGCCGATCGCCGCCACCTGGCTGATGGGCACCATCGAGCCGTAGTAATCCACCTGAACGTGGTCGAGCAGGCCGGTATGGGCACGGCCGGTGCGGATCTTGGCCAGATCGGCCTTGAAGGCTTCGATCGACTTCTGCATTTTCTGCTCGACGCTCTTCTTTGTGTCGGCGACGCTCATTTTTACCTCCGGAAATCAGCCAACCAAGATCCCCTCTGGTGGGGATCGAAAATGAATCATTCTACTCTTTGCCCGGCTGGATACCAGCGCCGCGGCGCGGCCTCCGTTACCGGACTCACAGATGCGGCTCAGCGATGAAGATCACACATGCACCAGCGTACCCTCATCCTCGCCCAGGATGACGCGCTTGAGCGCGCCGGGCTTCACGATCGAGAACACCTTGATCGGCAGCTTCTGGTCGCGGCACAGCGCGAACGCGGTGGCGTCCATCACCTGCAGGTTGCGCGAGATGGCCTCGTCGAAGCTGATGGTGGTGTAGCGCGTGGCGCTCGGATCCTTCTTCGGGTCGGCGGTGTAGACGCCGTCGACCTTGGTCGCCTTCAGCACGATCTCGGCGCCGATCTCGGAGCCGCGCAGCGCGGCCGCGGTGTCGGTGGTGAAGAACGGGTTGCCGGTGCCGGCGGCGAAGATCACCACCTTGCCCTCTTCCAGCTGGCGGATCGCGCGCGGGCGGATATAGGGCTCGACCACCTGGTCCATGCGCAGCGCCGACTGCACGCGGCCTTCGATATTGGCGTGGCGCATGGCGTCCTGCAGCGCCAGCGCGTTCATCATGGTGGCCAGCATGCCCATGTAGTCGGCGGTGGCGCGGTCCATGCCGGCAGCGCCGCCGGCCACGCCGCGGAAGATATTGCCGCCGCCGATCACCACCGCCACCTGCACACCGAGCTTCACGATCTCGGCAATGTCGTTCACCATCGCCTCGATGGTGGAGCGGTTGATGCCGAAGGCATCGTCGCCCATCAGGGCTTCACCGGACAGTTTCAGAAGGACGCGCTTGTAGGCTGGCATGTTCACCCTCGGAAGGAGCAGTTCGCTCGGTTGAGACGGCTCGGTCGAGACGACTCGGTTGAGACACTGGGACGTATGTTTTGGCACCGGCAGCACGGGTCATCGTGCCGCCGGCAGGAGAAAAGCCGGTTTTCGGGGTGCCCCGGCCGAAACCGGACCACCGCGGAAACAGACTGCTGCAATGCAACGCCGGCCGCGCCGTGCTGCACTACTTATGCAGAGGGGCACCTTGCGGCGCCCCTGCGGCATTATAGGCGCCCGCGCCGGCCCTGACGGCCGGCCCGGCGCGCCCCGGACATCAGCCCTTCTGGGCAGCGGCCACCTGGGCGGCCACTTCAGCGGCGAAGTCGTCCTGCTTCTTCTCGATGCCTTCGCCCACCACGTACAGGGTGAAGCCCTTCACGGTCGTGTTGGCGGCCTTCAGCATCTGCTCGACGGTCTGCTTGTCGTTCTTCACGAACGGCTGGTTGAACAGCGAGACTTCCTTCAGGTACTTCTGCACAGAACCTTCGACCATCTTGGCGGCGATCTCGGCCGGCTTGCCCGATTCGGCAGCCTTCTGCTCGGCGATGCTGCGCTCCTTGGCGATCAGGTCGGCCGGGACCTGCTCGGCCGACAGCGACACCGGCTTCATCGCGGCCACGTGCATGGCGACGTCCTTGGCGGCGGCTTCGTCGCCGTCGAACTCGACCATCACGCCGATGCGAGTGCCGTGCAGGTACGAGACCAGCTTGCCGCCGTTGGCGTAGCGGGTGAAGCGGCGGATCGTCATGTTCTCGCCGATCTTGCCGATCAGGGCAGCGCGGGTGGCTTCGACGCTGACGCCGTCGATTTCCAGCGCCGACAGCGCGGCCACGTCGGCCGGGTTCTGCTTGGCGATCAGTTCAGCCACCTTGGCCGAGAAGGCCAGGAAGTCGTCGTTCTTGGAGACGAAATCGGTCTCGCAGTTCAGCTCGACCAGCACGCCGGTGGTGCCGTCGATGAACGATGCCACCACGCCTTCGGCGGTCACGCGCGAGGCGGCCTTGCTGGCCTTGTTGCCCAGCTTGACGCGCAGCAGCTCTTCGGCCTTGTTCAGGTCGCCGTCGGCCTCGGTCAGGGCCTTCTTGCATTCCATCATGGGCGCGTCGGTCTTCGCGCGCAGTTCTGCAACCATGCTTGCGGTAATTGCCGCCATTTGTCACTCCTTGAATGGTTCGCGCCGGCTGCCGGCAGTCGCCCGCGGCACCCGGTCGGTGGGTCTTCAGCGCACCCGCGGCAGATCTTGCCTGCGGCGGATGACAACAATTCAAATTCGAAAAAAGGGGGCGCCAGATGTGCCCCCTTTTTTGCCCTGCTGCCGAAGTACCCCGGCTTGCGCCCTGCGCGCTGCCCGGCGTGCCGGGCGGCAGGCGATGCCTGCCTTGTCGTGTGTTGACGTGCGCGCTATCGGGTTCCTTTCAGCAGCGGGCCGGGAGGCTATCAGCCTTCCTGCACTTCGACGAATTCGTCGTCGCCGCGGGCGGCTTCAACGACTTCCTGCACGGCGTTGGCACGGCCTTCCAGGATCGCGTCGGCCACGCCGCGCACGTACAGGGCCACGGCCTTGCTCGAGTCGTCGTTGCCCGGGATCACGTAATCGATGCCTTCCGGCGAGTGGTTGGTATCGACCACGCCGATCACGGGGATGCCCAGCTTGTTGGCTTCGGTCACGGCAATCTTGTGGTAGCCGACGTCGACCACGAAGATCGCGTCAGGCACGCCGCCCATTTCCTTGATGCCGCCGATCGACTTTTCCAGCTTGATCATCTCGCGCTCGAACATCAGCGCTTCCTTCTTGCTCATGGTTTCCAGCGCGCCGGCTTCCTTGGCGGCTTCCATGTCCTTCAGGCGCTTGATCGAGGTCTTGACCGTCTTGAAGTTGGTCAGCATGCCGCCGAGCCAGCGGGCGTCGACGTAGGGCATGCCGGCACGGCCTGCTTCTTCAGCCAGGATTTCGCGCGACTGGCGCTTGGTGCCCACGAAAAGGATGGTGCCGCGATTGGCCGCCAGCTGACGCACGTACTTCATGGCGTCCTGGAACATCGGCAGCGTCTTTTCGAGGTTGATGATGTGGATCTTGTTGCGATGGCCGAAGATGAAGGGGGCCATCTTCGGGTTCCAGAAGCGGGTCTGGTGGCCGAAGTGGCAACCGGCTTCCAGCATTTCGCGCATGGTCACGGACATGAAAATCTCCAAAGGGTTAGGTCTGAAGCCCGCCCCGACATTCCTGAAAAGGAACACCCCGGATAGGCGGGCCAGCGATTTCAAGCGACAGGATAGGATCCTGCCAAAATAACCGACCTGGCCGGCGCAATTGCTGCGGCGCAACCAAATCAGCCCGCTATTCTAGCAACAAAAGTACCGCCCGCTCAAGCCGCTGTGCTCGGTTCCGCCTCTGGCGGCCGATTCCGGGCGGCCCGGAACAGGCTGCGATCCGGCCTCGATGGTGCGATAATCCCACTTTGATCCTTCGATTCCGGCGTGGCCAGTGGCCCCGCCATCACTTTTTCTGGCGACGCAGCATGAGCATTTACCTGAACACCGCCGAAGACATCGCCCACATGCGCGTGGCCTGCCGCCTTGCCTCCGAAGTCCTCGACTACATCACGCCCTTCGTGCAGCCCGGCGTCACCACCGGCGAACTGGACCGCCTGTGCCACGCCTACATGCGCGACGTGCAGGGCACCGTGCCGGCGCCGTTGAATTATGCGCCCCCGGGCTACCCGCCCTTCCCCGGCGCGATCTGCACCTCGGTCAACGACGTGATCTGCCACGGCATCCCCGGGGAGCGCGTGCTCAAGAGCGGCGACGCCGTCAATCTCGACATCACCGTCATCACCAAGGACGGTTACTACGGCGACACCAGCCGCATGTTCATCGTCGGCGAGGGCTCGATCCTGGCCAAGCGCCTGGCGCAAGTGACCTACGAGTGCATGTGGAAAGGCATCGCGCAAGTGCGCCATGGCGCGCGCCTGGGCGATATCGGCCACGCCATCCAGGCGCATGCCGAAGCCGCCGGCTACAGCGTGGTGCGCGAGTACTGCGGCCACGGCATCGGCAAGAACTTCCACGAAGACCCGCAGATCCTGCACTACGGCCGCCCCGGCACCGGCGCCGAGATCAAGGCCGGCATGATCTTCACGGTGGAGCCGATGATCAACGCCGGCAAGCGCGATATCCGCACCATGCCCGACCAGTGGACCGTGAAGACCCGCGACCGCAGCCTGTCGGCGCAGTGGGAGCACACCGTGCTGGTCACCGAGACCGGCTACGAGGTGCTGACGGTGTCCGCCGGCACCCCGGCGCCGCCGGCCTTCATCACCGATTCCGTGGCGGCCTGACGCCGCGCAGAAGCCAGGGGCGCCTGACCGGGCGCCCTTCTTTTTCCAGCCGTGCCGACGAATCCTTCCGCCCTCTCCATGGACACCACGCCGGAACTGCTGCTGGCCGCGCGCGTGCGCGACCAGCTCAAAATCGACAAGCAGGCGCTGTTTGCGGACTTCAACGCCAGCGCCAATGCCGGCACGCTGACCACGCGGCTGCGCCGCGCCGTCGATGCCGCGCTGGGCGAGGCATGGCGCGGGCTGGCGATGCCGGCGGACGCGGCGCTGGTGGCGGTGGGCGGCTACGGCCGCGGCGAGCTGTTCCCGTACTCGGACGTCGACGTGCTGTTGTTGCTGCCCGCCGAGCCCGACCGGGAGACTGCCGGCAAGCTGGAACGCTTTATCGGCCTGTGCTGGGACCTGGGGCTCGAAATCGGCTCGGCCGTGCGCACCGTCGATGACTGCATCCGCGAGTCGCGCCAGGACGTCACCATCCAGACCTCGCTGCTCGAGGCGCGCCTGCTGACCGGCAACCGCAAGCTGTTCGAGGCGCTCCGCAGCCGCTACCAGGCCGACCTGGACCCGGCCGCGTTCTTCCAGGCCAAGCTGCTGGAAATGCGCCAGCGCCACGCCAAGTACCAGGACACGCCCTACGCGCTCGAGCCCAACTGCAAGGAAAGCCCGGGCGGCCTGCGCGACCTGCAGGTGATCCTGTGGATGACCAAGGCCGCGGGCCTGGGCGACAGCTGGAAGGAGTTGTTCGAGAAGGGCCTGCTGACGCAACGCGAAGCCCAGGAGCTGGCCCGCAACGAGCGCCTGCTGAAGACTATCCGCGCGCGCCTGCACCTGGTCGCCGGGCGCCGCCAGGACGTGCTGGTGTTCGACCTGCAGACCGCGCTGGCCGAGGCCTTCGGCTACCGCCAGAGTGCCCACAAACGTGCCAGCGAGCAGCTGATGCGCCGCTACTACTGGGCCGCCAAGGCGGTGACCCAGCTCAACAGCGTGCTGCTGCTCAATATCGAGGCGATGCTGTTCCCGAGCGAATCGCAGGTGACGCGCGTGCTCAACGAGCGCTTCGTCGAGCGCCAGGGCATGCTGGAAATCACCAGCGACGACGTCTACGAGCGCGACCCCCACGCCATCCTGGAAACCTTCCTGCTGTACGAGCGCACGCCTGGCGTGAAGGGGCTGGCGCCGCGCACGCTGCGCGGCTTGTACAACGCGCGCACGGTGATGGACGCGCGCTGGCGCAACGATCCAGAGAACCGCCGGCTGTTCCTGGCCATCGTGCAGGAGCCGCAGGGCATTACCCATGCGCTGCGGCTGATGAACCAGACCAGCGTGCTGGGCCGCTACCTGATCAACTTCCGGCGCATCGTCGGGCAGATGCAGCACGACCTGTTCCACGTCTACACCGTGGACCAGCACATCCTGATGGTGGTGCGCAACATGCGCCGCTTCGCCATCGTCGAGCACACCCACGAGTTCCCGTTCTGCAGCCAGCTGATGGCCAGCTTCGACAAGCCCTGGGTGCTGTGGGTGGCGGCGCTGTTCCACGATATCGCCAAGGGCCGCGGCGGCGACCATTCGCGGCTCGGCACCGTCGATGCGCGCCGCTTCTGCCGGCAGCACGGCATTGCGCGCGAAGACGCCGACCTGATCTGCTGGCTGGTCGAGCACCACCTCACCATGAGCCACGTCGCGCAGAAGCAGGACCTGACCGATCCGGACGTGGTCCATGCCTTCGCCGAAGTGGTCGGCAGCGAACGCTACCTGACCGCGCTCTACCTGCTGACCGTGGCCGATATCCGCGGCACCAGCCCCAAGGTGTGGAATGCGTGGAAGGGCAAGCTGCTGGAAGACCTGTACCACATCACGCTGCGCGTGCTGGGCGGCGCGCGGGTCGACTCGCATTCGCTGTGGTCGCAGCGCAAGCAAGACACCATCTCGGAACTGCGCCTGAAGGCCTTCGACCCGGCGCTGGGCAAGTCGCTGTGGGCACAGCTGGACGTGGCCTTCTTCCTGCGCCACGATTCGCACGACATCGCCTGGCTGACGCGCCACCTGTACAACAAGGTCGACAGCCCGGTGCCGGTGGTCAAGGCGCGCGTGTCGCCGGCCGGCGAAGGCCTGCAGGTGGCGGTCTACATCAAGGACCAGCCTGACCTGTTCGCGCGCATCTGCGGCTATTTCGAGCGCAAGGCGTTCTCGATCCAGGACGCCAAGATCCACACCACGCGCCACGGCTACGCGCTCGATACGTTCCAGGTCACCGACCCCGGCATGGCTGGCGATGGCGGCAATTACCGCGACATCATCGCGCTGGTCGAGCACGAGCTGTGCGAGCGGCTGCGCCTGCAGGGCGCGCTGCCCGAGCCCACGCAGGGGCGGCTGTCGCGCCAGTCGCGCAGCTTCCCGATCAAGCCGCGCGTCGACCTGCGCCCGGACGAGCGCGGCCAGTATTACCTGCTGTCGCTGTCCGCCAACGACCGCACCGGCCTGCTGTACGCCATCGCCCGCGTACTGGCACGGCATCGCGTGTCCGTGCACACGGCACGCATCAACACTTTGGGCGAACGCGTCGAAGACGTGTTCCTGGTAGACGGCAGCCGCCTGGCCGCCGACAACCGATTGCAGATTCAGCTTGAACAGGACTTGCTCGCCGCCCTCGCCATCTGAGGCGGGCGGGCATCATCAACCTATGACCGACAGCAATTCGCCGAAGCGCAAGACGCTAGGCATCAAGGCCGCCAGCGATACCGGCACGGCCGCGCGCAAGGGCGGCACCCGCCCCGTGCGCGTGTCTGACCTCAACCGCAAGCGCGTGCAGGCCGTCTCCGAGGGCATCAAGCGCGCCCAGCAGCGTGCCGGCAAGACCGGTGCCAGCGGGGCCCAGGGCGAAGCGCCGGCGCAGCCGCGCCAGCCGCGCACGCCCCGCCCTGCCGACGCCGAACGCCAGGCGCGTCCGCGCCGCTTCGAGGGCGGCGAGTCGCGCCCGCCGCGACGCTTTGGCGACGACGACAACCGTCCGCGCCGCACCGGCGACGAGCGCGGCGAAGCGCGCCCGCGCCGCTTCGAAAGCAACGAGTCGCGTCCGCCGCGACGCTTCGGCGATGACGACAACCGTCCGCGCCGTTTCGAAGGCAGCGAATCGCGCCCGCCGCGCCGCTTCAGCGATGACGACAAACGTCCGCGCCGTTTCGAGGGCAGCGAAGCGCGCCCGCCGCGCCGCTTCAGCGATGACGAGAACCGCCCGCGCCGCACTGGCGGCGAACGCGGCGAAGCGCGCCCGCGCCGCTTCGAAGGCAACGAAGCGCGTCCGCCGCGACGCTTCGGCGATGACGACAACCGCCCACGCCGCACCGGCGACGAGCGCGGCGAAGCGCGCCCGCGCCGTTTCGAAGGCAACGAGTCGCGTCCGCCGCGCCGCTTCGGCGACGACGACAATCGTCCACGCCGCTTCGAAGGCGCCGACTCGCGCCCGCGCCGCCATGGCGACGACGAGCGGCGCACGCGGCCCGCGCCGTCGGGCGAGCGCCGCCGCGAAGGCACGGCGCCGGCACGCCGCTTCAGCGACGCGGCCGACCGCATCCGCACCGCCGGCCCCGCTCGCCCGGAACGCCCGGAACGCGCACCAGCGCCGGCTTCGCGCCGCGAAGCTCCCGCGGCGCCGCGCGACGAATCCAGCCACGACGACGGCCTGGTACGCCTGTCCAAGCGCATGTCCGAACTCGGCCTGTGCTCGCGCCGCGAGGCGGACGAATGGATTCCGCGCGGGTGGGTGCTGGTCGATGGCAAGCCCGTGACCGAACTGGGCAGCCGCATCCGCCCGGACGCCGAGATCGAGATCCTGCAGGAAGCGCGCTCCGAGCAAGGCGAGCGCGTCACCGTGCTGCTGAACAAGCCGGTCGGCTACGTTTCGGGCCAGGCCGAGGACGGTTACGAGCCCGCCGCGGCGCTGTTTGCCCCCGAGAACCAGTGGGAAGGCGATCCCACGCGCAAGCGCTTTGCGCCGTGGCAGCGCAAGAACCTGGCGCCGGCCGGCCGCCTCGATATCGACTCCACCGGCCTGCTGGTGCTGACGCAGGACGGCCGCGTCGCGCGCGCGCTGATCGGCGAGGATTCGACCGTCGAGAAGGAATACCTGGTGCGCGTGGTCTGGCACTCGCCGCACGGGCCGGTCGAGCGCAACATCAGCGCGGAATTCCCCGCCGATGACCTGGAACTGCTGCGCCACGGCCTGTCGCTGGACGGCGTGCCGCTCAAGCCGGCCAAGGTCAGCTGGCAGAACGAAGAGCAGTTGCGCTTCGTGCTGCGCGAGGGCCGCAAGCGCCAGATCCGCCGCATGTGCGAACAGGTGGGGCTGCAGGTGGTGGGCCTCAAGCGCGTGCGCATGGGACGCGTGGTGCTGGGCGACCTGCCGCCGGGCAAGTGGCGGTTCCTGGGGCAGTTCGAGAAGTTCTGATGTGAAAAAGCGGCCGTGATGGCCGCTTTTTTCGGGGGTTTTGGCAATTGCCACCGCCTCATCCCTGTACCGATTGCGTGCTCCCTCTCCCGCTTGCGGGAGAGGGTTGGGGAGAGGGCCGGTGTGTCGACGAAGTCAAGCCGTCGGTATGCCAGCGCCCGCCCTCTCCCCCGGCCCCTCTCCCGCTAGCGGGAGAGGGGAGCAAACCAGCAGCGTGCCGACTGGCATCGCCATTCAATCGTCGCTGTTCGCCGGCAAATCCGGAAACAGAACCTCGGTAAACCCGAAGTTCGAAAAATCCCTGATCCGCATCGGATAAAGAATCCCCTGCAGGTGGTCGCACTCGTGCTGCACCACGCGCGCATGGAAGCCCTCGGCCACGCGTTCGATGCGGTTGCCCATCAGGTCGTAGCCGCTGTACTTCAGCCGCAGGTGGCGCGGCACCACGCCGCGCAGGCCCGGCACCGACAGGCAGCCTTCCCAGCCGTCCTCCATCTCGTCGGACTGCATTTCCAGCACCGGGTTGATCAGCACCGTCTTGGGCACGGTGGGCGCGTCCGGGTAGCGCGGATTGCGGTCGAAGCCGAAGATCACCACCTGCAGGTCAACGCCGATCTGCGGCGCGGCCAGGCCCGCGCCGTTGGCGTGGTCCATGGTGTCGAACATGTCTTCGATCAGCGTGCGCAGCTCCGGCGTGTTGAAGCGCTCCACCGGCCGCGCCACCTGCAGCAGGCGCGGATCGCCCATCTTGAGAATCTCGCGGATCATGGTTCCGTTCCCCGGTTATTCCTCGGCCGGCGCGGCGCCGGCTTGCGCCAGCAGCGCCAGCATGCCGGCCTCGTCCAGCACCGGCACACCCAGCGCCTCGGCCTTGTCCAGCTTGCTGCCGGCCTCGGCGCCGGCGACCACGTAGTCGGTCTTCTTCGACACCGACCCCGCCACCTTGGCGCCGGCGGCTTCCAGCAGTTCCTTGGCGTCTTCGCGCGACAGCGTCGGCAGCGTGCCGGTCAGCACAAAGGTCTTGCCTGACAGCGGCGCCGGCGCCTTCGCCACCGGCTCGCTTTCCGGCCAGTGTACGCCGGCGGCGCGCAGTTGCTCGATGACCTCGACGTTGTGCGGCTCGGCGAAGAAGTGCGCGATCGACTGCGCCACAACCGGACCGACGTCGTTGACCTCTAGCAGTGCGGCTTCGTCGGCCACCATCAGCGCATCGAGCTTGCCGAAGTGCCGGGCCAGGTCCTTGGCGGTGGCTTCGCCGACGTGGCGGATGCCGAGCGCGAAGATAAAGCGGTTCATGGTGGTCGCGCGCGACTTGTCGATCGCCGCGACCAGGTTGGCGGCCGACTTGTCGGCCATGCGCTCGAGCGCAGCCAGCTTGGCAATGCCGAGCTTGTACAGGTCGGCCGGCGTGCGCACGATGCCCTGGTCGACCAGTTGCTCGACCAGCTTGTCGCCCAGGCCTTCGATGTCCATGGCGCGCCGCTGCGCGAAATGCAGCAGCGACTGCTTGCGCTGCGCCGCGCAGATCAGGCCGCCGGTGCAGCGGGCAATGGCCTCGTCCTCGAGCTTCTCGATATGCGAGCCGCACACCGGGCAGGCGGTCGGCATCACGAAGGCGCGGGCATCGGCCGGGCGCCGCTCGGCCACCACGGCGACGACTTCCGGGATCACGTCGCCGGCGCGGCGCACGATCACGGTGTCGCCGACATGCACGTCCTTGCGGCGGATCTCGTCCTCGTTGTGCAGCGTGGCATTGGTCACGGTCACGCCGCCGACGAACACCGGCCTGAGCCGCGCCACCGGCGTGATCGCGCCGGTGCGGCCGACCTGCACCTCGATGTCCTCGACGATGGTGGTCATCTCCTGCGCCGGGAACTTGTGCGCCAGCGCAAAGCGCGGCGCGCGCGAGACAAAGCCCAGGCGCTCCTGCTCGGCCAGCGCGTTGACCTTGTAGACCACGCCGTCGATGTCGTAGGGCAGCTCGTCGCGGCGCTTGCCGATGTCGCGATAGAAATCGAGCAGCCCTTGCGCGCCCTTCACCACCGCACGGTCCTTGCACACCGGCAAACCCAGCGCGGCAAAGCCGTCGAGCATGGCGCTGTGGGTCGGCGGCCGCTCCACGCCCTGCAGTTCGCCCAGGCCGTAGGCGAAGAACGACAGCGGACGCCGCGCGGTGATGCGCGGATCGAGCTGGCGCAGGCTGCCGGCGGCGGCATTGCGCGGGTTGACGAAGGTCTTCTCGCCGGCCTCGGCCTGGCGCGCGTTGAGCTTGTCGAAGTCGCGGCGGAACATGAAGACCTCGCCGCGCACCTCCAGCACCGCGGGCGCCTGGCCCCGCAGCTTGAGCGGAATTGCCTTGATGGTGCGCACGTTGACGGTGACATCCTCGCCGGTCTCGCCATCGCCCCGGGTCGCGGCCTGCACCAGGCGGCCGTCCTCATAGCGCAGCGACATGGCCAGGCCGTCGAACTTCAGCTCGCACGCGTACTCGACCGCGTCGGCGGCGCTGAAGAGGTCGGCCTCGCCCGCCGCGGGCGCGCTGCGGCCCAGCCCCTGCGCGCAGCGGCGGTCGAAGTTCAACACATCGTCGTCGGCGAAGGCGTTGTTGAGCGACAGCATCGGCACCCGGTGCCGCACCGAGTCGAACGCCGCCAGCGGCTCGCCGCCCACGCGCTGCGTGGGCGAGTCCGGGGTCTGCAGCTCGGGATGCTCGAGCTCCAGCGCCATCAGCTCGCTGAACAGCGCATCGTATTCCGCATCGGGAACGGTGGGCGCGTCCAGCACGTAATACTGGTAGTTGTGGCGGTCCAGCTCTTCGCGCAGCCAGGCCACGCGGCTGGCGGCGGCGTCGGCCGGCAAGGCGCCGGCGGGCGCGGAGGCATCTGCCTGCGCGCCGCGGTGTGTTGCGGTCATGGCAGGCTCCGGCTAGTTGCTGAACAGGCGCAGCGCCACCGGCGAACCGGCCGGCATGCCGCGCGCTTCCAGCTTCTGGTACAGCGCCTCGAGCTGGTTGAAGATGGCGACGAACGAGGCTTCGGTCAGCGGCCGCATATTGTCGTCGACCAGTTGCGCGCCCATGCGCTGGGCCAGCGTATGGCCGTACTCGCACACGGTCTTGAACGGCCTGGCGGCCTGGTCGGCCACCGGCACGTCGAGCAGCAGCGTGATCTGGCGGCCGGACTTGACGGTGAGGTCGTCGCGCAGGAAGTTGGTGTCGCCGAACTGCAGCGTGAACAGCGGGCGCTGCACGCCCTCGGCATTGGCCTGGTAGCGGATAAAGCGGGTGCCGTCGCGCGACAGCACCAATCCGTCCTGCGTCGCCACGTTCTGCACGTAGGCGGCCGACCATGGCGCGCCGTCGGAGATCACGTTGACGCCCAGCTGCACGTCGCAGGCGGCGGCAAAGGCGTCGAGCTCGCGCGCGTTGGCGACGGTCTCGCCCATGTCCGGCAGGTCCGCCGAGGCGTCGAGCGACTCGGCCAGCGACTCGACCGCGGTGACGAATTCGGAGAACTCCAGCGCATTGAGCGGGCCGCCGCGGTTGGCCAGCTGCACGCCGACCTGCAGGTCTTCGTACTGATGGCCGGCGGTGACGGGCTCCCACGCGTTGGCTTCGGCACGCAGGCCTTCGATGTGGACCGGCTTGGTGCCGGCGCGGCGCAGCCGGCCGGTCAACGGCAGGATACGGTCGCCGGACGCCTTGCGTTCCAGGTGCAGCGGCACGATGCAGTCGATCAGCGGATCGACGATGGCTGGCGCGGGCTGGCCGTCCGGTACCGCAGCGACCGGAGCCGGTGCAGGCGCCGGCTCGGGCGCAGGCGCAGGCGTGGGAGCGGGAGCTGGCGCCGGGGCCACGGCGATAGCGGCATCCGCCTCGTCCTCCGATGCGCGCGACGCCGCGGCCCCGACCGCGACTTCCTCGGCGACGGCTTCGTCGGCATCGGCGCTGCTGGCCGCCGCGGCCGCGGCCGCGGCGACGTGGTTGTTGCCGGCCACGGCGGCGCCGGTGCCGGCCGGTGCCTGCGCCAGCGTGGGCTCGCGCCGCGGCGGCTGCTCGGCGGCGGCTTCGTGCAGGCGCGCGGCGGTTTCCGGCGCGGTGCTCTGGCCGACCACCGGCTCGCGCATCGGCGGCAGGTCGTCTTCGGGCCGCAGCTCGCGCGGGCGGCGCGCCTTGCGGATCTGCCACTGGTTGTAGCCGAACACCAGCACCACGAAAACCAGGCCCGCGACGATCAGCGCGGTCTGCAGGTCCATATTGAGCTTCATGCTGCCTCCGCCATCGACACGGCTGCATCCATATCCACGGCCACGATCCGTGAAACGCCCTGCTCCTGCATGGTCACGCCAATCAGTTGATGAGCCATTTCCATGGCGATCTTGTTATGTGAGATGAAAACGAATTGGGTCTTGTCCGACATGCGCGCCACCATATTGGCGTAGCGCTCGGTATTGGCGTCGTCCAGCGGCGCATCCACCTCGTCCAGCAGGCAGAACGGCGCCGGGTTCAGCTGGAACATCGCGAACACCAGCGCGATCGCGGTCAGCGCCTTCTCGCCACCCGACAGCAAGTGGATGGTCGAGTTCTTCTTGCCCGGCGGCTGCGCCATCACCTGCACGCCGGCATCTAGGATTTCCTCGCCGGTCATGATCAGGCGCGCCTGGCCGCCGCCGAACAGCGACGGGAACAGCTCGCCGAAATGGTGGTTGACCTGGTCGAAGGTGCCTTGCAGCAGCGCGCGGGTTTCCTGGTCGATCTTGGCGATCGCGTCCTCGAGCGTGCCGATGGCGTCGTTCAGGTCGGCCGACTGCGCGTCGAGGAAGGTCTTGCGCTCGCGCGCCGCGGCCAGTTCGTCGAGCGCGGCCATGTTGACCGGGCCGAGCGCGTTGATGGCGTTGTTGATGCGCGTGACTTCGCCCTGCAGGTAGGACGGCTTGAGCTCGCCGGTCAGCTTTTCGGCCAGCGCGGCCTCATCCACCGCGGCGGCGCTCAGCTGCTCGCTGAACTGCTCCTGGTTCAGGCGCGCCGCCTGTTCCTTGAGCTGCAGCTCGGTGATGCGGTCGCGCAGCGGCTGCAGGCTGCGCTCGGCGGCCAGGCGCTGCTCGTCGTGCTGGCGCAGCTGCGCCGACAGCGCATCGAGCTCGGTGCGCGCGATGGTCAGCTTCTCTTCCTTCTCGGCACGGCGCTCCAGCGCTTCCTGCAGGCCGGTATGCGCGGTCTGCTCGTTGATGGTCTCGAGTTCGGCGCGGGCGTTCTCCAGCGATTCGGCGATGCGCTCGGCCTGGTCCGCCGCCACCTGGATATTGCGGCGCAGCTCGTCGATGCGGCTGGCCAGATTGCGCTCCGCGAACAGCGCCTCCTGCGCGGCGCGCTCGAGGTCGCGCAGCTGGTGGCGCGCGCCGGAGAGCTTGCTGTCCAGCGCCTCGAAGGCCATCTGCTGGTCTTCGTGGGTGGCCTGCATCTCGGCCAGCGCGGCGTCGTGCTGCTCGAAGCTGGCTTCGGATTCTGCGCGGATCGCGCGCTGCTCTTCGATCTGCGCGTGGATCTCTTCCAGTTCCTCGCGGATCTGGCCGCTGCGGGCGGCATAGCGCTCCATCGCCTGCGACAGCTTGAGCACGTCCATCTGCAGCGTGTGCACGCGGCGGGTGGCCTGCTCGGCACGGGCACGGGCGTCGCCCAGCGCCTGGCTGGCCTGGGTGTAGGCCGCTTCGGCGCGCACCGCTTCGGTCTTGGCTTCATCGGACAGCAGCAGCTGCGCGCGCGCCTGCTTCTGCAGGTTTTCGATTTCCTGCTCGCGCGCGAGCATGCCGGCCTGCTCGGAATCGGCGGCATAGATCTGGATCGCGTTGCGGCCCACCAGGTGGCCTTCGGCGACCACGAACGAGGCGCCTTCGGGCAGCGTATTGCGCGCGGCCAGCGCCTGCGCCATGTCGGTGGCGACATAGACGTCGGCCAGCCAGTCCTGCATCACCGCGCGGATCCCCGGCTCGGTGATCTGCACCAGCGCCATCAGCGGGCGCAGGCCCGCAGGCGTTTCCAGCGGACGGGCCGCGGCCGGCGGCGAGTAGAACGCCAGCTTGGCCGGCGGCGCGTCGGACAGGAAGGCCTTGACCCAGTCCAGGTTCGACACTTCCAGCGCGGCCAGCTTCTCGCGCAGCACGGATTCGAGCGCGTTCTCCCAGCCCGGCTCGATATGGACCTTCTTCCACAGCCGCGGCAGCTCGGCCAGTTCATGTTTGGCGAGCCACGGCTGCACCTTGCCGTCGGTCTGCACGTTTTCCTGCAGCTGGCGCAGCGCCGACAGGCGCGCCTCGAGCGTGGCGATGGCGGCGGCTTCGCTGTGCACGCGCGCCTGCGCGGCGCGGCGCGCCTCATCCAGGCGCGGCACGTTCGCTTCGGCGTCGGCGAGCACGGCCTGGGCTTCCTCGACCAGCGCTTCCTGCTCGGCCAGCTCGGCCCGGGCCTGCTCCAGCCGGGTTTCGTCGGGGCGGTCCAGGCCCTTGTCTTCGGCCGACAGCCGTTCGCGGCGCTGTTCCAGCTGCTGCAGCATCTGGTCGGCGCTGCGCTGCTGCGCGGCTTCCAGCTTCAGCGCCTGCTCGGCCTGCATGATGCCGGCGCGCTGCTCGTTGAGCAGCTGCTGGGCGTCGCGCCATTGCGCTTCCAGCGTCGGCAGCTCGTCGTTCTGCTGCGCCACGGCCTCCTGCGCCTCGACCGTGCGGCCTTCGGCCACGGCCAGGTTTTCCTCGGCCTGCGCGAGCTCGTCGGTGGCCTGCTCGGCCTTGCCCTGCCATTGCTCGCGCTGCGCGGTCAGCGCGGCGATCTGGGCCTGCACGCGGTTGCGCGACTCGACCACGTAGCGGATCTCGGCCTCGAGCTTGCTGACCTCGGCATTGGCTTCGTACAAGGCGCCCTGGGCCGCGTGCATGCCATCCGACGCGGCATAGTGCGCGGCGCGCATGGTTTCCAGCTCGGCCTCGACATGGCGCAGCTGCGCGGTCTGCGCTTCGAGGTCGATCTGGGCCTGCTCGATGGCGCGCTGGTGGCGTTCCTGCTCCTGCTGCGCCTCGCGCTTGCGCAGCAGCCACAGCAGGTGCTGCTTTTCTTCGCCGTCGGCCTGCAGCGTCTTGAAGCGCTGCGCCACTTCGGCCTGGCCTTCGAGTTTTTCGAGATTGCTGCCGAGCTCGCGCAGGATGTCTTCGACCCGGGTCAGGTTTTCGCGGGTGTCGGACAGCCGGTTCTCGGTCTCGCGGCGGCGCTCCTTGTACTTGGACACGCCCGCCGCCTCTTCCAGGAAGATGCGCATGTCATCGGGCTTGGCCTCGATGATGCGCGAGATCATGCCCTGGCCGATGATGGCGTAGGCGCGCGGGCCCAGGCCCGTGCCCAGGAAGATGTCCTGGATGTCGCGCCGGCGCACCGGCTGGTTGTTGATGTAGTAGGACGAGGTGCCGTCGCGGGTCAGCACGCGCTTGACCGCCACTTCGGCGTACTGGCTCCACTGGCCCGCGGCGCGGCCTTCGGCGTTGTCGAACACCAGCTCGACGCTGGCTCGGCCGGCCTGCTTGCGCGCGGTCGAGCCGTTGAAGATGACGTCCTGCATGGACTCGCCACGCAGCTCGGACGCGCGTGACTCGCCCAGCACCCAGCGCACCGCATCGATGATGTTGGATTTGCCGCAGCCGTTGGGACCGACGATGCCGACCAGTTGGCCCGGCACCTGGAAATTGGTGGGATCGACGAATGACTTGAAGCCCGCCAGCTTGATCGAGGATAGTCGCACGGTTTCTCGTGTGGTATCGGCCACTCCGGCGGTAAAGCGGGGGGCGGCCTGGTATCGGGTATCGGGGCTATTGCACGGTTTGGAAAAGCCGGGCTGCGCGGGGACCGGCGCGGCGTGACGCCAGCACCTCAAAACACCCCTTCAGCCCGAGAATTGGGGCTAATCATACCATCGCAGATGCCTTCGCCGGCCCGTTTGGGGTCGTCCCCGGGTGTTCGCCGGGCAGTGGAATTCCCTTGCCTTTCCGACCCTTACAAGCGGTTTCGCAAGCACTTTGGCAAACCACGCGTGGGCGGCCCGCCACGCGTGCCCTGGCCCGCGCCCTGAAACTAATTAGGGTAAATGCTAGTCTCTGCTCTGTCGGCGTGATGCCGGATGCGCTCCGGTCCCACGCGCCATGAACGCCCCTTGCAGCCTTTGGCCAACCAGGAGGACAGAGCATGAGTGAACCGTCAGCGGCCGAGCGGCCGTGGTCTGTCGACGACATCCGATACGAGGCGATCGACGTCGCGCGCGTGCGCGGCGACCGCGACCTGTTCTACCTGCTGGTATCGGCCTCGTTCATCGAGAGCGGCTCCGACACCTATGCCGGCAACCTGGCCACTTATTACGCCCGCGTGCCCGAAGCCGCCGGCTGGCTGTCCGAGCACTGGGAAGCCGAGGAGCTGCAGCATGGCCTGGCGCTGCGGCGCTATGTCGAGCATGTCTGGCCGGAATTCGACTGGGAGCGAGGCTATGCGCGCTTCTTCGCCGAATACAGCCAGACCTGCTCGATCGACCAGTTCGAGCCCACCGAGGCGCTGGAAATGGCGGCCCGCTGCGTGGTGGAAACCGGCACGGCCGCCTACTACCGGGCGCTGGAGCGGGCCAGCGACGAACCGGTGCTGCGCGACCTGACGCGGCGCATTTCCAACGACGAGGTGCGGCACTACAAGCACTTCCTCCACTTCTTCAACCGCTTCGCCGAGGCCGAGCGCCTGGGCCGGCTGCGCGTGCTGGGTGCGGTGGCGCGCCGGCTGCTGGAGATCAAGAACGAGGACGCGGCGATCGCGCTGCGCAACGTACTGCGCATGGAACGCGGGGTCGAGTCGGTGCCGGAAGCGGAAGTGCGGGCGCTCAATAGGCGCGTGTCAGGCGTGATCCGCCGCAACATCCCGATCGAGATGACGGTCAAGATGCTGCTGCGGCCGCTGCAGCTGCACCGCGGCGTGGAGCGCGCGGTGCGCGCGCCGCTGGTGGCGATGGTTTCGCGGGTGATCCTGCACTGAGTTGCGCCGGAGCTAGTGGCAGGCCGCGGCCTCGGCGCCCGCGGCCGGCGCGGGCGCGGCGCGGCTGCGGTGCACCAGCCCGGACAAGGCGCCGGCGGCGATGATGCACAGGCCGCCCGCGGCCTCCTTCCAGCTCAGCACCTCGGTCGCCAGCCACCATGACGACACCGCGGCGATAACGATCTCGAACAGCATCAGCAGCGACACGCGGTTGGCCGGCAACCGCTGCAGCCCGTACTGCACCACCGAGTTGCTGACCACCAGCACCGCCGCCAGCCCCAGCACCAGCATCGCCGCGCTGACCTGCGCGCCCGGCACCACCGCCACCGCCGGACCGTCGAGCAGCAGCGCGGCCGGCACACCGACCACGGTGCAGCCGAGGTAGACCACCACCGTGCGTACGCGGGCGTCGGTGTCCGGAAAGCGCTGCCCGGCGCGGCGCGACAGCACATTGTTGACGGCAAAGCCCATGCCGCCGATCAGCCCGGACCATTCCGCGGCCGAGCCGGGCAGCGGCACGCCCACCTCCGGCGTCCACAGCATCAGCCCGGCGCCGAACAGCGCCAGCCCCACCAGCGCCAGCCCGGCCGCGGACAGCCGCTCGCCCAGGAACAGCCGTGCGAACAGCGCGGTCCAGACCGGCGTCAGGTAGAACAGCAGCAGCACGCGCATCACATGCCCGTTGACGCTGCCCCAGACGAAGCCGGCGTTGGTCACGCCCGCCGCCAGGCCGATCGCCAGGAACAGCCAGTGCGGCCGCAGCCCGCCCAGGTGGCGGCGGAACGCCAGCAGCGACAGCACCGCCGCGACCGCGCTGACCAGCGCCGCGGCATGCATGCCGCCCAGGCCCCAGCCGGCCAGCACGCGGTACGGGAACCAGGCGATGCCCCACACCGAGGCGCCGATCAGGATGGAAAGCGATGCCTTGACCGCATGGCGGTCGGCCGGCGCCAGCGGCGCCGCAACTGTCTTTGTGCTCATAAAGGGAATCGGTGCGAGGCGAGCCGGCCCGCCCGCCATGCGCGGCAGGCAGCGTCCGGACGGCGCCGGCGGCATCACCGTGGCGTGATGCCCGCCATCCGTGGCGGCCCAGCCCTCGCCAAAGACCGCCTGGCGGGCCGGGCCGGCGCACGGAAACCCGCGCCGTTCCTCTATAATGCGTCGTTTTAACCGGCCCCGACTGACACCGTGAATCCGCGCCTCGACCTGCTCCAGCCCTACCCGTTCGAGAAACTGCGGGTGCTCTTTGCGCAAGTAAAGGCTGCCGACAAGCCGGCCATCAGCTTCGGCATCGGTGAACCCAAGCATCCGACGCCTGCATTCATCAAGCAAGCGCTGGCAGAGTCGCTTGCGGGGCTGGCGAATTATCCCACAACGGCCGGCTCCGATGCACTACGGCAGTGCATCGCAGGCTGGCTGGAGCGCCGCTACGGCCTGCCCAGGGTCAATGCCGCCACCGAAGTGCTGCCCGTGACCGGCTCGCGCGAGGCGCTGTTCGCCTTCGCCCAGACCGTGGTCGACGGCACCCGGCCGGGCGCGCTGGTGCTGTGCCCCAACCCGTTCTACCAGATCTATGAAGGTGCGGCGCTGCTGGCCGGCGCCACCCCGGTGTTCGCCAACAGCGATCCGGCGCGCAATTTCGCCCCGGCCTTCGACCGCATTGCCGACGAGGTCTGGCAGAAGGTGCAGCTGCTCTTTGTCTGCACCCCCGGCAACCCGACCGGCGCGGTGCTGTCGCTGGAAGACTGGCGGCAGCTGTTCGCGCTGTCCGACCGCTACGGCTTCGTGATCGCCTCCGACGAGTGCTATTCCGAGATCTATTTCGACGAGGGCCGCGCGCCGCTGGGCGCGCTCGAGGCCGCGCACAAGCTCGGCCGTGCGAACGGGGCCAACCCCTTCGAGCGCCTGGTGGTGTTCTCCAGCCTGTCCAAGCGCTCCAACGTGCCGGGCCTGCGCTCGGGTTTCGTCGCCGGCGACGCCGCGCTGCTGAAGCAGTTCCTGCTCTACCGCACCTACCACGGCGGCGCCATGAACCCGGCGGTGCAGAGCGCCAGCATCGCCGCGTGGAACGATGAAGCGCATGTGCGCGAGAACCGCGCCGCCTACGTGCGCAAGTTCAGCGAAGTCACGCCGATGCTGGCGCAAGTCCTCGACGTGGCGCTGCCCGATGCCGGCTTCTACCTGTGGGCCGACGTCTCGCGCACCGGCCTGTCGGATACCGAATTCGCCGCGCGCCTGCTGGCCGAGCAGAACGTGACCGTGCTGCCGGGCAGCTACCTGGCGCGCGAAGCCGACGGCATCAACCCCGGCGCCAACCGCGTGCGCATGGCGCTGGTGGCGACGCCGGAGGAATGCGTGGAGGGGGCGCGGCGGATCGTGGAATTCTGCAAAGGGCTCGGCTGAGGCCTGATTGTCCAATTGTGTTCTCCCTCTCCCCTCAAGGGGAGAGGGTCGGGGTGAGGGGTGGTTTGGCAAGGCACCACGCCCGTAGAACCGCCCACCCTCACCCCCTGCTCTTCTCCCGCAAGCGGGAGAGGAGAGCAAACAAGAGGTCGAGGCTGAGACTCGACGACCGAACATCAACATCAACCCTGAGAATCCAACCATGACGCAAGCTCTGCAAGCCCTGATCGACCAGGCCTGGGAAGACCGCACCAGCCTGTCGCCGAAGTCCGCCCCCAATGACATCCGCGAGGCCGTTGCCAACGTCATCGGCCAGCTCGATGCCGGCACGCTGCGCGTGGCCGAGAAGCAAGGCAAGGACTGGATCGTCAACCAGTGGGTCAAGAAGGCCGTGCTGCTGTCGTTCCGCCTGGAAGACAACGCGCCGATGAGCGCCGGCGGCTTCGCCCAGTTCTACGACAAGGTGCCGACCAAGTTTGCCAACTGGAGCGGCGACGACTTCGCCAAGGCGGGCTTCCGCGTGGTGCCGCCCGCGGTGGCGCGCCGCGGTTCGTTCATTGCGAAGAACGCGGTGCTGATGCCGTCGTACGTCAACATCGGCGCCTATGTCGATGAAGGCACCATGGTCGACACCTGGGCCACGGTCGGTTCGTGCGCGCAGATCGGCAAGAACGTGCACCTGTCGGGCGGCGTGGGCATCGGCGGCGTGCTGGAGCCGCTGCAGGCCAACCCCGTGATCATCGAAGACAACTGCTTTATCGGCGCGCGCTCGGAAGTGGTCGAAGGCGTGATCGTCGAGGAAAACTCGGTGATCTCGATGGGCGTGTACCTGGGCCAGTCGACCAAGATCTACGACCGCGAAACCGGCGAGATCCATTATGGCCGCGTGCCGGCCGGCTCGGTGGTGGTGGCGGGCAACCTGCCGTCCAAGGACGGCAAGTACAGCCTGTACTGCGCCGTGATCGTCAAGAAGGTCGACGCTCAGACCCGCGCCAAGACCAGCCTGAACGACCTGCTGCGCGGCGACTGAGCGCCGCTCGCGGCCCGCATGGGCCGCGACGCCCCGGGGCCTGGCTCCGGGGCTGATTTCCCGTCGTCACCCGCCTGGCCAGGCTGAACATGCCCTCCCTCCGCAAGCGACTCATGGCCCTGGATCCCACCACCGTCAGCACCGTGCTTTCCCTGCTGCCCACCATTCTCGAGCAGGCCAACAAGACCCTCGAGAAACTGAAGAAGAACAAGCGCAAGGACGGCACGCCCGAAGGCGCGGTGGCCGACGCGCGCGACCCGGCGGCCCGCATCGCCGAACTGGAAGCCGCGCTGGTGCAGCAGGCCGAGGCCGTCAAGCTGCTGGCCGAGCAACATGCCATCACCATCGACGCGCTGCGCAAGGAAGCTGCCCGGCTGGACCGGCGCCTGCGGCTGATGACGGCGGTGGCGATGGGCGGCGTGGCGCTGGGCCTGGGCGGCCTGGTGATCGCGCTGAACCTGCTGTTGCGCTGAACCCATTCGTCGTTCCCGCGCAGGCGGGAACCCAGTGACTTCAAACGACGCTGGATTCCCGCCTGCGCGGGAATGACAGTGAAAGTAACGAGACTTGCCATGACCGTCCTGCTCTACGGCATTCCCAACTGCGATACCGTCAAGAAGGCCCGCACCTGGCTGGATGCCAACGGCGTGGCCTACACCTTCCACGACTTCAAGAAGCAGGGCGTGGATGAAGCCATGCTGCGCGGCTGGCTCGGGCACGTGCCGCTGGCCACGCTGCTCAACCGCAAGGGCACCACCTGGCGCGCGCTGTCCGATGCCGACAAGGCCCGCGCCGAAGACGAAGCCGGCGCGATCGCGCTGATGCAGCAAAGCCCGTCGCTGATCAAGCGCCCGGTGCTGGCCCACGATGGCAAGGTGATGGTGGGCTTCTCCGCCGACCAGTACGCCAGCCAGTTCTGATTTTTTATTCCGCCGCCCGATGAACCCCACCCTCGCCCTTACCGAAGACCTGATCCGCCGCCGCTCCGTCACGCCCGCCGACGAAGGCTGCCAGGCCATCCTGGAAACCCGCCTCAAGGCGCTTGGCTTCGATTGCGAAGCGCTGGTCAGCGGGCCCGACGATTTCCGCGTGACCAACCTGTGGGCGGTCAGGCGCGGCACCCAGGGCAAGGACGCCAAGCTGCTGGTGTTCGCCGGCCATACCGACGTGGTGCCGACCGGTCCGCTGGAGCAATGGCATTCCGACCCGTTCGCGCCGACCCACCGCGACGGCAAGCTGTACGGCCGCGGCGCCGCCGACATGAAGACCTCGATCGCCGGCTTCGTGGTGGCGGTGGAAGAGTTCGTCAAGGCCCATCCCGCGCATGCCGGTTCGATCGGCTTCCTGATCACCAGCGACGAGGAAGGCCCCGCGCACGACGGCACCGTCAAGGTGGTCGAGGCGCTGTCCGCGCGCGGCGAACGCCTGGACTACTGCGTGATCGGCGAGCCGACCTCGGTCAACGCGCTCGGCGACATGGTCAAGAACGGCCGCCGCGGCTCGCTGTCGGGCAAGCTCACGGTGAAGGGCATCCAGTGCCATATCGCCTACCCGCACCTGGGCCGCAACCCGATCCATGACGCCGCCCCGGCGCTGGCCGAACTGGCCGCCGAAGTATGGGATGCGGGCAACGAGTACTTCCCGCCCACCAGCTGGCAGATGTCGAACATCCACGGCGGCACCGGCGCCACCAACGTGATCCCGGGCCACGTCACCATCGACTTCAATTTCCGCTTCTCGACGGCAAGCACGCCCGACGGCCTGAAGGCGCGCGTGCACGCCATCCTGGACCGCCACAGCCTCGACTACGCGCTCGACTGGACCCTGGGCGGCGAGCCCTTCCTGACCCCGCGCGGCGAGCTGTCCGAGGCGCTGTCGTCGGCGATCAAGGCCGAGACCGGCTTCGACACCGAGCTATCGACCACCGGCGGCACCTCGGACGGACGCTTTATCGCCAAGATCTGCCCGCAGGTGATCGAGTTCGGCCCGCCCAACGCCAGCATCCACAAGATCGACGAGCACGTCGAAGTGCGCTTCATCGAGCCGCTGAAGAACGTGTACCGTGGCGTGCTGGAACGCCTGATCGCCTGATTTTTTTTGCAAAGACAACCATTCCATGGCAACGCCCTCTCCCCTGCGCACCGTGCGCGACCTGCTGCGCCTGGCCGTGTCGCGCTTTACCGCCGCGCGCCTGTCCTTCGGCCACGGCAGCGCCAACGCCTATGACGAGGCGGCCTACCTGGTGCTGCATACGCTCAACCTTCCGCTCGATACGCTCGACCCGTTCCTCGATGCGCGGCTGCTGCCCGAGGAAGTCGAGGCCGTGCTGAAGGTGATCGACCGCCGCGTCAACGAGCGCGTGCCGGCCGCCTACATCACCCACGAGGCCTATATGCACGGCCTGCGTTTCTACGTCGATTCGCGCGTGATCGTGCCGCGCAGCTTTATCGGCGAACTGCTGCAGGAAGGGCTGGAGCCCTGGGTCGGCGAAAGCAGCAGCATCGGCCCGGTGCTGGAGCTGTGCACCGGCTCTGGCTGCCTGCCGATCGTGGCCGCGCATGTGTGGCCGAACGCGAAGATCGACGCGGTCGACATCTCGCCCGACGCGCTTGCCGTGGCGCGCCGCAACGTCGCCGACTACAAGATGGACGACCGCATCCGTCTCTACCAGGGCGACCTGTATGCGCCGCTGCCGCATGGCGCGACCTACGATGTGATCCTGACCAACCCGCCGTACGTCAATGAGGCGTCGATGCAGGCGCTGCCGGCGGAATACCAGGCCGAGCCGCGCATCGCGCTGGCCGGCGGCGACGACGGCATGGACGTGGTGCGGCGGATCATCGCCGGCGCCAGGGCGCGCCTGAATCCGGGCGGCGTGCTGGTGGTCGAGATCGGCAACGAGCATGCCAATGTGGAAGCGGCGTTCCCGGAACTGGAGATCGTGTGGCTGCCGGTCAGCGCCGGGGATGAGCAGGTGTTCCTGCTGACGTACGACGCCCTGCCGGGCTGATGCGGTAAATCCCGCGCCGGTTTGCTCCCCTCGCCCACTTGCGGGAGAGGGAGCACCCAATCGGTATCGCAGCGCGTCGCCCGCGCAATCTGGGCGAACACCGGCCAACCGTTGATCCGGCAACGCGCGCAGGCCCTACACTCGCTGCAGAGACAGCGCCACTGACGCCGTGACCCCCAGCAATATCCCCCCTTCCGGATCGCCTCCGGGCGCCGCCGCCCTGCCTGCGCGCAGCCCGGCCGCGTATGCCGTGCGCGGCATCGCCATCCTGACCTTTGCGTTCGCGCTCAGCCAGTTCTTCCGCTCGTGCCTGGCGGTGATGGCGCCGGAGCTGCAGCACGATTTCGGCTTGTCGCCGGCAGGCTTCGGCGCGCTGTCGTCGTCGTTCTTCCTGGCCTTCGCCGTGGCCCAGATTCCGGTCGGCATCGCCTTCGACCGCTATGGCGTGGGCCGTCCGACCGCGCTGCTGCTGGCGGTGGGCGCGCTGTCGTCGATCCTGTTCGTGCTGGCGCCCAACGGCGGCGCCGCCACGCTGGCGCAGATGGGCCTGGGGCTGGCGTGCGCGCCGGTGTTCATGGGCCTGCTGCATTTCGCCTCGGAGCAGCTGTCCGAACGCGACTACACCCGCGTGGTCAGCCGCTCCAACGCCACCGGCATGATCGGCTCGCTGTGCGCGACCGCGCCGCTGGGCTGGGCCATCTCGGTGGCGGGCTGGCGGCCGTCGATGGCGGTCTCGGCGCTGGGCATGGTGGCGGCCTGCTATGGCGTGTGGCGCTGCGTGCGCGACCAGGGCCATGCCGAGGCCCGCAGCGCATCGTGGCCGGCGATGCTGTCGGAAAGCCTGCAGCTGCTCAAGCTGGCGCCGCTGTGGACGCTGATCCCGCTGTGCGTGGCGATGGCCGCCGGCACCGCCTTCCGCAACGCCTGGAGCGGGCCCTACCTGGCCGACGTGTTCAGCCTGGGCTCGGCGCCGCGCGGCGTGGCGCTGACGCTGCTGAGCCTGGCCGGCTTCCTGACCGCCTTCGTGCTGCCGGTGCTGGTGCGGCGCAGCACACTCAAGGCGGCCATCGCGGGCTGGTCGTGCCTTGCCATGGCCGGGGGCGTGCTGCTGTCGCTATGGCCGGACCGCGGCATCGGTTATGGAGTGGCGATGATGGCGCTGCTGTCGACCATCGGCATGCTGCATCCCCTGGTGATGGCGCAGGGCCGCGGATTGATCCCGCCTTCGCAGCGCGGGCGCGGGCTGGGGCTGCTTAATACCTTCGTGTTCCTGGGCTCGGCATTGACCTCATGGGCCTTCGGCCTGATCGCCAATGCCGGCCATGTGCGCGGCTGGCCGCTGCCGTCCACCTATGCGGCCATCTTCCTGTCGGCGGCGGTGCTGATCGCCGCCGCGCTGGTGCCCTACTGGTTCAGCCCGCCCCATCCGACCAGCCATTAGTCGAAACCGGTTGCCGGCCCGCGGATTCCCGGTACCGCTTCGCCCGCAAAAAGCCAGACTTATCGATTTAAGAATTCCGCTAGCAGCCTGACGCCATTACCGTTGGTGACATCCACTTCCCCGCCGGCTCCGGCGCAGGGATCCCGGCTGCGTGCGCGGCCGGCACAACGAGGAGACAACCGATGGCATCCACTCCGCGCCCCGCCCGGGGCCGCCGCGCATGGCTGGCCGCCATGCTGGCCACCGCAGCCGCAGCCGCGCTGCCCGCCGGCGCCGCCGCCGAGACCTGGCCGGCGCGCCCGATCCAGCTGCTGATCCCCTACCCGCCCGGCGGCAGCGCCGACCTGCTGGCGCGCCCCGTCGCCGCGAAGCTGCAGGAACGGCTGGGCCAGCCGGTGGTGCTGGAGTACCGGCCGGGCGCCGGCGGCACCATCGCCAGCCAGGCGCTGGCGCGCGCCAAACCCGACGGCTACACGCTGATCATGGTGCTGGCCGCGCATGCCATCAATGCCAGCCTGTATCCCAAGCTGCCGTACGACACCCGCAAGGATTTCGCGCCGGTGTCGCTGGTGGCCAACCTGCCGATGATCCTGGCCGGCAGCCCGTCGCTGCAGGCCACCAATGTGAAGGAGCTGATCGCCGAGGCCAAGGCCGCGCCCGGCAAGCTGACCTTTGCCTCGGCGGGCAATGGCAATACCGGCCACCTGGCGGGCGAACTGTTCGATTCGGTGGCGGGCATCAAGATGACCCACGTGCCGTACAAGGGCAGCGCCCAGGTGGTGACGGCGATGCTGTCCGGCGAAGTCCAGCTTACCTTCGACAGCATCTCGACCACGCTGCCGCATGTGAAGAGCGGCAAGCTGCGCGCGCTCGCCGTCACCGGCAGCCAGCGCGCCGCCGTCGCCCCCGAAGTGCCGACGCTGGCCGAGGCCGGCGTGCCCGGCATCAGCATCACCGGCTGGTACGCGATGCTGGCACCGGCCGGCACGCCGCAGCCCGTGATCGACCGGCTCAGCACCGAGATTGCCACCGTGCTGCGCCAGCCGGAGCTCAAGGCCACGCTGGCAGCCAACGGCTATGAACCGGTGGGCTCGACACCCGCCGCGCTGCGCACCCATATCGACGCCGAGATCAACCGCTGGAGCAAGGTGGTGAAGGACTCCGGCGCGCAGATCCAGTAAGGCTTGCCGCATCCACCCACACTGCCCCACATGACCCAACCGACTCCGCTCCAACGTCCTTTCACCACCATGTCCGTGCTCGTGCGCGAGCATGCCGCGCAGCGCCCGGCCCAACCCGCGCTGATGCATGGCGAACGCGTGCTCGACTACGCCGGGCTCGACGCGGCCATGGACCGCATTGCCGCGGCGCTGGCGCGCGATGGCGTGCGGCCCGGCGAAGCCATCGCCATCTGCGCCGCGTCGTCGATCGAATACGCCGCGGTATACCTGGGCGCGGTGCGCGCCGGCGTGGTGGTCGCGCCGCTGGCGCCGTCATCCACGCCCGACAGCCTGGCGGGCATGATTGCCGACGCTGGCGCGCGCATCCTGTTCACCGACGCCAGCGTCGCCGACGTGCTGGCGCCGGTGCGCGCCAAGCTGGCCGGCACGCCGGTGGTCGCGCTCGACGGCAGCGACGCGGGCGTGCCGTACGCGGACTGGCTGGCGCCCGCCGGCACGCCCGTGGCGGAGCCCGAGATCCGCCCGGAGCTGCCGCTCAACATCATCTATTCGTCCGGCACCACCGGCGCGCCCAAGGGCATCGTGCAGTCGCACGGCATGCGCTGGGCCCACGTGTCGCGCGGCGCCGCCACCGGCTATGGCACGCACGCGATCACGCTGCTGTCGACGCCGCTGTATTCCAACACCACCCTGGCCAGCTTCTTCCCCACCATCGGCCTGGGCGGCACGGCCATCCTGATGGCCAAGTTCGATGCGGGCCAGTACCTGGCGCTGGCGCAGCGGCATCGCGTCACCCACACCATGCTGGTGCCAGTGCAGTACCAGCGCCTGCTGGCGCATCCGGCGTTCGACCAGCACGATCTGTCCGCCTTCCAGCACAAGTTCTGCACCAGCGCGCCGTGCAGCCCGGCGCTGAAGGCCGAGGTCCTGCGGCGCTGGCCCGGCGCGCTGACCGAGCTCTACGGTATGACCGAAGGCGGCGGCGGCTGCCTGCTGTTCGCCGACCAGTTCCCGCACAAGCTGCACACCGTCGGCCGCCCCGCCACCGGTGCCGACGTGCGCATCATCGACGAGGACGGCCGCGAGCTGCCGCCCGGCAGCACCGGCGAAGTGGTGGGCCGCTCGGCGGCGATGATGAACGGCTACCACAACCAGCCCGAAAAGACGGCCGAGACCGAATGGCATGATGCACAGGGCCAGCGCTTTATCCGCACCGGCGACATCGGCCGCTTCGACGAAGACGGCTTCCTGGTGCTGCTGGACCGCAAGAAGGACATGATCATCTCGGGCGGCTTCAACATCTACCCGAGCGACCTGGAGGCGGTGGTGCGCGAGCACCCGGCGGTGTCCGACGTGTCGGTGGTGGGCGTGCCGTCGGAGCGCTGGGGCGAGACCCCGGTGGCCTTTGTCGCGCTGCGCGCCGACGGCGGCGCCAGCGCGCAGCAGGTGCTGGCGTGGGCCAACGAGCGGCTGGGCAAGACCCAGCGGCTGGCACAGATCCACGAGGTGGAGAGCCTGCCGCGCAGCGCCATCGGCAAGGTGCTGAAGCGCGAACTGCGCGATCGCGTCGCAGCGGCCTGAGGCGCCCTGGCAGGCACCCGCGCAAAAAGTCGCACGGGGTGCTTGCGCAATCTTGCAGGGCTCTCTATAATTCGCGCCTTCGCTAGGCTCGTAGCTCAGCTGGTTAGAGCACCACCTTGACATGGTGGGGGTCGTTGGTTCGAGTCCAATCGAGCCTACCAACGCACAAGGGAACACGGACGGTACGCATCGCGCACCGTCCGTTTTTCTTTTGCGGATCCGCTTCAGGCGCCGATGCCGAACTCGGCCAGCACCGCCCCGGTATGCTGGCCAAGCACCGGCGCATTCCCTGCCGGCCCCTCTCGTCCAGCCATGCCCGGCAGGTTGGCCCACGGCACCTCGCCTATCCCTGCCAGCGGCAGCCGGCCGAACACGCCCGCCTGCGCGCACTGCGCGCTCTGCAGCAGGTCGCGCGCATGGCCGACGCGCGCGAACAGCACATCGTGCTCGGTCAGCAGCGCCTCCCAGTGCGCCAGCGGCTGCGCGGCCAGCGCCTGCGCCACGCGCCGGCCGAGCTCCGCCGCCCGCGGCAGCCGGCCCGCGCTGCTGTGCAGCGTGGTATCGGCAAGCCAATCATCGCATCCGAGCAGCGCGGCCAGCCGCAGGAACATCGCGTCGTTGAGCATGCTCAGGTACAGCGCGCCATCGGCCGCCTCGAACAGCCCGGTGGGCGCGTTGGCCGCCGCCAGCTCGGCGTCGGGGAACATGGCGTCGTCCACCATCAGGTAGGACTGCAGCGCGGCGCTGGTCTCCAGCAGCGACAGCCGCACATGGCGGCCGTGGCCGCTGCGCGCGGCCTTGTACAACGCCGCCGACGCCTGCTGCGATGCGTACAGCCCGGTGGCCAGGTCGACCATGAAGAAGGCGATGCGGCGCGGCTGGCCGGCGCCATCGCGGTTCAGGTGCATCAGGCCGCTGTAGGCCTGCATGGTGGTATCCACCGCGGGCCGGTTTGCCAGCGGCCCGGCATGGCCGTAGCCCGAGATCGAGACATAGACCAGCGCCGGTTTGTGCGCGGCCAGCGCCTCGTAGCCGACGCCCATGCGCTCGGCCACACCCGGGCGGAAGTTCTGGATCACCACGTCGGCGCACTGCGCCAGCCGGCCGATGGCGGCGCGGCCGTCGGCGCTGCGCGCATCCAGCACCACGCTTTCCTTGCCCGCGTTGCAGGCGACCGCGATCGCGGTCTGGCCGGCGCGGATGCGCCCCATCTGCCGCGACCAGTCGCCGCCCGGCGGCTCGACCTTGATCACGCGCGCGCCCTGCTGGCGCAGGATCAGCCCGCAGTACGGGCCGGCAATGCCCTGGCTCAGGTCGAGCACGGTCAGGCCCTCGAACATGGCGTCGTCCTCGGTCGTCGCTGCTGTATCGTGCATGACATCGTGCATAAGTTGGCTCCGTTCAGATATCCAGCATGACCTTGCCGATGGCACGGCGCGACATGACGGTGTCGACCGCGTCGAGCCAGTCGCCCAGCGCAAAGTGCTGCAGTACCGGCGGCGCCAGCCGGCCGCTGGCGGCCGCCTGCATGATCTCGCCGACCATGGCCTGCACCCGCGGCGCAAAGCGCCGGCGCTCGTCGGTCAGGCCCCAGCCGATGTAGTAGCCGTAGTTGAAGCCGACCAGCGTCAGGTTCTTGACCAGCAGCAGGTTGGCTGGCACCGAGGGGATACGGCCGCTGGCATAGCCGATCGACAGCAGCCGCGCGCCCGGTGCCGCGCAGCGCAGCGAGGCATCGAACAGGTCGCCGCCGACCGGGTCGAACACCACGTCGGCGCCGCCAGCCGGGCACAGCGCCTTGACCGATGCCGCCAGCGTCTCGGCATCGGCAGGCAATGCATGCGCAGCGCCGTTGGCGAGCGCTGCTTCGCGCTTGGCCGCGGTGCTGGCGGTGGCGATCACGCGCGCGCCCATCAGCTTGCCCACCTGCACCGCCGCCGTGCCCAGCGCGCCGCTGGCGCCGTGGACCAGCATGGTGTCGCCCGGCTGCAGCGCCGCGCGCCAGGCCAGCGCGGCCCACACCGTGCCGCAGGTGATCGGCAGCGCGGCGGCGTGCGCGAGGGCGAGCCCATCCGGCACCGGATAAACCGTGTCCGCGGTCGTCACGACTTCTTCGGCAAGGCCGCCCCAGTCCAGCGCCGCCGCCACGCGCTGCCCCACGTGCAGCCGCGTCACGTCCGGCGCGACCTCCAGGATCTCGCCAGCCGCTTCGGTGCCTGGCGTGAACGGCAACGGCGGCTTGCGCTGGTACTTGCCCGACACGAACAGGCTGAGCGCAAAGCCGACGCCCGCATGCCGCACGCGGATGCGCACCTGTCCCGGCCCGAGCGGCTGGCGCGGCAGGCGCTGCAGTTCCAGTTCGCTCCAGTGGCACCAGCGCGAGCAGACCAGTCCCAGATAGTCATTGTCCTGCATGGTCAATCCCTTACTCCAGCGTGATGCCGACATCGCGGATGATGCGGCTCCATTTGTCGCGGTCGTTCTTCATCACCGTGGCGAAGGCCTCCGGCGTGCCGCCCACCGGCACCAGGTTCAGGTCCTGCATCTTCCTGGCGACCTCCGGCAGGCGCACGATGCGCGCGACCTCGCGCGACAGCGCGTCGACCCTCGCCCTGGGCACGCCGGCCGGGAACAGCAGGCCCATCCACGCATCCGGCTCGAAGCCCTGGTAGCCGGCCTCGCGGAAGGTCGGCACCCTGGGCAGCAAGGCCGAGCGCTCGGCGCCGGCAAGCGCCACCGGCACCAGCTTGCCGCCCTGCAGCAGCGGCATCGCCGTGCCCACCGCAATAAAGCCGAGCTTCACATGCCCCGCGGCCAGGTCGGTGGCAAGCGGCGCGCCGCCCTTGTAGGCCACGTGCTCCATCTGCAGGCCGGCCTCGCGCTTGAACAGCTCGCCCAGGATATGCCCGGTGGTGCCGGCGCCGTAGGAACCATACGGGTACTTGCCGGGATTGGCCTTGAGCAGCGCCACCACCTCCGGCAGCGTGCGCGCGGGAAAGTCCGGCGACACCGCCAGCATGGTCGACGAGATCGCCACCTCGCTGACCGGCGTGAAATCCGCGATCGGGTCATAGCCGATGCCGCGGTACAGCGACGGGTTCTGCACGTGCGCGGTAAAGGTCAGCAGCGCGGTGTAGCCGTCCCGGGCCGCCCTGGCGACGTACTTGGTGCCAGTGGTGGTGCCCGCGCCGGGCTTGTTGTCGACGATCACGGGCTGGCCCCAACTTTTGGTCAGTTCGTGCCCGATCAGCCGCGCCACGGCGTCGTTGACGTTGCCCGCCACCGAGGGCACCACGATGGTCAGCGGCCGCGACGGATAGGGTTCGCCAGAGGCGGGATCGGCGGCCGCGGCTGCGGCCGGCATCAGGGTGGGAACGGTGGCCAGCAATATGGCGGCCATGGCTGCGCGCAGCAATGCGGAACGGTATGGCATCGATGGGTCTCCTGTCTGGCTCCCTTCTGTGGTGTCCGCCGCAGTGTCCACTGCAGTGCGGTGCGCGAGGGATGCCACGCAGTCTAGGCCAGCGTCCGGGCCGGCGCGATTCCCGCGCGGCGCGAGCCAAGTCCTGCCAGGCATGGCGCTACAATGGCCCGCACCCCCAGCGCCATTCCGCCCATGCGATTCGAGGATCTAGAAGCCTTCCTGGTGGTGATCGACCAGGGCAACCTGCACCGCGCCGCCGACACGCTGGGCATGACCCAGTCCGGCCTGTCCAAGACCCTGGCGCGGCTGGAAGGCGAAGCCGGCATGCCCCTGTTCGAGCGCACCCCGCGCGGGCTGGTGCCGACCGGCGCGGGCCGCACCCTGGCCGCGCATGCGCGCCGGATCTCGCTGGCCGCCGGCGACATGCGCAGCGAACTGGCCGAGCAGCGCGCCGCGCGCGCGGGCACCGTGCGCCTGGGCGCCATCCCCTACCTGCTGCCGTCGCTGCTGTCGCCGCTGCTGGCGCAGTTCTTCCTGAGCCGGCCGCTGGCCACGTTCTCGATCGAGACCCACCTGAGCGCGCGCCTGCTGGCGATGCTGCAGAACGGCGAAGCCGACCTGATCCTGGCGGCGCGCCCCGCCAGCGTGCCGGCAGGCGTGGCCTGGCTGCCGCTCGGGCCGCTCAGCATGCAGATCGTGTGCCGCAGCGCCCACCCGCGCCGCGACGGCATCCGCACGCTGGCCGACCTCGCTGGCGAACGCTGGGTGGTGCCGGCCAGCTCGCTGTACCTGCGCCAGTGGCTGGAACAACGGTTTACCGCGGTCGGGCTGCCGCCGCCGCGCGTGGCGGTGGAAAGCACGGCGTCGCCGGTCGCCTTCGGCGAACTGCTGCGGCACTCCGACCTGCTCGGCATCATGCCGCCGCGCATGCTGCGCCAGGCCGAGGGCCAGGGACTGGCCGCGATCGACGCTCCGGGCACGTGCTGGCAGCACGAGCTGGCCGTGCTGTGGCGCGCGGACGGCTACCTGTCGCCGATCTGCCAGGACTTCCGCGATGCCGTGGTGGCGTGGTGCGCGGAAACGGCGCTGTGAGGTCGCCGCGGCGCAGCGCTTGCGCTCAGGGCACCCACCAATAGCGCGTGATGTGGAAGAACACCGGCGCGGCGAACACCACCGAGTCGAGCCGGTCGAGCATGCCGCCGTGGCCCTGGATCATGTGGCCCCAGTCCTTGATGCCGCGATCGCGCTTGATCGCCGACATCACCAGGCCGCCGAGGAAGCCCATCAGCGCGATCACCAGCGCAATCGCGCCGGCCTGCCACGGCGAGAACGGCGTGATCCACCACAGCGCGGCGCCGAGCGCGGTGGCGCTGGCAACCCCGCCGACAAAGCCCTCGACGGTCTTGGACGGCGACAGCAGCGGCGCGATCTTGCGCTTGCCGCACAGCTTGCCCCACACGTACTGCAGCACGTCGCTGCCTTGCACCACGATCACCAGGAAGGCGATCAGCAGCAGGTTGCGGCCATCGAAGCCCGGGATCGGCAGCGTCAGCAGCGCCGGCACGTGCGAAATGCAGAACACGCACACCATCACCGCCCACTGCACCCCGGCGCAGCGCTCCAGGAAGCGCGTGGTCTCGGACGACAGCGCGGCCAGGATCGGCAGCACCAGGAAGGCATAGACCGGGATCAGGATCGAGAACATGCCGTACCAGCCGATATAGACCAGCACGTACTGCAGCGGCAGGAACACGAAGAACGCGGCGACGATGGCGCGATGGTCGCCGCGCCGCGTGGTGATGATGGTGACGAACTCGCGCAACGCAAAGAACGACAGCAGGTAGAACAGCACGATCACCGCAGTGCGCCCCAGCGCAAAGGCGACGCCCATGATGCCGATCATCCACCACCAGGCCGACACGCGCTGGCCCAGGTTGTCGATCACCGCGTGCTGGCCGCCGCCCGCCACGCGCCAGCGCAGCAGCGCGGTCACGGTGGAAGCCAGCAGCAGCACACCGAACAGGCCGCCGAACAGCAGCCAGGTTTCACGGCTCCAGTGCAGGGTGGGCATGGCATTCATTCCAGTTCGGGGGCCAGCGCGAGCAGGCCGTCGCGGCAGCGCGCAAGGAACGCTTCCTTGCTGTCGTCGGCGGCCAGCCGCAGCGGCTGGCCGAAGGTCACGGTGCACAGCAGCGGCACCGGCACCACTTCGCCCTTGGGCATCACGCGGTTCAGGTTGTCGATCCACACCGGCACGAACTCGACCTCCGGGCAGGCCCGCGCCAGGTGGTAGATGCCGCTCTTGAACGGCAGCAGGCGCGCGTCGGTGGTGTTGCGCGTGCCTTCGGGAAACAGGATCAGCGAATCGCCCGCCGCCAGGCCCGCCTGCATCAGTGCCACCGGGTCGCTGCCAGGATCGCTGCGGGTGCGGTCGATCAGCAGCGCGCGGAACACATCCCGGCCGATAAAGCGGCGCAGTGGCGATGTCTGCCAGTAATCCGCGCCCGCCACCGGCCGCGTGGCCGTGCGCAGGTCGGGCGGCAGGCAGCCCCAGATCAGCACGAAATCGCCGTGGCTGCTGTGATTGGCAAAGTAGACGCGCTGCACCGCGGCCGGGATGCAGCCCTGCCAGTTGGCGCGCATGCCCGTCAGCAGCCGGGCGAAGACGATGATGGCGCGCGCGGTCGCGCGGGCAAGCCACATGGTTGGTTACCTCAGGATCAGCGATAGCAAGGCCAGCAGCAGCTGGCACACGGTCAGCGCGGCGCTGGCGCGCACCAGGCGCAGTGCGCCGCGGGCGCGCTCGGGCAACGGGCGTGCGGCGCGCGCGGCGGGCATCCAGCCCAGTTCGAGCAGCGCGGCATCGAGCCGGGTCAGCTCGGGCTGGTCCGGGGCGCCGGCCGCGAGCGCGCCGAACAGGCGCTGGTCGATGGCAACGCGCAGCAGCAGCCACAGCTGCGGCAGCGCCAGCAGCAGCGCCAGCGCCGCCGGCCAGCGCGCGCTTGCGGCGCCCGCACCCAGCCCGGCCGCCAGCATGGCCAATGCCAGTCCGGCCGCGCCGAGCCACGCGGCCCCCGCCAGCGCGCCCGTCACGGCGTGCGCAATCCAGGCATCGGTGCGGCGCGCGAGGTCAGCGTCCCGGTCAGCCGCCATCGGCAGGCTCCTGCGTGTCAGCACGGTCGAGGCAATGCTGCAGCGCCGCAGCATGTTCCGGACCGAGCACCACGGCGGGCCGATGCTGGCGCAGCAATGCCAGCGCGGCGCCGGCGTCGCGCTGCCCCTGCCGCCGCGCCAGCCAGGCTGCCGCGACCAGTGCGCTGCGCGAATAGCCCAGCGCGCAGCTCACCAGCACGCGGCGTCCCTGCCGCTGCAAGGCATCGAGCTGCGCCACCGCCTGCGCGAGCTGCTGCGGCGTGGGCACGGTCAGGTCCAGCACCGGTACGCAGCGATACGCCAGGCCGGGCAGAGTGGCCGCGCGCGGCAGCTCGGCGCTGAGGTCGAGCACCGCATCCGCGCCGAGCGCGCGCAGCTCGGACGGCGTCGGGTAGCGTCCCACCCAGACCCCCGGCGCGATCGCGCTGGCCTGCGGCGCACGCCGCGTCCACCAGCGTGAATTGAGAAAGGCGCCCAGCAGGTAAGGCGCCAGCACCCAGCGCGCGCCCGGCGCCATGGTGCCGTCGCCGTCCTTCTGGAACCACGCCGGCGCCGTCAGCGCGTAGATGCGCGCCACGCAGGCCAGCGCCAGCGCGGCCCACAGCAGCAGGAACGCCAGCGTCACCGATGCGCCCACCGCGAGCACCGCGCACAACAGGGCCACCAGCGCCCCCACGCCGTAGCGGCGCGACAGCTGCCGCGTGCGTGCATCGGGCACGCCCGCGGCGGCCGCGGGCAGCCGCATCGGCAACAGGTAAACGCACAGCCAGCCCACCAGCGCGCCGGTGGGCACGTCGATCAGGTGATGCTGCCAGGTGGTCAGCACCGACACCCCGATCAGCGCAAACCAGCCATGCAGCAGCCAGCGCCAGCCGCCGCGCAGGTGCGCCGCGAAGGCGACCCACAGGATCACCAGCAGGCTGATATGCAGCGACGGCGCCTGGTTGAACGGCAGGTCGAAGCCGCCCAGCAGCGTGAACAGCTGGCCCGGCAGGCCGTCGGCAGCGGGCCGCGCGAAGCTGAAGCGCAGCGGGAAGGCGATAAAGCACGCCACCGACACCAGCTGCGCCAGCACCAGCCGCTTCACGTGCGTCAGCAGCGCCGCGCGGCTGCGCCACAGGAAGAACGAGATGCCGTACAGCAGGTCGATCGACCAGTACGGCACGATGGTCCAGGGCAGGAATGGAATGCCGCGCTCCCATTCGTAGTAGAACGACGGCACGTCGGCGCGCTGGCTCGCCAGCCAGTTGGCAAAGCCATAGCTGGAGAAGAAGAACGCACCGGCCAGCGCGAGCAGCAGGCAGGCCAGGCCCCATGGCCGCCGGAGGTGCGCGGCGGCGCCGGCAGGCACCGTGCTCATGCGCCGCGCCTGCGCGCCAGGCTGACGGTGAAGATGCCCCACGGGTCGATGCGCTGCGTGACCTTGTCGAAGCCCGCGGCCCGCACCAGTTCATCCATCTCGGCCTGCGAGCGGCGCCGCATCACCCAGGCGGCGCCGGCCCGATGGCTGGTCAGCGCGCGCGCGATGAACTCCAGCTGCGGATGCCAGGGCTGGCCGGTATAGACCAGGTAGCCTCCCGGCGGCACCGCGCGCGCCAGGCCATCGAGCGAGCGCCGCACCATGGCGTTGTCGGGAAACAGCTCGTACAGGCCGGACACCACCGCCAGGGTCGGTGGCGGCGCCAGCGCGGCCAGGCTGTCGCCGTCAAAGGCATCACCCTGCTCGAAGCGGGCCACGTGCTGCAGGCCCTTGGCAGCGATCAGCGCACGGCCCTGCTCCACGTTCAGAGCGCTGTAGTCGCGCAGCACGATCGACTCGACCGCGGCCGCGCCGCCCTCCAGCGCGCCCAGTGCTTCGAGCACGTAGCGCCCGTGCCCGGCGGCGATATCGACCATGCGCACCGGCATGCCGGCCGCGCGCAGGCGCCGCACGGCCTCGGCGATCAGCGCCTCGGCGTGGACCTTGCGCTGGCGGATGCCGCGCCAGCCGATCGCGTCGAGGTATTGCCGGTCGGCCAGCCGACCCAGCGCGCCGCGGCCGGACGGCGTGTTGCGGTAAACGTAGTCGAGCGTGGAGCCCGAGTCGAAGCCGGTCTCATGGCCCAGCCGCACCCCGTCCGACAGCATCCCGCCCAGCTTCAGGTTGGCCCGCGCCGCGCGCCAGTACCAGGAGGCCAGTGCGCCCGGCGCCGACGCGAGCCGGTCCGCCTCCTCGCGGAACGGGCCGATCTGGTCGGCATCCAGCAGCGAGCGCGGCGCCGACGGCGTGTCGAATTCGCGCAGGATAAAGCCGCGCGCGGCATCGACTGCCCGCTTGCGGTCGCGCTCGCCCAGGGTGTCGTGGTAGAAACCGTCCAGCACGATGCGTTCCTTGGTGCGCGAACCCAGGCGCTCGAAAAAGCGGTCCTGCGGCCCGCGGTGCACGACCCAGTCGGCGCCGGAGATCAGCAGCTGCGTCGGCACCGTGATGGCGGCCGCATCGGCGACGATGCGCTCGGCGGTCTGGTACAGGTCCAGCAGGATATTGACCGCGATCGGGCGCGTGATCAGCGGATCGCTGTCATAGCTGGCAATGCGCCCGGGATCGTGCGTCAGGAATTTTGCCTTGACGTAGCTGTTGACGAAGAACTTGCCGCGCAGGCGCTGCATCAGCTTCAGCCCCGGCCGCGCGAACGGCACGTAGAGCTTGACCTTGAACGCCGGCGACGCCAGCACCAGCGCGCGGATCGGCGGCGCGTAGTCGTGCACCCAGGTGGCGGCCAGCACCGCGCCCACGCTTTGCGCGATCACCGCGGTGCGTTCCAGCGGGATGCCGTGGACTTCGGCGATATGCGCGGTGAAGGTCTGGATGTCGCGCACCGAATCCGCCAGGCTGGGGCTGTAGCCGCGCTCGCCCGGCGATTGGCCATGGCCGCGCGCGTCCCAGGCGAAGATGTCGTAGCCGGGCAGGTTGAGCTCGTCGGCGAGGTGGGCGACCCGGCCGGAATGCTCGTGGCCGCGGTGGAACAGCACCACGGCGCCGCGCGCGGGCCCCTCCACCGCCGGCCAGTGGCGATAGAACAGCGCCTGGCCGTCATGGGTCTCGAATTGCCGCTGCAGCGGCTGGCGGGTCGACAGTCGGTCCATCTCTCGCTACTCCGCAAGGCGGGACTGCGCCTCGGCAATGCCGCGGCGCACCCGGTTGGCCATGGTCATCAGCGACAGCAGCGACAGCAGCAGCCACAGCCAGCTGGCGGCCGCGCCGAAGCCCAGGCCCAGGCCGGCCCACAGCGCGATCGCGCCCACCGCGAAGGCCCGGTCGCTCTTGCCCAGCGGGCCGTCGTAGCGCCGGCTGGCGCCGGCCAGCGGCCCGATCAGTCCGGCCGCTTCGACCAGCAGCGCCAGCAGCGCGAAGGTGCCCACCTGCCCGAGGCTGAAACCGGGCAGCGCGGCCAGCGGCAGGATCAGCGCCAGGTCCGAGACCATGTCGCCAAGCTCGTTCAGGTAGGCGCCCAGCACGCTTTGCTGGCCATGCTCGCGCGCCAGCATGCCGTCGATGGCATTGAGCGCCATGCGCGCGAACAACCACAGGGGAAACAGCAGGAACAGCGCCGGCGTTTCGGCCACCAGCATGGCCAGCGCGGCCAGCACGCCGACCGCGAGCGAGCCCGCGGCGGCGGCCAGCGTGACCTGGTTGGCGGTCACGCCGCGCTGGGCCAGGTCTTGCACCATGGGACGGAGCCAGGCCTGGAACCTGGGCTTCAGTTCGTAGAGCGTCATCGCACCGGCCTCCCTGCCGAGCTGATGCCGGAAGCGCTCCGCGCGGCGGTCGCCTCCGTCTTGTTCTTGGTGTTGGTATGGCTCCTGGCCCGGCCGCGGCACGCCCCGGCCAGGGCATGGCGGCAGTGCCTGGCTCGGCACTCTATCGCCAAGCCCGGACAATACCAGATGACGCCTGCGGCCTGAACCCCACTCGCTAGGCCGATGCGATCGTGCTGCGCACGGCGTCGGTCACCTGCGCCACCACGCCGTCGCGCCAGTCGTCGGCATCGCCGTAGAAGGCGCGCCACATCGCCTGGCGCACCAGCGCGCGCTGGTTCTCGTCGGCCTCGGGATGCCGGTGCAGCCAGTGGTCGCCGCGCAGGGCGTCGAGCACCTCGCCCACCGGCAGCGTGCCGAACTCGAGCGCGATGCCGGCGTAGTCCACCGCCGGCAGGGTCTGCGGCACGGCGTGCCAGGCCAGCCCGGTCAGGTTGGCCGAGGTCGACGAGCCATCGTAGATCGAGGTCACGCGCTCGCCCCAGATCGCGCGCGTGCGCGTGATCGATTCGGGCGTGTCCGGGCCCATGTGGATGGGCTCGCCGTAGCCCCACGGGCCCAGGCCGGTATGGACGTCGATCCAGCGCAGCGCCGCGCGGCCGGCGCCGAAGCGCGCCAGGATGCGGCACAGCGTGTAGTTGCTCCAGGTGGCCTTGTCGCCGCCGTAGAACATGCCGCCCGGATCCTGGTACTGGCCACTGCTGACCGCGGCCTGGTACCACGCCATGCCGCGCTCGGCGACCGCCTTCATCAGCCGTGCCTGGTCGGCCTCCGACGGCGGCCATTGCGCCGGCAGCAGCAGCGGCGCGATCTCGGCATAGGCGGCGTTATGCGGCAGCGGCTGCGTGAAATCCATGAAGTTGCGGTTCAGGTCGACGTTGTCCTCGTTGACCCGGCGCAGATGGGAGAAGCCATAGGGATTGACCGCATGCACCAGCAGCAGGCAGGCATCGGCGGCGGCGCAATCGGCAAGCAGCGCGGCGTCGTGCAGCAGCGCCGCCTGCGCCCCGGAGCCGGCAAAGCCCTCGGCACCGTGCGTGCCCGAGGTCACCATGATGCAGCGCCCGGCCTCGGGCGCGCCGGCCAGCGCGACGTCGATCGCCAGGTCTTCGCCGGCGCTGCCGCGCCGGGTGGGATGCGGAAATTGCGCCAGCGCGGCGCCGGCGCCGCGGGCGGCGTCCAGGAAGGTCTTGCGCGCTTCGGCGTAGCTGCGAGAAAAATGGCTCATGGCGTCACCCGCGGATGCGATGCAGGCATTAGACGCCAATTCGGCGGGTCTCGCCAGTCGCGGCTAGAACAGCGTCCCGGACTGGAATCTGCCCGCCGCGGCCGGCGGTTCGGCTTCCGGCCCCCAGATGCCGGCCGACGTAAACGCCTGCGGATGCATCGCGATCCCGGCCGCGGCCAGTTGCCCCGCGGTCAGCACCAGGTGCCGCGCCAGCCAGTCATGCAGGCTGCGCAGGAAGCGGATGTTGTCGACGCTGGTGGATGCCGCGATCAGCCGTTCCAGCTTCACATGCGCGGTATAGACGTCGAGCAGGTTGATCGCGCGCAGGCGCGGCGGCGTCGACGGGCTGCGCTCGATCGCCAGGATGCGGCGCACCTGCGCCGGCGCGATGTCGCCGCTGCGCTGGTATTGCGCGTAGACGTCCTCGAGCGCCGGGAAGCGCACGGTGGGCTGCACGCGCGGCACCGCGGCCACCTTCTCCATGCGCAGCACCAGGTAGCGGATCGCCGCGGCGTGCTCGGCCGCCCGGGCCTGCGCGGGGTCGCGCCGGCGCGGGCCCGGCGCCGGCTCCGGCCAGGCCGTGCGCGGCACCATGTCGCGTTCGGTATAGTCCGGCACCAGCCCCAGCAAGCCCGGCTGCGCCAGCGCGGCGCGCGCGCAGTCCTCGCCGAACGGGTATTCGTGCCCGGCGGCGTCGCGCAGGATGTAGGCACGGCCATCCGGAAAGCCGTGATGGCGGCGGCTGGCGCCGCGCGCGTGGCAGCGCGTGGCGGGATCGACGAAGTCCTTGCGTACGGGGATCCAGCCCCCGCCGTGTGCCTGGGTCATGCGTTGCGTATTGCCTGCCTGTTGCTCGACCCGCCATTGTCGCCGATCCGCGCGGCGCGCCCCAAGCAGGGCCGGCCTACTTCAGCATGAACGACATCGCCGACAGGCAGTTCAGCATGCGCACCGCGGCCTGCACCGAATCGGCCTGGAACGACAGCGTCACGCCGTCGCGCCGCTCCAGCGTCGGCCACTGGCAGAACAGGTCGGCGTGCGCCGGCGTCTGCGTCTGCAGCGTGCAGGCCACCGGCGCGGCGATGCGCAGGCATTGCGCCTGCGCGCGCCCGCGCACCGCGCTCGCTGCCGCCGCGGCAATGGCTTCGCGCGCGGCCGCCGGCGACAGCGAGGCGCCACTGCCGAAGCCGCCCGCGGTCTTGGTCTCGACATAGCGCACCCACGGCATCAGCGCATGGGTTTCCTGGACGAACACGTCGTCGCCGCTGGCCATCAGCACCGGCACGCCGAACTCGCCGGCCAGCGCCGCGTACAGCCCGGCCTCGCCGAGCTCCTTGCCGTTGAGCCAGACCCGCGCAAAGGCGCTGCTGTTGATGGTGTGCGCCAGCACGCCGCGGCTCTGCGCGCGGCCGTGGTAGCCGATCATCAGCACGCCGTCCACGCCGGACTCGACCCCCGCCATCATGCCCAGGTAGCGCGGCTTGCCCAGCACCACCCGCGCGCGCGGGTCGAGCTGGTCCGGCAGCAGGTTGCGGAAGCCGCCGTGCGAATCGTTGACCAGCACTTCGGCCGCGCCGCCGGCAAAGGCGCCGTCGATAGCCGCGTTGGCCTCGCCGGTCATCCAGGCGCGGGCGCGTTCGTATTCGCCGTTGCCGGCGCGGGTCTGCTCGGCGTGGAACACGCCGGCGACGCCTTCGATATCGGTGGAAACAAGGATCTTCATCTCAGCTCTGGCGCAGTTCAGGCATCACGTCGAGCAGCGCGGCGCGGCCGTGGCCGTCGCGGCCCTGCACCGGCGCGGCATGCCACAGGGCATGCAGGATGGCCTGCTCGACGCTGTCCGCGGCGGCACGGAACAGCGGGTCGAGCAGGGTTTCATGCAGCAGCGCCAGCGCCGGCATCGGCCGCGCGGCGTCGTCGGGCACGGTGTAGGCCGTCGAGAACGCCAGCGCGATATCGCCCGAGCCATGCCCGAATACCGAACCGGTGCGCGCCAGCCCCGCGCCGGCGCGCAGCGACAGCCGGCGCAGCTGGCGCGCGTCCAGCGGCGCATCGGTGGCAACGATCATGATGATCGAACCCTTCTCCGGATGCGCCGCGCTGCCGGGCAGCGCCAGTCGCCGCGCCAGCTCCGGGCCGACCAGCCGGCCGGTCACGGTGAGCGATTCCGGCGTGCCGAAATTGGCCAGCACCAGCGCGCCGACGCAATGGCCGCCCGCCAGGCGCGAAGCCGAGCCGATGCCGCCCTTGACGCCGAACGCCGACATGCCGCGCCCCGCGCCCACGGCACCCTGCGCGACCTCGGGTCCCGCGCTGGCGAGCGCTGCGTCGTAGTGTTGGCCGGCTACGGCCATGCGCTGGATATCGTTCAGGTAGCCGTCATTGCACTCGAACACCAGCGGATTGACCGTGGGCAGCGCCCGGCCGATGTCCGGATTGGCCGCCACCGCCGCGCGGATCTGCGCCTGCGCCACCGCGCCGACCGCAAAGGTGTTGGTCAGCGCTACCGGTGTCTCGAGCACGCCCAGCTCGTCCACCTGCACCAGCCCCACGCTCTTGCCAAAGCCATTGAGCACGGTGGCCGCGGCGGGCACCTTGTCGCGGTACGGATCGCCGCCATGCGGGCGGATCACGGTCACGCCGGTCTGCACGCCGCCCTCGGCCAGCGTGCAGTGGCCGACGGTGACGCCGGTGACGTCGGCAAGGCTGTCCAGCGGCCCCGCGGGAAGGCGGCCGACGCGCGGCACGCCCAGGGTGGAAGCAGTCATCTTCAGCGGCGGTCGATCTTGGGGTCGAGCGCGTCGCGCAGGCCGTCGCCCAGCAGGTTGAAGGCCAGCACGGTCAGGAAGATCGCCAGGCTGGGGAAGATCGCCACGTGCGGCGCGGTGACCATGTCGGCGCGCGCCTCGTTGAGCATCGCGCCCCATTCCGGCGTGGGCGGCTGCGCGCCCAGGCCCAGGAACGACAGGCTGGCGGCGGTGATGATCGAGGTGCCGATGCGCATCGAGAAATACACCACGATCGACGACACCGTGCCGGGCAGGATATGGCGCATCAGGATGGTCCAGTCCGACGCGCCGATGCTGCGCGCGGCCTCGACATAAGTCAGCCGCTTCAGCATCAGGGTATTGCCGCGCACCAGCCGCGCGAACGCCGGGATGCTGAAGATGGCCACGGCAAAGATCACGTTGGTCATGCCGTTGCCGAGGATGGCGACGATGCCGATCGCCAGCAGGATGCCCGGGAAGGCGAACAGCACGTCGGAGATGCGCATCACGATGCGGTCCCACCAGCCTTCGTAGTAGCCGGCCAGCAGGCCCAGCACGGTGCCGATCACCGCGCCGATGATCACCGACAGGAAACCCGCCGCGAGCGAGATGCGGGTGCCGGCCAGGATGCGGCTGAAGATGTCGCGGCCGAGCGAATCGACGCCCATCCAGTGCGCGGCCGATGGGCCGGCGTTGAGCGCATCGTAGTCGAAGAAGTTCTCGGGGTCGTACGGCACGATGTGCGGCGCCATGATGGCGATCGCCACCAGCACCAGCACGAACGCGCCGGCGCCCAGCGCCAGGTGCTGCTTGCGGAATTTGCGCCAGAACTCGGTCCAGGGTGTGCGCACGGCTTCCGGCGCGGAGGCGGTAGCGGATGCCGCTGGCGCTGCGGCGGGCGTGGAAAGCTCAGTCATGCCGGCCTCACTTGTAGCGGATGGTGGGATTGATCACGGTGTAGAGCATGTCCACCACCAGGTTGATCAGGATGAATTCGAGCGAGAACAGCAGCACCTCGGCCTGGATCACGGGGTAGTCGCGCATCTCGACGGCATCGACCAGCAGGCGTCCCAGGCCAGGCCAGTTGAACACCTTCTCGACCACGATCGAGCCGCCCAGCAGGAAGCCGAACTGCAGGCCCATCATGGTCACCACCGGGATCATGGCGTTGCGCAGGCCGTGCTTGGCCACCACCAGGGTCTCGCGCACGCCCTTGGCGCGGGCGGTGCGGATAAAGTCTTCCTGCAGCACCTCGACGAACGAGGCGCGGGTAAAGCGCGCCATCACCGCCGCCACCGCGGCGCCCAGCGTGACCGAGGGCAACACGTAGTGCTGCCAGGTGTCCGCGCCGATCGACGGCAGCCAGCCCAGCTGCACCGAGAACACCTCCATCAGCAGCATGCCCAGCGCGAAGGCCGGGAAGGAAATCCCGGAAACCGCCAGCGTCATGCCGAAGCGGTCCGGCCAGCGGTTGCGCCACACTGCCGAGCCGATGCCGATGGCCATGCCGAACACCACCGCCCACGCCATCGACGCCACCGTCAGCAGCAGCGTCGGCATGAAGCGGTCGCCGATCTCCTCGCTGACCGGGCGCTTGGTGCGCAGCGAATGGCCGAACTCGCCGCGCAGCGCGTTCGAGAAGAAATTGACGAACTGCTCGTGCAGGGGCCGGTCCAGGCCCAGGTCCTTGCGCACCAGTTCGACCGTGGCCGAGTCAGCCTCCGGACCCGCCGCCAGTCGCGCCGGATCGCCCGGCAGCAGGTGGACGAACAGGAACACCAGCACGGCCACGATCAGCAGCGTGGGGATCACGCCCAGCACGCGTTTGAGGAAGTAATTCAGCATCACACACCATGAAGAAAGGCCGCGGGCCGCCCGCCTGCGAACCCCGCGTCGCGAGGCAGGCGGCCGCTCTCGGCTTACTGCTCTACTGCTTGCTGCCAGGTACTGCGATACCCGTGGACTTGTTCGTCGTTCCCGCGCAGGCGGGAACCCAGCGTCTTTCGCTTGTGAACCACCAAAAAAGACACTGGATCCCCGCCTTCGCGGGGATGACGGTCATCCTGGAGCCGTCGCATCGATTTACTGCTTGATATCGATCTCATCGAAATTGAACGACCCGTCCGGCATCACATAGGCGCCGCTCATGCGCTTGCTGCGTGCGAACAGCACCTTCTCGGTCACCAGGAAGGCCCACGGCGCATCCTTCCAGATGCGTTCCTGCGCGTCCTTGTACAGGCGCGCCTTCTCGCCGCGGTCGGTGGTGCGCAGCGCGCCGGCGATGTCCGCGTCGACTTGATCATTCTTGTAATAAGCGGTGTTCAGCAGCTTGGGCGGCATCGACTCCGAGGCCAGCAGCGGACGCAGTGCCCAGTCGGATTCACCGGTCGACGACGACCAGCCCACGTAGTAGATGCGCACGCCGGCGTCCTCTGGCTTCGGCACGCTCTCGACCTTCTCCACGCGCTGGCCGGCTTCCAGCGCCTGCACCTGCGCCTTGATGCCGACCTGCTGCAGCTGCTGCTGCACGAACTGGATCACCTTCTGCGCGGTGGTGTGGTTGTAGGCCGACCACAGCGTGGTCTCGAAGCCGTTGGGGTAGCCGGCTTCCTTCAGCAGCGCCCGCGCCTTGGCCGGGTCGTACGGCCACGGGCCCAGCTTCTCGGCATAGTCCACGCCGTGCGGCACCACGCCCTCGGCCGGCACCGCGTAGCCGGCAAAGGCGACCTTGGCCAGCGCCTCCTTGTTGATGGCGTAGTTGATGGCCTGGCGCACCTTGGGGTCGTTGAACGGCTTGACCATGGTGTTCATGGTCAGGTAGCGCTGGATGATCGACGGCGCGGCGATCAGGTCCACCTTGGGGCTGCTCTTCAGCACCGCGGCCTGCTCGAACGGAATGCTGAAGGCAAAGTCCGCCTCGCCGGTCTGCATGATGGCGGCGCGGGTGTTGTTGTCGACCACCGGCTTCCAGGTGATGGTGTCGATCTTCGGGTAGCCGGTCTTCCAGTAGCCGGCAAACTTCTTGCCCTTCAGGTGGTCGGGCTGCTTCCATTCGACGAACTCGAACGGGCCCGTGCCCACCGGGTGGAAGGCGATGTCCTTGCCGTACTTCTGCAGCGCGGCCGGCGAGATCATCACCGCCGACGGATGCGCCAGCACGTTGATGAACGGCGAGAACGGCTCCTTCAGCGTGACCTTGACGGTGTTGGCGTCGACCACGTCGGTCTTGGCCACGCGATTGAACAGCGTGTAGCGCTTGAGCTTGTTGGCCGGGTTGGTGACGCGGTCCAGGTTGGCCTTGACGGCGGCGGCATCAAACGTAGTGCCGTCGTGGAACTTGATGCCCTTCTTCAGCTTGATGGTGTAGACCAGGCCATCCTTGCTGACGTCATAGCTGTCGGCCAGCACGTTGACCAGCTTCATGTCCTTGTCCAGCCCGAACAGGCCCTGGTAGAAGGTCTTGCCGACCGCCTGCGACAGCGTGTCGTTGGAATCGTACGGGTCCAGCGTGGTGAACGTGGAAGCGACCGCCATCACCGCGTCCTTGGCGGCATAGGCGGACACCGGCGCCAGCGCGCCCACCGCGCCAGCCATAAGCAGCCCGGCCAGCAGCCTGGGCGAAACCATCCGTGCAGACATCTCGATTCTCCTTGGATTGACTTCCGTTTCAGTAGGCGCCGCCAACGGCGTGCCGCGCAACAAAATGGCCGAGCGCACCGCTGCCCGCGACCTGCACCAGCGGCTGCACCACCGGCTCGTCGCCGACCGCGCGGATCGGGCTGGGGATCTCGTCGTTCAACGGCTCGCGCCGCAGGTGGCGCCGCGCCGGGTCGGCGATCGGCACCGCCGACATCAGCTTCTTCGTGTACGGATGCTGCGGGTTCTCGAAGATCGCGCGGCGCGGGCCGATCTCGACGATCTGGCCCAGGTACATCACCGCGACGCGATGGCTGACGCGCTCCACCACCGCCATGTCGTGCGAGATGAACAGGAAGGCGATGCCCAGCTCGCGCTGCAAGTCCAGCATCAGGTTGACGATCTGCGCCTGGATCGACACGTCCAGTGCCGACACCGATTCATCCGCCACCACCACCTTGGGATTCAACGCCAGCGCGCGCGCAATGCAGATGCGCTGGCGCTGGCCGCCGGAAAACTCGTGCGGATAGCGCGCCGCGTGCGACGGGTCCAGCCCCACCTTGTCGAGCAGCCAGGCCACGCGCTGCTCGGCCTCCTTGCCGCTGGCGACCTTGTGCACCAGCAGCGGCTCCATGATCGAATAGCCGACCGGCACGCGCGGATCGAGCGAGGCGAACGGGTCCTGGAAGATGAACTGGATATTGCGGCGCAGGGTCTGCAGCGCCGGCCCTTCCATCTTGCTGATGTTCTGGCCGTTGAACTCGATAGTGCCGCTCTGGCTTTCCACCAGGCGCAGCAGCGAGCGGCCGGTGGTGGACTTGCCGCAGCCGGATTCCCCCACCAGCGCCAGCGTCTCGCCGGGATAGAGGTCGAAGCTGACCTGCTCGACCGCATGCACGCGCCGCGTGACGCGGCCGAACAGGCCGCCGGGCACGTCGAAACGCGTGACCAGCTCCTGCACCCGCAGGATCGGCGCCACGCCGGGCGCTACCGTATCCTGCGGCGCGGTCGCCTCGGGGCTGGCGCTGTCCAGGCGCAGCAGCGGGAACTTGGCCGGCAGGTCGGTGCCGCGCATGGCGCCCAGGCGCGGCACCGCCGACAGCAGCGCGCGCGTGTACGGATGCGCCGGCGCGCGGAACACGTCGTCGGAGGTGCCCTCTTCCACCTTCTCGCCGCGGTACATCACCAGCACGCGGTCTGCCACTTCTGCTACCACGCCCATGTCGTGGGTGATGAACACCACCCCCATGTGCATCTCGGCCTGCAGGCCGCGGATCAGCTGCAGGATCTCGGCCTGGATGGTCACGTCCAGCGCCGTGGTGGGTTCGTCGGCGATCAGCAGCGCGGGCTTGCACGATAGTGCCATCGCGATCATCACGCGCTGGCGCATGCCGCCGGAAAGCTGGTGCGGATAGCGCTCGAGCACGCGGCGCGCTTCCGGGATGCGCACCAGCTCCAGCATGCGCAGCGCCTCGGCCCGTGCCGCCGCGCGGCTCTTGCCCTGGTGCAGGCGGATCGATTCCGCGATCTGCTCGCCCACCGGGAACACCGGGTTGAGCGAGGTCATCGGCTCCTGGAAGATCATCGCCACGTCGGCGCCGCGCACGCTGCGCAGCGTGGCGTTGTCGGTGCGCGCGAGGTCGATCACTTCGCCGCCGCGCCGGCGCAGCGCCATGCTGCCCGTCGCGATCTTGCCACCGCCATGCTCGACCAGCCGCATCAGCGCCAGCGACGTCACCGACTTGCCCGAGCCCGACTCGCCCACCACCGCGAGCGTCTCGCCGCGATCGACATGGAAGGACAGGTTGCGCACGGCCTCGACAGTGCGCTCCGACGTGGCGAAGCGCACGCTGAGCCCGTCCACCTGGACGACGCGTTCGGGCGGCAGGACGATGCCGGAAGCGGGAACGCGCGCTGGCGCTGAGGTAGTGACCACGGGTACTCCTTGTATGGCGGGATGCGGGACGGCCTGGCAGGCGGCGCGTCAGCCGTAGATCGACACGTCGACGGCCTCGCCCACCCGGGCGACACCGCGGTACATGCCTTCGGTGTTGAAGGGCAGCGTGACGTTGCCGGCCCGGTCCACCGCGATCAGGCCACCGCGCCCCTGGATCGCGGGCAGCTTTTCCATCACCACGCGCCGCGCCGCCTCGTCGAGCGGCAGGCCGGCATAGCGCATCTGCGCCGCGACGTCGTGCGCGGCCACGGTGCGGATAAACATTTCGCCGGTGCCGGTGGCGGACACCGCCGCGACATCGTCGGCATAGCAGCCGGCGCCGATCAGCGGGGTATCGCCGACGCGGCCCACCTGCTTGTTGGTGACGCCGCCGGTGGACGTGGCCGCCGCTAGGTTGCCGCGGCTGTCGCAGGCGACCGCGCCCACGGTGCCGAACTTGCTGTCGGGATCGATCGGTTCCGTGCCGCCCGCCTGCTGCGCCGCCAGCGTGGCGGCGTCGTGATCGAGCAAGGCCATGCCGGCGTTGCCGCGCGCGCGCTGCCACTGGTCGTGGCGGGCGTGGGTGAAGTAGTAATCCGGCGCTACCAGCTCCAGCCCCTGCGCCTGCGCGAAGGCCTCGGCGCCGGCGCCGGCAAACAGCACATGTTCGCTGTGCTCCAGCACCGCGCGCGCGGCCAGCACCGGGTTGCGCAGGCGCGTGACGCAGGCCACCGCGCCGGCATTGAGGGTGGCACCGTCCATTACCGCCGCATCCAGTTCATAGGTGCCGGCATGGGTCAGCACCGCGCCCTTGCCGGCGTTGAACAGCGGGCATTCTTCGAGCAGGCGCACCGCCTCGGTAACGGCGTCGAGCGCGCTGCCGCCATCGGCCAGGATGCGCTGGCCGGCTTGCAGCACGTGTTGCAGCGCTTCGATGTATTCGCGTTCGCGGGCCGCATCCATCGCCGCGCGGGTGATGGTGCCGGCGCCGCCGTGGATGGCAATGACAGCTGCTTGCATAAGGAGACTTGGACTCAGGACTTGCGGGTGTTGGACGACCGCGCGCGGCGCGCGCCGGTCTTGGCTGCGGTGGGTTGCACGGGCATCGGCGCGGACCGGCGCGCGGGCTCGGCCTCGGGCGTGCCATATAGCCACGGCAGCAGGAATTCGGTCATTTCGGCGGCGGCCTTGACCGGGCGTTCGGCCCGATGCGCCACCGCGCCGCACAGCGCCTCGATCAGCGCCAGCACGGTGGCATCCGAGTTGGCCGAGAGCCGGTTGCCGGCCTGCGCATACAGCGCGATATCGGCCAGCGGCGCCAGCGGCGAGGTCGGGCCGTCGGTCAGCGCCAGCACCTGGCCGCCGTGCGCCTTGACGCGCTGGGCCAGTTCGATGGAATCGGTCACATAGCGCGGGAAGGCGATCACGATCAGCAGGTCGCTCGGCTGCAGCTTGAACAGCTGGCGCGCCGCGTGCGAGGCGCCGCCCGCACCCGCCACCGACGTGACCATGCGGCAGTGCATTTCCAGGCCGTGCTGCAGCAGTCCCGCCAGGAAGCCGCTGGCGCCGAAGCCCGCCACGTAGACGCGCTGCGCCCCAAGGATGGCCGAAACCGCGCGCTCGCACGCCTGCGCATCGATGCCGCGCCGCGTGGCTTCGGCATTGGCGGCCGCGTCCTCGAGCGAGGCGGCGAACACTTCGGCCACGGTGGCGGGTCGTTCCAGCTCGCTGCGCAGCCGCTCGACCGGCGCCAGCGTGGCTTCGAAACCGCGCACCAGCTCGGCCCGGAACTGCGGATAGCCATCGAAGCCGAGTGCGCGGGCAAAGCGGTTGGCCGTCGCTACCGATACCTCCACCGCCGCGGCGAATTCGTCGATGCGCATGGTCGCTGCGCGAAACAGGTTGGCCAGCACGTATTCCGCCATGCGGCGGTGCGCCGGCGTCAGCGACGGCAGGCTGCGTGCAATGCGGTCCGAGATCGAATGGCCAATGGGCATGGTGGAAGCGGTTGATCAGCGCATCAGGGTGCGCGTCGTTGTGAAAATGAATTTACACGCAATCGACTTCCAAGAAAATAGAGTTTTGCCAGACCAAGGGTAATCCCTAGATTCACCCTATTTCGCGGCACTTTCACGGTGCATGTATCGACGCGCTTCTACCCGCTTTGGCGCACCCCCTGCACCGGCACGGCGTGCGCCGCACCGGAAACGCTACAATGCGGGCCAGCGCCACAGCGCCGGCCGCGGCCCGCGTTCAAGGCGCTTTTTCTGTTTTTCACTCAGGCATTTCCCCTCTCGTGATCCGAATCGACCAGCTAGTCCTTCAGCGCGGCACCAAGGTGCTGTTCGACCATACCAGCGTGACGCTCAACCCGGGCGAGCGCGTGGGCCTCGTCGGCGCCAACGGCAGCGGCAAGTCGACGCTGTTCGCGCTGCTGCGCGGCGAACTGCATCCGGACGGGGGCGATGTCAGCGTGCCGGCGCAGTGGCGCGTCGCCCACGTGGCGCAGGAAACGCCGGCGGTCAGCCGCACCGCGGTGGACTACGTGATCGACGGCGACACCCGGCTGCGCGAGATCGAGGCCGCGATTGCCGCGGCCCAGGCCAGCGGCGACGGCAGCGCCGAAGGCGAAGCCCATGCCGCCTATGCCGACGCCGACGGCTATACCGCGCCGGCGCGCGCCGAGGCCCTGCTGCTGGGCCTGGGCTTCACGCTGGCGCAGGTGTCGCAGCCGGTGGCATCGTTTTCCGGCGGCTGGCGCATGCGCCTGAACCTGGCGCAGGCGCTGATGTGCCCGTCGGACCTGCTGCTGCTCGACGAACCGACCAACCACCTGGACCTGGACGCCATCGTCTGGCTGGAAGACTGGCTGGCGCGCTACCCGGGCACGCTGGTGATGATCTCGCACGACCGCGAATTCCTCGACGCGATCTGCAATGTCACGGTGCATATCGAGAACCAGCAGCTGCGCCGCTACGGCGGCAACTACACGCTGTTCGAGACCCTGCGCCTGCAGCAGATGGCGCAGCAGCAGGCCGCCTACGTGCGCCAGCAGAAGGAAATCGCGCACCTGGAATCGTTCATCACCCGCTTCAAGGCCAAGGCCACCAAGGCGCGCCAGGCGCAGAGCCGGGTCAAGGCGCTGGAAAAGATGGAGCGGCTGGCGCCGGTGCACGTCGCTGCCGGCTTTGCCTTCGAGTTCCGCGAGCCCGATGCCGCGCCCAACCCGATGATGGTGCTCGACGGCGTCGATTGCGGCTATGCCGAGGCCGATCCGCCCGTCACCATCCTGCACAACCTGGCGCTGTCGATCCAGAACGGCCAGCGCATCGGCCTGCTGGGCGCGAACGGCCAGGGCAAGTCGACGCTGGTCAAGACCCTGGCCGGCACCCAGGATCCGCTCACGGGCAACCTGCGCCTGGGCAAGGGCCTGCAGATCGGCTACTTCGCCCAGCACCAGCTGGAAACGCTGCGCGACCACGACTCCGCGCTGCAGCACCTCGCGCGCCTGGCGCCCGACGTGCGCGAGCAGGAGCTGCGCGACTTCCTCGGCAGCTTCAACTTCCGCGGCGACATGGCGACCACGCCGATCGAGCCCTTTTCCGGCGGCGAAAAGGCCCGGCTGGCGCTGGCCCTGATCGTCTGGCAGAAGCCTAACCTGCTGCTGCTCGATGAACCGACCAACCACCTCGACCTCGACACGCGCGAGGCGCTGACCATGGCGCTGGCGCAGTTCGAAGGCACGCTGATCCTGGTCTCGCACGACCGGCACCTGCTGCGCGCCACCGCCGACCAGTTCATGCTGGTCGCCGACGGCACCATCCGGCCGTTCGACGGCGACCTCGACGATTACCGCGACTGGCTGCTGCAGCAGGCCGCGGCTAAGCGCAACGCCGCCACGGCCGCGCACCTGGCAGAGAACGGTGGCGACGCCACCACGATCAACCGCAAGGACCAGCGCCGCGCCGAGGCCGACGAGCGCCAGCGGCTGTCGGCGCTGCGCAAGCCGCTCACCAAGGAACTGGAAAAGGTCGAGAAGCGCATGGCGGTGCTGCAGACTGCCCGGGAGGAGATCGACCAGTTCATGGCCGACGAAGCCAGCTATGCCGAGGCCAACAAGACGAAGCTGATGGAGATGCTCAAGCGCCAGGGCGAGGTCAACGGCGAGCTCGAGACGCTGGAAGAGAAGTGGCTTGAGCTGCAGGAGCAGATCGAGCAGATTGCCTGACGTCTGCCGCGACGATTTGCTCCCCTCGCCCGCTTGCGGGAGAGGGGCCGGGGGAGAGGGCCGGCGCGTGGCAAGCATCGAGCCGCGTCACTTCGTGGATGCACTGCCCTCTCCCCCGCCCCTCTCCCAGAGGGAGAGGGGAGCAAACCCGCCGGTGGGATGCCGCTGTGGCCCCACGAAAAAAAACGGCGCACAGAGCGCCGGTTTTTTTCATTCGAACGCCCCCACCCCTCAGCGGAAATTCTTCTCCCTCCGGATCAGCCCCACCGCCAGCGTCAGCGTCAGCACAAACAGCCAGATCAGCGACCATGCCGGCACCGACAGCCCCAGCACCGGCGGCAGCGGCGCGGTGCACAGGCCGTCGGAGTAGAACAGCTGCGGCAGCACCTTGGCGGTGGGCAGCGCATTGACCCAGTTCTCGAGCGGATCGATGCCGCACGAGGCCTTGGGATTGAGCAGCAGCGACACATGGTAGACCGCGACCGCGATGCCGGCGATGCCGGACAGCATGCCCAGGCCCTGCCACAGCGAGCGCGTGTTCTGCGCCACCGCGGCCAGCAGTGAGAACAGGCCGATGCCGATGAAGGCGAAACGCTGCATCACGCACAGCGGACAAGGCTGGTAGCCCTTTTCGATCTGCAGGTAGAGCGCGACGCCGACCAGGGCGAACGAGACGATGGCAATCAACAGGAAATAGGCGCGGGAATTGGCTTGCATCATTGGAACTCAGGTGATCCGGTAAATCGTTGCCGTCAGTGCGAGGGCGCGGCTGTGCTGCGCATTATTACCGATTTTGCCGCGCCTGCCGTCAGCGCCACATCCGCCGCCACATGCGGCGCCGGCCCGCTGCCCCACGGCGGATCGACGCATCGGCATCATGTGCCCGCTGCCAGCCATGCCGCGCGCGGCAGGCGGTACAGGCAATGCGGCCGCAACGGGTGCCCCGGCGGCAAGGCCGGATGGTCGAAACCCACCGCATCCTCGCGCATGCCGAGGCGCTCCATCACCGCGCGCGAGCGGGCATTGGCAAGCGTGGTGAAGGCGACGATTTCCTCCAGCCCGAGCCGGCCGAAGCCGTAGGCGAGCGCGCCGCGTGCCGCCTCGGTGGCGTAGCCCTGGCCCCAGGCGTTCCGCGCCAGCCGCCAGGCGATTTCCACGCACGGCGCGAACGGCAGCGTAGCGGCGGGCTCGTGCAGTCCGACAAAGCCCAGGAAGTTAGCGTCCGCCATGCGTTCGACCACCCAGACGCCCCACCCCCTCTCCGCGATCAGGCCGCGGCAGCGCGCGGCCATCGCATCGCTTTCGGTGCGCGTCAGCGGTGCCGGGAAATAGCGCATCACCTGCGCATCGGCATTGAGCGCGGCAAACGGCGCATAGTCTTCATCACGCCACTGGCGCAGCCGCAAGCGGCTGGTCTCGAAAGCGATGCCGGTGTCCATGGCTCAGTCCAGGTGGCGCACGCGGTCGATGGCCTGCTCGATGCGCTCCACCGCGATCACTTCGAGCCCGTCGATCTTTTGCTTGGGCGCATTGGCCTTTGGAATCACGGCCAGCGTAAAGCCCAGCTTGGCGGCCTCCTTCAGGCGCTCCTGCCCGCGCGGGCTGGGGCGGATCTCGCCGGCCAGCCCTACTTCGCCGAACACCACCAGGCCGCGCGGCAGCGGCTTGTTGCGCATCGACGAGTGGATCGACAGCAGCACCGCCAGGTCCGCCGCGGGTTCGGTAATCTTCACGCCGCCCACCGCGTTCAGGAACACGTCCTGGTCAAAACAGGCAATGCCAGCGTGCCGGTGCAGCACCGCCAGCAGCAGGGCCAGCCGGTTCTGTTCCAGCCCCACCGCCAGCCGGCGCGGGTTGGGCACGTGCGCGGTATCGACCAGCGCCTGGATTTCCACCAGCAGCGGCCGCGTGCCTTCCTGCGTCACCAGCACGCACGAGCCCGGCACGGTCTCTTCATGCTGCGACAGGAACAGCGCCGACGGATTGCTGATGCCGCGCAGGCCGCGCTCGGTCATGGCGAACACGCCCAGTTCGTTGACCGCGCCGAAGCGGTTCTTGAAGGCGCGGATCAGCCGGTGCGAGGAATGGGTATCGCCTTCGAAATACAGCACCGTATCGACGATATGCTCGAGCACGCGCGGCCCCGCCAGGCTGCCCTCCTTGGTCACGTGGCCGACCAGGATGATGGTGGTGCCGCTGCTCTTGGCGATGCGCGTGAGCTGCGCCGCGCATTCGCGCACCTGCGCCACCGACCCCGGCGCCGAGGTCAGCGCCTCGGAATACAGCGTCTGGATCGAATCGATCACCGCGACCTCGGGCTTTTCCACTTCCAGCGTGGCCTGGATCTTCTCCAGCTGGATTTCGGCGAGCAGCCCCAGCGACGGGCTTTCGACGCCCAGGCGCTGCGCGCGCAGCGCGATCTGCGCGCCCGATTCCTCGCCGCTGACATAGAGCACGCGGCGCTGCCCGGCCAGGTTGGCCAGCGCCTGCAGCAGCAGCGTCGACTTGCCGATACCGGGATCGCCGCCGATCAGCACCACGCCGCCCGATACCAGGCCGCCGCCCAGCACCCGGTCGAACTCGTCGATGCCGCTGGAAAAGCGCGGCACGTCGGCGGCTTCGATCTCGGCCAGCTTGCGCACCGTGGCCGATGCCGCCAGCGGCTGGAAGCGCTTGTTCGCGGCGGATTCCGCCACGGTCTCCACCAGCGTGTTCCACTGCTGGCAATGCGGGCACTGGCCGGCCCAGCGCGGCGTGGTGCCGCCGCATTCGGTACAGGTATAGACAGTCTTGCTCTTGGCCAACGGAGGTCCTTGCAGAAAGAATCGGGCCGGGCCGGAAACGACCCGGCCCGCGGAGGTAGCGCAGTGGGCTTGGCGGCCTGGGGACGCGTGCAGAGCGTAACCGTGCGGCGCTGCGCCCGCACCGCGCTGCCTAGGTACGCGCGTCAGGCCACATCAGGCGATCGCCGGCGCGGCGCTGTCCGATGCGGTGATGGTCGCCACCGTGGTCGGCACGCGCGGCGCCAGCGCGCACATCAGCTCGTAGCCGACCGTGCCGCTGGCCTGCGCCACCTCGTCGATCGGCAGGCCCTGGCCCCACAGCGTGACCGGGCTGCCGACGCGCGCCTTCGGGCACGGCGTCAGGTCGACGCACAGCATGTCCATCGACACGCGCCCGACCAGTTCGGTGCGCACGCCGTCGACCAGCACCGGCGCACGCTGCTCGCCCCAGCCCGAGGCGTGGCGCGGGTAGCCGTCGGCATAGCCGCAGGCGACCACGCCGATGCGCATCGGCCGCTCCGCGGTGAAGAGCGAACCATAGCCGACGGTATCGCCCGGCTGCAGGTCCTGCACCGCGATCAGCTCGCTGTGCAGCGACATCGCCGGCTGCAACCCGGTGCCGGCGATATCGGCATCGCGGCCGGTGGGCGAGGCGCCGTACAGGATGATGCCGGGGCGCACCCAGGCGCGGTGCGCCTGCGGATGCCACAGCACCGCGGCGGAATTCGACAGGCTGGCCTCGCCCGGCAGGTTGGCGGTGGCGACGTCGAAGGCCTCGACCTGGTGGGCGATGCCGCGCGGGCCGTCGGCATCGGAGAAATGCGTCATGTGGACGATGCTGCCCACGCACGGCATGGCGCGCGCGCGCTCCCAGGCGGCGCGGTATTCCGCCGGATGGAAGCCGAGCCGGTTCATGCCGGTGTTGAGCTTGAGCTGGATCGCCAGCGGGCCCTTGGGGCGCGCGCTTTCCAGCATGCGCAGCTGCTCGTCGCAGTGGATCGCGGTAGTGAGCCGGTATTGCTCGATCAGGGCGATGTCCTGCGGCTGGAAGAAGCCCTCCAGCAGCAGGATCGGGCCCTGCCAGCCGAGGTCGCGCAGCAGCACGGCCTCATTCAGGTCCAGCAGGCCGAAGCCATCGGCACCACGCAGTGCAGCAAAGACGCGGCGGATGCCATGGCCGTAGGCATTGGCCTTGACCACCGCCCAGACGCGCGAGTCAGGCGCCTTGCGGCGGATCACGTCGAGATTGTTGGCCAGGGCGGGTTGGTGGATGACGGCTTGGATCGGTCTTGGCATTGGAAGTCACATCAGGGTAGCGGACAAAGCCGGCAGCGGCGCGGGCGGCCTATGGCGCGGCGGGCTGGAGGGACGGCTCTGTCTCAGTATCGATGGCGCAAACGTCACCTGTCGGTGTGCCGCAGCACGGACCGGCGACCCACGGGGGCGACGGCTGCGCGACAGTTATGGTGATGGATATGCGGGATGCCCTCAATTGGCACGCCCAGGTATCCCAGTCACCATATCTCGCCGGGCGCACACCAGATCAGGGAAAGACCGGTCCGGCGGGCCGCGGTGGCAGCCGTTATTTGAACACATTCGGATGCTGTTGCCGGGGGTCATCGGGGAATCGGCAAGGCAATTTGCGGTCAAAAAGAGCCGTTGCCGGGGTTCGGGAATGTCATGTTTTCGTGATATAAAGCCGGACGCTCCGGCCATGTTCTAAAAGCGAAGCATTATGTCAATGACTGTCAGGCAGGCCTCACGGCGCCGCAGCGCAGCACCTACGACACAATTCGACACGGCCGCGGCACAAGGTTCCCTGCAAACCATGGCCTCTGCGGCCGGCACCAGCCTGCCTACCCTGAATGGAGCGCGCGATGGAGAGAAAGTCGACAGCATGAAGAAGGGTTTTTACACCATCATGGCCGCGCAGTTTTTTTCCTCGCTGGCCGACAATGCCTTACTGATCGCCGCCATCGCCCTTCTCACCGAATTGCATTCCCCGCAGTGGATGACCCCGCTGCTCAAGCTGTTCTTCGTTCTCTCCTACGTCATTCTTGCCGCCTTCGTCGGCGCCTTCGCCGACTCGATGCCCAAGGGTCGGGTGATGCTCATCACCAACGCCATCAAGGTGGTCGGCTGCGCCATCATGATGTTCGGGCTGCATCCGCTGCTGGCCTACGGCGTGGTCGGCTTCGGCGCGGCGGCGTATTCGCCCGCCAAGTACGGCATCCTGACCGAGCTGCTGCCGCCCGAAAAGCTGGTGATGGCCAATGGCTGGATCGAGGGCCTGACCGTCGGCTCGATCATCCTGGGCACGGTGGTGGGTGGCGCGCTGATCTCGGTGCATGTGTCCGGGCTGCTGCTGCGCCTGGACGTGCCTTTCATCAATACCGGCATCGACACGCCGGCCGAGGCCGCGATGGTGGTGATCATGCTGTTCTATGTGATCGCTTCGCTGTTCAACCTGTTTATCCCCGACACCGGCGCGCGCTATCCGGCGCAGGAAAAGAACCCGATCAAGCTGATCGCCGAGTTCGGCGACTGCTTCCTGGCGCTGTGGCGCGACAAGCTGGGCCAGATCTCGCTGGCGGTGACCACGCTGTTCTGGGGCGTGGGCGCGACGCTGCAGTTCATCGTGCTGAAATGGGCCGAGAAATCGCTGGGCCTGAATCTGTCCCAGGGCGCGCTGCTGCAGGCCGTGGTGGCGGTGGGCGTGGCCGTGGGCGCAATCCTGGCGGCGGCGCGCATCCCGCTGCGCAAATCGCTGTCGGTGCTTCCGTTCGGCGTGGCGATGGGCGCCACGGTGATGCTGATGGCGTTCTACACCAAGGACGCGATGCCGCAGGTCACGCTCGACGTGCTCGGTTTGCACATGCCGCTGTACATGGCCATCGCCTACGTTTTCCTGATGCTGGTGGGCGCGATGTCGGGCTATTTCGTGGTGCCGATGAACGCGCTGCTGCAGCACCGCGGCCATGTGCTGCTGTCGGCCGGGCACTCGATCGCGGTGCAGAACTTCAATGAGAACGTCTCGGTGCTGCTGATGCTGTGCCTGTACGCGCTGCTGATCAAGCTCAACGTGCCGATCGGCGTGGTCATCATCGCGCTGGGCCTGTTTATCTGCGTGACCATGGCGCTGGTGCTCAAGCTGCACAAGTACAACGTGCGCACCTTCAACTCGCTGGCGATGATCGGCGAGGACAAGCACCACTAGCACCCTCACGGCGCGGCCGCGGCGGCGGCCTGCCAGCCTGCGTCAGGCGGCGTCCTGGCCGGCTTGCGGGCCCGCCCGCGGCGGCTCTTCAGTGCGCGCCAGCGCCCGCTCCTGCCATCCCGGCGGCACCACGAACCCGCGCGAGCATTCGCGCCACCAGCCTGGCGCCTGCGGCCCGGCCGGCTCCAGCTCGCACAGCATCACCGGCGACTCGCGGCGCCAGCCGTGGTCATGGCGCGGATCGGCAAAGCGCTGCGCCAGCAGCGCGTGCAGCGTGCCGACGTCCGCCGTGCCGGCTTCCGGCACCAGCGCGCCCGACAGCCACCCCGTACGTGGCAGGCGGCACCAGCGCAAGCCAGGGCGCGCAGCCGCGCGCCCGGCCCAGGCATCGAGCGTGGACCACCAGCCGTGCAAGTGGTCCGGCGCGATCCCCAGCGGCTCCAGTCCGGCCGGCACCTGGCCGTCGCGATAGAACAGCCAGCCCAGCAGGTAGACCTCGCTGCGGTCGACGGTATGGCCCAGCGCGGCGCGCGCTTCGGCGGTATGCCCGAGTGGCAGCTGGCGGTGCACGATATGGCCGAGCTTGTCGCCGAGGCGGTCGACCAGGTTCGGGCCGACGAAATCCTGCGCCCGCGGCGGCTGGCCGCCGGCGGCCGCCATCAGGTAGAACTTGGCCGCCATCTCCCAGTGCACCACCGCGCCCGAGTCCAGCTCGCGCCAGACGAAATCCAGCTCGCCCAGCGTGCGCACGCCGTGGCGGCCGGCGCGCCGCACCGGCACGTTGGCGGCCAGCAGCGACAGCCCCTGCATATGGCGCAAGGCGAAATGCAGCAGCCGTTCGGCATGCCGCCCCAGGCGCAGGCTGCGGTTGGCAGGGTCGTGGTCGGCATCGGCGGCAAGCGCGGCGTGGCCGTCGGCCAGTTCGTCGATGGTGGCGGGCAGCGCGGCCGGATCGGCGCCTTCGAGCCAGCGCTGCCAGGCCTCGAGGGTGCCGGCCGGCCAGCGCGCCAGCGCGGCCCCCGGCACGGCATCCAGCAGCGGCGGCGACAGCGTGGTCCAGGCCAGGTCGCGCGCGCGCGCCGACGCGGCACGGCGCCACAGCGGCGCGTGCGACGGCCCATGGCCGTCGCCGCCGCGGGTCAGGGAAAGATCAGGCCCCAGCTCCCGCACGGTCGTGGACCTCCCGGGCCAGGCACAGGTCTTCCCAGGCGCGCGCCTTGTCGGTCAGCGTGCGCAGCAGGTAGGCGGGATGGTAGGTCACCACCACGGGAATGCCTTCGTACGCATGCACGGTGCCGCGCAGCTTGCCGATCGGCGTGGTGGTGCGCAGCAGCGATTGCGCGGCGAAGCGGCCCAGCACCACGATCACGCGGGGCCTGACCAGCGCGATCTGCCGGCGCAGGAAGGGCTCGCACTGCGCCACCTCTTCCGCTTCGGGATTGCGGTTGCCGGGCGGGCGGCACTTGAGCACGTTGGCGATGAACACGTTGCGCCCGCGCGCCAGCCCGAGCGCGCCGAGCATATTGTCGAGCAGCTTGCCGGCCTGGCCGACGAAGGGCTCGCCTTGCAGGTCTTCGTTCTCGCCGGGGGCCTCGCCCACCAGCATCCATTCGGCCTGGCGCGCGCCCACGCCGAACACGGTGTTGGTACGGGTCTGGCACAGGCCGCAGGCCGTGCAGCCCGCTACCGCGGCCTCCAGCGCCGGCCAGTCCATCGCGGCGATAGCCGCTTCACGTTCCGCTTGCGCAGCGCCGGGCGCCGGCCCGGCGGGAACCAGCGCCGGCGCGGCTCGATCGGGGGCTGGCGGTGCCAACGGGACAGCCGGCGGCGCCTCGGGATGCGTAACCGCAGCAGCCACCGGAGCAGCCGTCATTGCCGCGGGCGCCTCGGCTGCCGGCATCGCGGCCGGCTGCGCCGCCAGGTCGGGCTGCGCCTCTGCCTGCGCCGCCCGGGACGCGCGCGGCACCCATTCGGTCGGAATGCCCAGCACCTCGAGGAACTGCGCACGGCGGCTCATGCCCGTCCCTCCGTGCCGTCGTTGGCGGCGGCCTGCGCCGGCCAGGCGCGGCGCAGCACCAGCGCGTCTTCGCGCTTGCCGCCGGGTGCCGGGTAATAGCCCTTGCGGCGTCCGATCTCGGCAAACCCCGCCGCCTGGTACAGCGCGATCGCGCCGGTATTGGAGGGCCGCACCTCCAGCAGCATGGTGTGGATGCGGTGCGCGTGCGAGGTCGCCAGCACCACCGCGAGCATCAGGCGCCCGAGCCCCTGGCGCTGGCGCTGCGGCTCGACCGTGATGTTGAGCAGGTGCATTTCATCGACCACCGGCATCAGCACGGCGTAGGCCACCAGCGTGCCCGCCGGGTCGCGCAGCGTCAGCCCGAGATGCCCGGACTTGACCGAGTTCTCGAAATTGCCGCGCGTCCACGGATGGCTGTAGGCGCGCGCCTCGATGCCCGCCACCGCCTGCAGGTCCAGCGCGCTCATGCGGCCCAGCGACCAGCCCTCGGGCAGCGCCGGCATGGCCGGCACCTCGGGCCAGTCGTTGCGGTCTGCGAGGGGATACGCGGCGCTCACGATGCGCTCCCCGGCCGGGCCGCCGCGCGCGCCGCCGCCACGGCCTCGCGCTCGGCGATGGTCTGGGCGACCTTGTCGCGCAGGTAGACCGGCATGGCCTGGTCGGCGTCGATGGTCTCGCCGCGCGCCAGCGCGCGCAGCGCCAGGGCAACCATCGGCTGCGCATGCGGCATCGCCTCGGGCAGCACGCGCGCGGCGCGGCCGAGGCCCGCCAGGCGTTCGCCAAACACCGTGGACGCGTTGCCGGCCAGCCAGAATTCGCCGTCGGGCAAGGCCACGGTTTCGGGCGCGCCGACCTGCATCGGCGTGAGTTCCGTCCACTCCCGCGCGCCCGCGTTCCAGCCGAAGGCCGCCGCATAGGCCTCGTCCATGCGCGCATCCAGCGCCACCAGCACCGCGGTGCCGTCCGGCAGCGCCGGCGTGGCGGCGCGGGCGCGCTCGGCGCAGGCCATCAGGGTGTTGACCGGCACCACCGGCAGGCCGGCGCCGAACGCCAGCCCCTGTGCCACGCCGCAGGCGGTGCGCAGGCCGGTGAACGAGCCCGGGCCGGCGCCAAAGGCAATGGCCGCGCAATCGGCCAGCGCAATGCCGGCTTCGGCGAGCAATTCGCCGGCGGCCGGCAGCACGCGCGCCGACGAGCGTGCGCCGGTGTGCTCATGACGCACCAGGCACTCGAGGCCGGCGTCTGCCGCGCGTCCGAGCGCGACCGAGCACCACTCCGTAGAAGTTTCAACAGCAAGAATCCAGGACATGGCGCGATTGTAGCCGTTGGGCCCGGAATCGAGGGCTTCTTCGGTTTTATACGGACGGCGCGCCCGCGCGGGGCGGCTATCATCGGACTGCATTTTCGCAATCCAAGACAGTCCACACGGAGGAACCCCCAATGAGCGACCTGCAGGCACGCTTCGAACAGGCCCAGATCGACGTCAAGCAACTGAGCGAGCGCCCCAGCAATATGTCCCTGCTGCGCCTGTACGCGCTGTTCAAGCAAGGCAGCGAGGGCGATGCGCACGGCGACAAGCCAGGCATGACCGATTTCGTCGGCCGCTACAAGTTCGAGGCGTGGGAAGCGCTGCGCGGCACCGCGCGCGAACAGGCGATGGAGCAGTACATCGCGCTGGTGGAAGAACTGCGCAGCGGCGCCGCCAGCTGAACCATTCCGGCGCGGCCGGCTTCAGGCCGCCGGCGCCGGACGCGGCCGGATGCGCCAGGCCGCCAGCATCGCGCTGGCGATCACCACGCCCACCGCGAGGAAGGTCTCGTCGAAGGCGCGGATGCGCGCCGCCTGGAGCGCGCTGTCGCCGAGCTGGCCCAGCAGTGCGCCATGCTCGGCCAGGCGCCACTGCAGCCCCACCCCCGCCAGGCTCACGCCGATGGCGCCGCCCAGTTGCCGCAGGAAGTTGATGCAGCTGGAACCCTGCGCGATCAGCGTGAAGTCCACGCCGCGCATCGCGCCCAGTGTCAGCGATGGCAGGATGCAGCCCAGGCCGATCCGCCCCAGCACCGCCAGCGCCACCAGCACCAGGTAGGGCGTGGCGCGCGAGCTCAGTGCCATCAGCAGGAACGACAACGACAGCAGCGCCAGCCCGAACGACACCTGCACATGCGGCGGGATCCGGTGCGTGAAGCGCCCCGCCGCCGCAATCGTCAGCGCCAGCATCACGCCCGCCGGGAACAGCACCAGGCCGGCGCGCGACGGGGTGTATTCCAGCGCCATCTGCATATAGACCGGCAACAGGTAGGTCGAGCCAAACAGGCCCGCGCCATAGATGAAGGCCACCACCGCCCCGGCCGCGAACTGCCGGTAGCTGTACAGCCGCATATTCATCAGCGGGTACGCCGCGCGCAGCTGCCACATCACGAAGGCCGCCAGCATCAGCACGCCGAAGCCCGTCAGCGCCAGGCCCGCGGCGACGCTCTCGCGCATCTCGACCACGCCGTTGAGCAGGCTGACAGTGGCGAGGCCGGCCAGGCCCAGCCCGCGCCAGTCCAGCGGCTGGCGCTCGCCCATCATGATCGAGTCCACCGCCATGAAGCGGCGCGCCATCAGCACCGCCAGCAGCGTCAGCGGCACCACCACGAAGAAGATCGAGCGCCAGCCGAAGGCCTCGACCAGGAAGCCGCCCAGGCTGGGCCCCAGCGCCGGCGCCAGCACCACGCCGAAGCCGAACATGCTGATCGCCTTGCCCTGCTCGCGCTCTTCAAACACCCGCAGGATCAGGATATTGGGCAGCGGCTGCATGATGCCCGCGGCGATGCCCTCGGCCACGCGCATGGCGATCATCACGCCGTAGTTGGGCGAGAAACCGCCCACCAGCCCGCCCGCGCCCAGCAGCAGCGACGCGCCCAGGAAGGTGCGCCGCAGCCCGTAGCGATTCAGCAGCCAGGGGGTCAGCAGCATCGACATGGTCATCGCGATCATGAAGCTGGCCGCGACCCATTGCGCGCGCTCCTGCCCCAGCACGAAATGCCGGCTCAGGTCGGGAATCGCCACATTGACGATGGTGGACGAGACGATCGACGAGATCGTGCCCAGCATCAGCGTCGCCAGCACCAGCCAGCGCAGCCGTTCGCCATAGCGCTCGCGCAGCGACTGCCGGGTCGGCAGATCCGACCGCTGGCCGGAACCTTCCGGCGTGGCGGGGCCCTCGCTCACCCGAGCCGCCCGGTGTCGGCGATCTCGCGGATCTTGCGGACGGTGTCGATGTCGGCCGCGTGGTACGCGGACTTGACGATCTCGGCGTAGCGGTCGTCGCCGCTGGCGTCGACGGCCGGCATGGTGGTGTCATAAATAAAGCGCAGCAGCAGCGCGCCCGGACCCGGGGTCTCGATCGCCATGGTCAGCGTGCCGCCGGCATGCTCGGCGGTGGCCGCGGTCTCATAGCGCACCAGACGGCGCGGCTCGTAGACCACGTGATCCTCGATCGAGGCCTCGCCGAAATGCAGCACCCGGTCGATCCAGTTGTCGCCACGGCCCACCACTTCGGCGCGGTCCAGGCCCAGCACGAAAAGCTCGGGAGATTCGGCGCGCAGCACCAGGCCCTGCCACACCTGCTCGGCCGTCAGCGGTTCCAGCTGCGGGTTGCCCGGATCATTGATCTCCACCAAGTGCTCAAAACGCAACTTCACTCTCCCATTTGCGATAAGTCGATATTATGAAGTCTCCGCGTATTCGCGAGTCCTTTTTGTCTGCGCACTGCAACATTGTGCCGACCCTGGCCCTCTCGGATATCGGCCAGACTCGCGTCGGCTGGAGCCCCCCGCGTGAACGCCGCGCCCGGCTGCAACATCACTCCTGACAGCAGCTGTCAGGAGGCCCGGCGCACAATGCGGCCGCTTTCACACGGAACGCTGCAGGAGGCTGCGATGGAGTTGCTGATCAATATCGATGTCGACGACCTGGCGCGCGGCATCGATTTCTACGCGCATGGATTGGGGCTGCGGCTGGGCCGCAAGCTGTTCGACGGTTCCGTCGCCGAGATGCTGGGCGGCAATGCCCCGATCTACCTGCTCGCCAAGCCCGCGGGCACGCGCACGACCACGCGCGCCGCGACCCGGCGCGACTATCGCCGTCACTGGACCCCGGTTCACCTCGATTTCGTCGTCGCCGACCTCGAGCAGGCCATCGAACGCGCGCTCGAGGCCGGCGCCGAGATCGAGGACTGGCCCCAGGAATTCGCCTGGGGCCGGCAGGCCACGCTGTCGGACCCGTTCGGGCACGGGCTGTGTTTTATCGAATGGAAGGGCCAGGGCTACGGAGCTGTCGCCAACTGATTCGGGCGTACCGCGCGGCGCGGGCGTTTTCGGACAATTCGCCTGTTGCCGGCTGCGCCGGGATGTCACATTTCCATGCAGCGTCGTGCCTGCCTGTTTCCTTGATGCCCGCGGTGTAATAACATTGTGCTGACGCCAGTACTGGCTACACCATGAGCAACAAGACATGAAGGCAACGATCCGCAAGATGGGCAACTCGCAAGGTGTCCTGATTCCCAAGGCAATCCTGGCACAGCTGGGTCTGGAGAATGAAGTGGAAATGGAAATCGTGAATGACACGCTGGTGCTGCGCCGGCCCCGGCAGGCACCGCGGCAAGGCTGGGCCGAAGCCAGCCGGCAGATCGCCGCGGACGGCGACGACACCCTGGTGCTGGGCGAGCTGCCCAACGCCGACGACGCGGAGCTCAAATGGTAGCGCGTGGCGATGTCTGGCTGGTCGCGCTCGATCCCACCGTCGGCAGCGAGATCGAGAAGACGCGCCCCTGCGTCATCCTGTCGCCGCCCGAGATGCATGACTACCTGCGCACGGTAACGGTCGCGCCGATGACCACCGGCAGCCGGCCGGCACCGTTTCGCATACCGGTGACGTTCCAGCGCAAGACCGGCCTGATCCTGCTGGACCAGCTGCGCACCGTCGACAAGTCGCGGCTGGTGAAGCGCGCGGGCGGCCTGAGCGACCGGACCGTGGCAGACACCTTGCGTACCTTGCGCGAATTGTTTGCGGACTGAGCCGCGGCGCCGGGGCATTAAATGCCGGCACGCGGCCGCTGGCTGGCTTCATAAGCTTATGAAAAAGAAATAGACGCCAGAATCGTCCGCGCCGCGCCATCCGGACGCAATTGCGTTAATCTGTGCCCTCGCTCCGGACAGGCGATCCCTGCCCCTGCGATTGCCTCTCACTCGCCACACAACAAGATCTTCACCATTCCTATGCGCACGTCTTTCATCAAGCGTCTGGCGGCAGCTGTGTCCGCCGTGGGTTTTATCGCCGCCGGCAGTGCCGGGGCCCAGGAACAGACCATCCGTGTCGGCACGGTCAGCGGGCCGGACGCCGAAGTCTGGCAAGTGGTCCAGAAGGTGGCCAAGCGCAATGGCCTGAACGTGAAGGTGGTCGAGTTCAACGACTACGTGCAGCCCAACGCCGCGCTCGACGCCGGCGACCTCGACGCCAACAGCTTCCAGCACCAGCCGTACCTGGACAGCCAGGTGAAGCAGCGCGGCTACAAGATGCAGAGCGTGGGCTACACCTATATCTCGCCGCTGGGCATCTACTCGAAGAACCTGAAGTCGCCCAAGGACCTGCCGCAGGGCGCCAAGGTGGCGGTGCCCAACGACCCCTCCAATGAAAACCGCGCGCTGCTGCTGCTGCAGGCGCAAGGCGTGATCAAGCTGAAGGCCGGCGCCGGCACCAACGGTTCCAATGCCACGCCGCTGGACGTGGCCGAGAACCCCAAGAAGCTGAAGCTCGTCGAACTGGACGCGGCCCAGCTGGCGCGCGCGCTGCCCGATGTCGGCGCCGCCGTGATCAACACCAACTACGCGCTCGCCGCAGGCCTGCAGCCGACCAAGGACGCGATCGCGCTGGAAGACATCCACAGCCCGTACGCCAACATCATCGTGGTGCGCACCCAGGACAAGGACAAGCCGTGGGTCAAGAAGCTGGTGGCCGCGTACCAGTCCGAAGACGTGCGCCAGTTCATGAAGGCGCAGTACAAGGGCGCGATGGTGCCGTCGTTCTGATTGCCGACGCGCGCCGCGATCGCTGCTGAGCACGGTCGTTAAAGTTTTTTTACACGGCGCCCGCGCAAGGGCTTGCAAATTCCGCCGCCTTCGGTAGAATTCGCGGCTCACCACCTGCCCAGGTGGCGGAATTGGTAGACGCACTAGGTTCAGGTCCTAGCGGTGGCAACACTGTGGAGGTTCGAGTCCTCTCCTGGGCACCACAATTCAAAAAAGGTCTGCGCATGCAGGCCTTTTTTCTTTTCCGCCCAGGAAGAAAAGCGCTTGAGCGCTTTTCGCGAGGACGAGAAGGGCTGCGCTTGCAAGCGCAGCCGGGGTCGCGCATGCGTGACCGAGTCCTCTCCTGGGCACCAGAGTTTCAGGCAAAGGCCCGCACGACAGTGCGGGCCTTTTGCTTTTGCAGCGTCGTAACCTCTCTCTCCTTCGCCTCCGGGCTACCGATCGCATACAGTAGTTCCATCCACAGGCCACGGCCCAGCCACGCCTGTTCCGCGTCATAACGGAGAACTACCGTGGGCAAACTGCAAGAGCGTCGCCGTTTCCTGGGAGCCGCGCTGGGCGGCCTGCTGGTCCCCGCGCTGCCGGCGTGCGGCGGCGACGACGACGAACCGCCCAAGCCCACGCCACCCGAGCCGGTTCCTCCGGCGCAGATTACCCAGGCCATCGCGCAACTGGACCAGCTGGTCGCGGACCTGATGGCGAGTTCACGCGTACCCGGGATGGCGGTCGCGGTGGTGCGCGGCAACCAGACTGTTTACGCCAAGGGCTTTGGGCGCCGGCTGGTGACCGATCCCGCGCCGGTCGATGCCGACACCGTGTTCCAGCTGGCCTCGGTGTCGAAGTCCATCGGCGCCACGGTGGTCGCGCGCCAGGTCGGGCGCGGCGGCATCAGCTGGGATACGCCGGTGCGCACGCACCTGCCCTGGTTCACGCTGGCCGATGCCGAGGTGTCGGCGGCCGTCACCATCGGCGATCTCTACGCCCACCGCTCCGGCCTGCCGGACCACGCCGGCGACCGTCTCGAGGACATCGGCTACGACCGCCAGCAAGTGCTGACGCGCCTGCGCTTCATGCCGCTGCATCCGTTCCGCGCGGTCTACGCGTACACCAACTTCGGCATGACCGCCGCCGCCGAAGCGGTTGCCGTCGCCGCCGGCACCGACTGGGCCACGCTGTCGGAACAGGCGCTGTACCAGCCCCTGGGCATGACGCGCACCAGTTCGCGCTTTGCCGACTATGCCGCGCGCGACAACCGCGCGCTCGGCCACGTGCGGGTCAACGGCAACTGGGTGCAGGGATCGACGCGGATGCCCGATGCGCAATCGGCGGCGGGCGGCGTCAGTGCGTCGGTCAACGACATGGCGAAATGGCTGACGATGCTGCTCGCCAAGGGCGAGTTCGGCGGGCAGCGGGTGGTCGATGCCGCCGCGCTGGCGCCCGCGATAAGTCCGCAAATGCAGAGCAACCCGCCCGCCGGCGAGCGCCCTGCCGGCTACTATGGCTATGGCTTCAATGTCGGCACCACCGAACTGGGCCTGACCTCGCTCAACCACTCCGGCGCCTTCGCCCTTGGCGTCGCCACCAGCTTCATGGCGGTACCAGAACTAAACCTGGCCATCGTGACGCTGACCAACGCGCAGCCCATCGGCGTGCCGGAAACCCTGAGCGCCCAGTTCTTCGACCTGGCGCAATTCGGCGCCATCCGCCGCGACTGGGGCAAGCTCTACGGCGATGCGCTGGCACCGCTGCTGGAGCCGGAAGGCCGGCTGGTGGGACAGCCGCGCCCGGCCAATCCGCTGCCGGCGCGTGCGCTGTCGGCCTACACCGGCACCTACCGCAACGACTACTATGGTCCGCTGCAGGTCGCCGACCAGGGCGGCACGCTGGTGATGACGCTGGGCGCGACGCCGCTGGTGCTGCCGCTGAGCCACTGGGACGGCGATATCTTCACCTTCACGCTCGCCAATGAAAACGCCATGCCGGGCACGATCTCGCAGGCCGCGTTTTCCAGCGACCGCGTCTGGCTGGAGTTCTACGACCATGAGGGCCTCGGCATGTTTGTGCGCTAGCCCGCTGCGTTGCATAGGGATCCGGTATCGGTCCGGCATCGATCCGGCATCGATCCACTCACGGAGGAAGGACATGCTCAGACACCTTGCGAGGATGCTCGCCGCCGTCATCACGCTCACCGCCCTGCTCGGCGCCTGTGCCGCGCCCACGCCGCCGGCGGACGCCCCGCGCCCGGTAACGCCCGGCCAGCCCACCGCGGGCAAGGCCGAAGTGCTGTGGCTGGGCCAGGCCGCCACGCGCATCACCACGCCGGGCGGCAAGGTCATCGTGATCGACCCATGGCTGACCAACAATCCCAAGACCCCGCCCGGCTTCAAACAGCTGCCCGCGCTCGGCAAGGTCGACCTGATCCTCGTCACGCATGCCCACAACGACCACCTCGGCGACACCCCCGCGCTGGCCCGGCTGACCAACGCGCCGGTGTACAACGGCGGCGGCCTGGGCCGGGCGCTGGTCAGTCTCGGCCTGGTCCCGGAGGCGCAGGTGCAGCGCTTCGGCAAGAGCGGCACGGTGATGCCGTTTGGCCCGGCGGGCCCGAAGATCACGGCGGTGCATGCGGAACACTCGTCGGAACTGGCGCTGAAGAACCCGGCCACCGGCAAGGACGAGACCCACTACGGCGGCGAGCCGGTCGGCTACGTCATCGAACTGGAGAACGGCTTCCGCATCTGGCACATGGGCGATACCGGGCTGTTCGGCGACATGCGCCTGATCGGCGAGATCTACAAGCCGGATCTGGTGCTGATCCCGATCGGCGGGCATTCCACCATGGGACCACAGGATGCCGCGATCGCCGTGCGCGACCTGATCCGGCCGCGCTTCGCCATTCCGATCCACTACCAGACCTCGCCGCAAGCGAGCGGCACGCCGGAGCAATTCAAGGCGGCGCTCGGTACTGGTGCCGCGGCAAGCGTGATCGTGCCGCAGCCCGGAGAGAAGGTCGACTTCTGAGCGCCGGCGTCAGCCGACGCGGTAGCGCCGGATCACTTCCGGATCCGGGTCGAGGCCCAGGCCCGGGCCGGCGGGCAGCGCGATCATGCCGTCGCGCGGCACCACGGCATCGCCCAGCACTTGCGCGGCCATGTCGAAGTAGCGCCATTCGATCATGGCGTCGGCATCGCCCAGCGCCGCGGTGGCATGCATGGCCGCCAGCAGTCCGGGGCCGTCGTAGAAGGTATGGACCATCACCTGCGCGTTGTGCGCCCTGGCCAGGGCAAAGACATCGCGCAGCGCGCTGATGCCGCCCATCTTGGCCGGGCTCGGCTGCACCACATCGACGGCACCGATGCCAAGCAGGTGCTCGAATTCCATCAGCGTGGTCGCATTCTCGCCGGCGGCGAGCGGAATCGCGCATTGCCGGCGCAGCGCCGCGAGTCCGGCGTAGTTCTCGGGCGGCCACAGCGGCTCTTCCAGCCACCTTAGCGACAAGGGCTGCAGGGCGCGGGCCATATCGATGGCCTCGTGCAGCGTCCACGGGCAATTCGTATCCAGCGTGATCTCGATATCCGGGCCCGCGGCCGCGCGCGCAGCGCGGATCACGGCCAGGTCGACTTCATGCAGCTTCAGGCTGCGGTAGCCATCGGCGATGGCGCGCCTGACGTTGACCGCGATCGCTTCGGCATCGGCATAGCGGATCAGGCTGGCGTAGGCCGGCAGCTGCTCGCGCCGCGCCCCGCCCAGCAGCCGGTAGACGGGTAGCCCCGCCGCCTTGCCGCACAGGTCCCACAGCGCGATATCGAGCGCCGACAGCCCGTAGAACAAGGGCCCGCTGCGCCCGAACACATGGAAGCTGCGTTGCAGGTCGAGGCCGATCGCATCGATCTGGCTCGCGTCACGGCCGATGCAGGCCGGCGCCAGCATCTGCTCGATCGCCGCCCGGGCCGCGGGAACGCCGACAAAGCCGAAGGTTTCGCCCCAGCCGACCAGGCCGTCATCGGTGCTCACCTTGAGCAGCAGCGAATCGGCGGCCTGCATGCCGGCCCCGCCCCAGACCCCCGCAGCCGACACGCCGCCGACCGTGAACGGAATGCGCAGGGCGATGGCTTCGATGCCGGCGATCTTCATGGCGCGCTCCTTTGGTCCGCGGTCGCTCGGGCTACGACAGGCAATGCCGATGCCCATGCCGCGCAGGACTTCAATATAGGCCACAAGGCGGCCCCGCATGACCGTGGACCACCGGCGCGTATTGCAGCCACCCTGTGGAATCCCACAGGGTCGGCGCGCCACCCTGCCCGCCTTTCCCTATTCTCGCCCGTGGCAATTCGCGCCAGCCCCAGGCATCGCGTCCGCTGCGGCCTCCACAGCGGCGCCATGCCGGCCCCGGCCGCGAATTGATCGTTGAAGAACAAGATCCGAAAGGGAAGACTCAATGCGTAAGACGATTTTGCTGATGGCGATTTGCGCGGCGCTGTCCGCGTGCGGCGGGGACGATAACAGCACGACACCGCAACCCAACACCGGCAACCCTGGCACCCCGGGAACGCCCGGCACGCCCGGCACGCCCGGCACGCCTGGCAACCCCGGCACGCCAGCGCCGGCGGGCTGGACCGATCCGGCGCCGTTCACCGAGGCCGGCGCGGGCCATGTCAACGTCGCCATCGATGCCGCGGGCAACGCCATCGCGGTCTGGATGCAGCTCGATGAGGGCACCGCCAACGAAAGCGTGCTGGCAAGCCGCTACGTGCCGGGTTCCGGCTGGAGCGCGCCGGTGGCGCTGGAAAACGACGCCGCCGGCGCCACCGACGGTCCGCAGATCGCGATGGACCGCGCTAGCGGCCGCGCCATGGTGGTGTGGGCGCAGCTGACCACCGCGGGCGCCTACGACATCTGGGCCCGGCCCTTCGACCCGGCCACCGGCTGGGGCACGCTGGCCCGCATCGAGACCGGCGCCGGGCTGGCCGTGCAGCCACAGGTCGGCATGGACACCAGCGGCAACGCGGTCGCGGTGTGGAGCCAGCGCGACGGCCAGTTCGGCCCGTTCAAGATCGTCGCGAACCGCTACACCCCCGCCAGCGGCTGGGGCACGGAATCGACGTTCGCGACGCCCAATGACGCCGGCATCCAGAACCTGCGGCCGCAGGTTGCCATGGCGCCCTCGGGCGAGGCGATCGCCGTGTGGGAACTGACCGACCTGGCCAGCAACGGCATCTGGACCAGCCGCTTCAGCGGCGGCAGCTGGGACGCGCCCAGCGAGCTGGTGCGCGACGACAGCATCGACCGCTCGCTCGGCTATCCCGCCATCGCCATGGACGGCAGCGGCAATGCCACGCTGGTATGGGGACAATCCGATGTCGCCAACGGCACCGTGGCAAGCACGCTGTACGCGCGGCGATTCACCTCGGCCTGGCAGAACCCCGTCGCGGTGGCGCCGCCGGTGGCCGAAGCCTTCATCAGCAAGGCGCGTCTGTCGGTCAATGCGCGCGGCGACGCCATGGTGGCCTGGGGCCGCAACGACAACACGCTGGTGGCCAGCGTGGCCCCGGCCAACGGCGCCTGGGGCAGCGAGACCGTGCTGCTGAGTGCCAGCACGCGCACGCCGAGCCTGCCGACGGTTGGCCTGGACGGCGCCGGCAATGGCTTTGTCGCCTGGACCCAGGCGCCCGACGGCAGCAGCGTGGCCGACCTGTGGACCAACCGCTATGTCGCCGGCACCGGCTGGGGCACCGCCGCGCTGGGCGAGAGCTACGGCGACACCGCCGCGATTCCCGCGCTGGCGGTGAACGAGAAAGGCAATGCGGCGCTGGTCTGGAACCAGTGGAGCGATGCCGGCACCCGTATCGCCGGCCGCTATTACACGCCGGCCAACTGACGCGCGGTCGTCGCGCCGACTGCAAGCCCCGGGGGAAGGTGTTGCCCCGGGGCTGCTCCGCGTTAACCGCCGGCCGCCCGGTCAACGCCGCATTGGTGTCAGATCGACAGCAGCCCCAGCGCCACCGCGCGCGCGCAGGTGGCCTGGCGCCCGCGCGTATTGAGCTTGCCGGCGGCAACGTTGAGGTGGAAGTAGACGGTGCTCTCGCTGATGCCGAGGATGCTGGAGATCTCCCATGTGGTCTTGCCGATCGCCGCCCAGTGCAGGATCTCGCGCTGGCGCCGGCTCAGCGCCGGGCGCGCGGCCTCGCCTTGCAGCCGCCGCAGCGCCGAATGCAGGCAGTGCGCAAAGTAGCTCATCGGTGGCAGCGTGGTGCGCAGCGCGCGCAGGTCGCAGGTGGCATCGGTGGTCAGCGTCATGAAGGCCCAGTCGATGCCGGGCGTCCATAGCGGAATGGTCAGGCCGGCGTTGAGCCCGTGCTCGCCCGCGCTGCGCAGCAGCTTGCGCGCGCTCTGTCCGATATCGCGACGCGTGTGGTCGACCTCGCCCAGCGCATTCCACGACGTCGCCGGCATGCCCGCGCGCACGTGCGCCACGCGGGCGTCGCCATCCTCGTGCCGCTTCGCGCGCAGCGGCTCGTAGCGCGCCCGCGCCCAGTCCGCCGAAAAATCGTGGAAGCAGACGAAGTCGTTGTCGTCGTGCGGGCCCAGCGTGGGCTGCTTCATGACGTAGGCATGGTGGTTGAAGCCCATGGCCCGGGCCGCGCGCAGCGCCACCTGTGCCACTTCCTGCGGCGTGCGCGCGTTCAGCACGGTCTCGGCATATTGCCAGTCACGAAGCGGATCTACCTTCATGCAATCTCCGGCAGGATGCGCGCCCGTCGCGGGTGCGATCGTGAAGACGCGGCCGTGCGGCAACTGGCCGCCGGCCAATGAAGCTTGCGAGGGTATGCGAATTCCGCCGCCATGGAACGCCCCGTTCGGGGGAAGCGCTTCGGCATGCGCGGGCCGCGCGGCCCCTGGCTAAGGCTTCCACTCCGGCAGCGCCGCGGCCTGCCGGATCCAGTGCGCCGGCAGCGCCTCGTCGAAGTTCTCGCCTCCCCTGGTTGACGCGGGTCGGCGAGACCGCACTGAGCGGCTATGATAAGCCGGTCAGCCAGAACCTTGAGGAACGAGCATCGATGCAGCCATCTGAACAGATCGACCAGCTGATCGCGGGCCTGGCCGACTGGCGCGGCCAGACCCTGGCCAGCCTGCGCAAGGCCATCCTTGCCGCAGACAGCGGCATCGTCGAGGAATGGAAATGGATGGGCAGCCCGGTATGGTCGCGCGACGGCATGATCGCCGTCGCCAACGCCCACAAGGCCAAGGTAAAGGTTACCTTTACCAACGGCGCCAGCCTGCCCGACCCGGACCACCTTTTCAACGCCGGCCTGGGCGGCAGCAAATGGCGCGCGATCGACTTCGCCGAGGGCGACAAGATCGATGCGCGCGCGCTCAAGGCCCTGGTCCGCGCCGCGATCGCATTCAACCAGGGCAAGGCGAAGAAAAAAGCGCCGGCGCGCACCCGGGCACAGGCCAGCCAGCAAGACGACGCTTGAAGCGCAGGGAGTTCAGCTTCCCTCGATCTTGAAGCCGATGTCCTTGATGAACTGCCCCCAGCGCGCGTGGTCGGCGCGGATCTGCGCGGCAAACGCATCGGGCGTGACCGCCTGCGGCGGCAGCACGCCCACGCCCGCCAGCCGCTTCTGGTAGGCGGGATCGGCCAGCACCTTGCGCACCGCGGCGGAGACCGCCTCCACCGTCTCGCGGGGCATGGCCTTGGGGCCAAACAGCGCGAAATAGCCGCTGAGCTGCTCCATCTCGGGGTAGCCCAGTTCGCGGAACGTGGGCGCGCCGGGCGCGAGCTCGGAGCGTTCCGGGATGGTGGTGGCCAGCACCTTGGTCTTGCCGGACTGGTACAGCGGCACGCCGGTGGTCAGGCCGTCGATCATCAGCGGCACCACGCCGCCCACCAGATCCTGCGTGGCAGGCGCGGACCCCTTGTACAGCACCGGTTCGAGATTGGTGCCGGCGAGCCGGTTGAACAGCAGCGGGCCGAAGTGTGACGACGTGCCCGGACCGTACGAGGCCGAGTGGATCGGCTTGCCCGGATTCGCCTTGGCGTAGGCCACCAGTTCCTTCAGCGTGTTGTACGGCGCATCCTTGTTGGCGGCCAGCAGCACTGGCGCGCGGCCGAGTTCGGCGAGCGCGGTCAGGTCGGTCAAGGGATCGTAGGGAACGCGGTTGATATGCGCGCCCGAGGTGGCCGAAGAGCCCAGCGTCACCAGCAGGGTCTGGCCGTCGTTCTTCGCGCGGATCACGTCCTGCGTGGCGGGAATGGTGGCACCGCCGGGCTTGTTCTCCACCACCACCGACTGTCCGACCACGCGTGCGAGGTAGTCGGCGAACAGGCGCGCCACCACGTCGGTGCCGCCGCCCGGCGGATAGGCCACCACCAGCCGGATGGCGCGCGCGGGCCATTGCTGGGCCAGCGCGTGCGGCGCCACGCCGGCGGCCACCGCGAATGCGGTGGCGCCCAGGAACTGTCGACGATCCATAGATGAAGTCTCCGCGTTATCGTTGTGCGCCGCACCGGCGGCGGGTCTTTCATCTTAGTGACTGTTCAGGCCGGGGACACGCCCGGGTTTCCACCATGCGCGGCGGCGGCAGCCGGCGGCGGGCCGAACCCTTGCGCATAGGCTCGCCGTGCCCGGAGGGCGCGCAAAAGCGCCGGGCATCGTTTTTGCTGGCCTATATTTCAATAGTCATTTTCCGCCGCGCCGCGGTCCACGCCCGAAGCCGTGCCGCGATGTGACGATAATGAAATCCGCTCACCCCGGAGGTGGATTATGAGCGCCGTGCCCGAGCCTCAGGTGGCCGACAGCACTACGCCCCCCGGCAAACGCCCCGCCACGTCGACGCGGCATGTCTGGACCCGCTATTGGGTGATTGCCAAACCCTACTGGGTCTCGCAGGAGCGATGGAAGGCCGCCGGCCTGCTGCTGGTGCTGATCCTGCTGCTGCTGGGCCAGACCCAGGCCGAGGTGCTGATCAACGAGCAGACCGGCGAATTCACCTCGGCGCTGGCGGCGCGCGACGCCGAGCGCTTCTGGGCCTCGATCCGCACCTGCCTGTATATCCTGATCGTCGCCATACCCGTCTACGCGGTCTATTACTACATTCGCAACACGCTGGGCCTGCACTGGCGGCGCTGGATGACCCACCATTACCTGGACGGATATTTCAAGAACCGCATTTTCTACAAGCTCAATGCGGATGCCGGCATCGACAATCCCGACCAGCGCATCTCCGAGGACATCAACACCTTTACGCGGCAGTCGCTGTTCTTCCTGTCGATCGGCATCGGGGCGCTGCTGCAGCTGATTGCGTTCAGCGCGGTGCTGTGGATGATCTCCAGGGAGCTGGTCTATTTCCTGGTGGTGTACGCGATTGCCGGCACCTTTGTCTCGATCGCCTGTTTCGGGCGGGTGCTGATCGGCCTGAATTTCTACCAGCTCAAGCGCGAGGCCGACTTCCGCTTCAGCCTGATCCGCGTGCGCGAGAACGCCGAATCGATTGCGTTCTATCGCGGCGAGCCGCAGGAGTCATCCCACGTGCGCGGGCGCTTCGGCAAGGCGTTCCAGAATTTCGAGCGGCTGATCCGGTGGCAGCTGGGGCTGAACATGTTCCAGTATGGCTATGGCTTCCTGACCATCCTGCTGCCCAGCGCGATCGTGGCCTCGCGCGTGCTGGACGGCGAGCTCGAGGTCGGCAGCGCGATCCGCGCCGCGGGCGCCTTCGCCGCCGTGCTGAACGCGCTGACGGTGATCGTCGACAACTTCGAAGACCTGAGCCGGTTCGTGGCCGGACTCGACCGCCTGGACACGTTCTCCAGCACCCTGACCGGGAAAAAGACTACGGCGCCGCGGGCTGCCTCCACCATCGAGTCCCGCCAGGACTCGCGGCTCGCGCTGGAACATGTCACGCTGCAGACGCCCAACCAGGAGCGCACACTGGTCACCGACCTGAGCGTGTCGATCAGTCCCGGCGAGGGACTGCTGATCGTCGGCGCCAGCGGCGGCGGCAAGAGTTCGCTGATGCGCGCGATCGCGGGGCTGTGGAACAGCGGCACCGGCCGCATCGTGCGGCCGGCGCCGCAGGACATGCTGTTCCTGCCCCAGCATCCGTACATGGTGGTCGGCAGCCTGCGCAGCCAGCTGCTCTACCCCAACCATGTCGGCCGGCGGGTAGCAGACGACGAGCTGCTGCAATTGCTGGATACCGTCAACCTGCGCGACATTGCCGGCCGCTTCGGCGGGCTCGACACGGAAGTGGACTGGAGCAAGGTGCTGTCGCTGGGCGAGCAGCAGCGCCTGACCATCGCGCGCGTGCTGCTGGCGAGGCCGCGCTATGTGATGCTGGACGAGGCCACCAGCGCCCTGGACATCATCAACGAAGAGGCCTTGTACCAGTTGCTGGCCGGCTTGCAGGCGACGCTGGTCAGCGTCAGCCACCGGCCCACGCTGCTGAAGTACCACCACCAGGTGCTGGAGCTGCCGGGCGACGGCAGCTGGCGCCTGCATCCGGCAAAGGAGTACCGATTCGGCTGGTAACGGGCACCGCGGCGGCAGCGGCTGCACGCGCCCGGATGCGTTGCGCTATGCTGAACAGATCCCCTGCGCAGTGCTTACCGGAGACCCACCATGCGCCATCGCCTGTCCGTCTGGCTGGCCGCCGCCGCGGCGACCCTGCTGTGCGCCTGCGCAACGCTGCAGCCCGTGCAGACCGCGCAGAAAATGATCGGCAGCCCGCAGAGCGCCGTGCGCGATACCTTCGGCGCGCCTTCCGAAACCTACCCGCTCGCCAATGGCACCAGCCGCTGGATCTATTCCAAGCAGCCGCTGGGCTTCGAGGTGTATGCCGCCGACTTCGACGCCGGCGGCAAGCTGACCAGCTTCCGCCAGATGCTGACCGAGAAGGAAATCTACGCCGCCCGCCCGGGCGTGTGGACCAAGCAGGACGTGGCCGAGCACTTCGGCCTGCCACGCGAGCCGGTCGAGTACTACCCGATGATGAAACGCGAGGCGTGGTCGTACCGGCTCTACGCCGGCGCGTTCCAGCCGGCGCACTTCAGCGCGTACTTCGACGAGCGCGGGGTGCTGGACCGCACCATGATCATCGTCGATGCGATCGGCGGGGATGCGCGCGATGGCAGCAAGTGAGCGGGCCGGCAACAGGCCGCCACGCCATGCCGGCCCTATCCGGGGTCGGCGCGTCTGGCAGGATCGGGCATCATTGGCGCGCCCGGCTTGCGCAGCATCTTCTCGACCTCGCCTGCATGCAGCTCCTCGAGCTGGATCAACTGCCGCGCATACTCCTCCAGGGCAACGGAGCGGCCCTCGACCAGGCCGAGCAGTTCCCGGTACAACGCCAGCGCCTCCTGCTCCGTGGCCAGCGACTCGCGCAGGATCGCGCCGATATCCTGGGTGTGGGCGTCCAGCAGCTCGCCGATGCCGAGCGAGGGATAAGCGCCAAGAGTGGTGATCCATTCGCCGGCCTGCTGCGCATGCAGCAGCGACTCGTTGGCCTGCTCGCGCAGCCACGACACGATCGGGATGCGCCCGAAGCCGAAGATCAGGAACGAATAGTGCGTGTAGCGCACCACGCCGGCGAGCTCGGCCTCGAGGATCCGGTTGAGCACGCCGACAACCTTGTCCTGTTCGATGTCCGCCATGGCAGCACCTCCCTGTGGGTGAAGTCCAGCGGCAGGCCCGCAGCGCGCGCCTGCGCCCTGCTCCCGCGCCTTCAGCGGTAGACCAGCACCGGGACCCGGCAGTGGGTCAGCACCTTCTGCGTTTCACTGCCGACCAGCAAGGCATCCAGGCCTCTGCGGCCGTGCGACGCCATGAAGATCACATCACACTCGTGCCTTGCCGCGGCGTCGATGATGCCCTTGTAGGGAACGGTTGCCGTCATGTCGGTGGCGCACGCTACGCCCGCCGCCCTGGCGGCGGCAACCACCTCATCCAGCCGCGCCCTGGCCCGTTCGGCTTCCTGCTCTTCGAAGGCCTTGCGCCTGGGATGGCCGGCGTCGCCCGATGCCAGGTAGGGATACTCCTCCATGCAGGTATAGGCAGTCAGCCTGGCGCCATCGGCCTTGACAAAGCCGATCGCCGCTTCCATCGCCATCCTTGAAAGTTCCGAGCCATCGGTGGCCAGCAAGATGTGCTTGAACACGATTCCCCTCCCAATGCGTTGGTTCGCGGCGGAGGTGAGGCGCTCCGCCGGCCAAGCTTCAGTATGGACAAGAATCCGGCCTGCGGAGGAACGCAACGATGGCCGGCGGCCGGCGCGCTTGCGACGTGGGAAGCATGGGCGGAAGCGGGCCAGGACCCTTGCCGAGATCCTGGCACTGTCTTCCTTACTGCATGTGCTGCCCGCCGTTGATGGCGATATTGGAGCCGGTCACATAGGCCGCGTCCTCGGAGCACAGGAAGGCCACCAGCGCCGCCACTTCCTCCGGCTTGCCGACCCGGCCCACCGGGATCTGCGGCAGGATCTTGGTCTCCATGATTTCCCTGGGCACGGCGTTGACCATCCTGGTGGCCAGGTAGCCCGGCGAGACCGTGTTGACGGTCACGCCCTTGCGCGCCACTTCCAGCGCCAGCGACTTGGTGAAGCCGTGCATGCCGGCCTTGGCCGCGGCATAGTTGGTCTGGCCGAACGCCCCCTTGGAGCCGTTCACCGACGAGATATTGATGATGCGGCCCCAGCCGCGCTCGACCATGCCCTCGCACAGCGGCTTGGTGAGATTGAACACCGAATCGAGATTGGTCCGCATCACCGCATCCCAGTTCGGCTTGTCCATCTTCTTGAACGCCATGTCGCGCGTAATGCCGGCATTGTTTACCAGGATGTCGACCTGGCCGACGTCGGCCAGGATGCGCGCGGCGCAGGCCTGGCAGGCGTCATAGTCGGATACGTCGACCTCATAGGCGCGCATCTCGCGGCCGCTGGCCGCCATCGTGGCCAGCCACTCGCCGGCGTTGGCATTGCCGGGCGAGTGCGTCACCACCACGGCATGGCCGGCGTCGTGCAGCCGGATGCTGATGGCTTCGCCGAGTCCACCCATGCCACCTGTTACCAATGCGATTCTCTTCGTCATGCTGATTGCGTCGTTCGTGAGTTGAAAGACCCCTGCCTTGCAGGAGGGGACATTCCCCCGGTAGTCCCCGAGCAAGTTCCCGCCACCGTCGCGCAGGCAAAGCGCGTCCATGCCGGGCCGGACCGTGCCGGTCCCGGTGCGCATGGATGGGGCGGGAAGATATGGTGTCGCAGTGCCGCGGGGCCGGGAACGCGGGGCTCCCGGGCCTGCATGCCTGCGATCTGTGTGCAGCGCGCGCTCCGGCCTGGCCGGGCCAGCGCTGTGTTCGCTGTGCTGTTACGCCTTGGCGGCGCGCGGCGTAGCGTTCGCGGCCGTGGCCGACGCGGCTGCGGCGGTCTTGGCAAAGTTGGCCCTGGCGACTTCGGCGGTCTGCTTGGCGGCGTCCTGGAACGACTGGTAGGTATTGCTGGCCGCGGCAACGCCCGACTGCAGCAGCGCGGTCAGCGCTTCCGATCCCGCCGGCGCGTTCTTCACGAAGGTGTCGACGAAAGCCTGGACGTTGCGGTTGTGCTGTTCGTACTGGGCCTCGACGGCCTTGCTCAGTTCGGCCTGCGTATTCGACGCGATCTCATAGACGTGGCGCGCATACGCCACCGCCTTCTCGGCAGCCGGCTGGGCCAGGTTGCCCTGCGCCGCGAACACTTCGCGCAAGTCCTTGCCGGCCAGCGCCGCCTGGACGTTTTCCTGGCCTTCGCTGAGCGTGGCCCTGAGCGTCTGCAGGTTCAGTTCGGTCAACTTCTGGAAGCCTTCAAACGCCGTGTTCGTCAGCGCGAACAAATGGCTCACGTTGGACTTCTGCGCCGCAGCAAATTGTTCGGGCGTAAAAGGTGACATGCAGATCTCCTATGGGGTGGATCGGGACGGGGTGGCGCACCGGCACTGGCAAGGGAACACGCACAAGCTTCGTTCCCTGGCCGCGCCGCCAATCTTGCAGCGCACCATCGAACCCGCATCCTAGAGTCTTTCTCTGTTTTCACGCGCTAGGGATAAACCCAAATAGTCTTGAAGACCGGACAATAAAAGCGTTGCGGAGGACCCAAATGTTACAAGTACTTACGGTGTATTGTTGCAGCGCAGGACAGATATAAGAGCGGCTTAATTCAACCCTTCCCAGTGGAAAAAACGAAAAAAAACCGCAGCCGAAGCTGCGGTTTCCTGGATGCGGCAAGTGCTTGCTCAGACTTCTTCGTACAGCGGCAGCGTCAGGAACTCGGCAAAGTCCTCCGACGTCGACATCTGCTCGAAAATCTCGGCGGCACGGTCATAGGTGCTGGTGTCGCCACCAACCAGTTCCTTCACCTTGGCCAGCTCTTCCGGGATCAGCTTGCGCACCAGCTCGGCCGTGACCTTGGTGCCGTCTTCCAGCTTGCCCTTGGGCGAGCGGATCCACTGCCACACCTGCGAGCGCGAGATCTCGGCGGTGGCGGCGTCTTCCATCAGGTTGTGGATCGGCACGCAGCCGTTGCCGGCCAGCCAGGCGCCCAGGTAGTGGATGCCGACGTTGATGTTCATGCGCAGGCCGTGCTCGGTGATCGGCGTTTCCGGCTGGAAGTTCAGCAGGTCGGCGCCCTTCACCTGCACGTCCGGACGCTGCTTCTCGAACTGGTTCGGCTTGTCGCCCAGCACCGCCACGAATTCCTTCATGGCCGGCTCGACCAGGCCCGGGTGCGCCACCCAGCCGCCGTCGTAGCCATCGGTGGCATCGCGGCGCTTGTCGCTGATGATGCCTTCCATGGCGATGGCGTTCTTCTCCGGATCGTTCTTGATCGGGATCAGCGCGCTCATGCCGCCGATCGCGGGCGCGCCGCGGTGGTGGCAGGTCTTGAGCAGCAGCAGCGCATACGAGCGCATGAACGGCGCGGTCATGGTGACCTTGGCGCGGTCGGCCAGGCAGAAGTCCTTGTCGTTCTTGAACTTCTTGATGCACGAGAAGATGTAGTCCCAGCGGCCGGCGTTCAGGCCCGCGCTGTGCTCGCGCAGCTCATACAGGATTTCGTCCATCTCGAACGCGGCGAGGATGGTCTCGATCAGCACGGTGGCCTTGATGGTGCCCTGCGGCAGGCCGATTTCGTTCTGCGCCATCACGAAGATGTCGTTCCACAGGCGCGCTTCCAGATGGCTTTCCATCTTCGGCAGGTAGAAGAACGGGCCGGCGCCGCGGGCGATCTGCTCCTTGGCGTTGTGGAACAGGAACAGCGCGAAGTCGAAGATGCCGCCCGAGACGCGCTTGCCGTCGATGGTGACGTGCTTCTCGTCCAGGTGCCAGCCGCGCGGACGTACCTGCAGCGTGGCGATCTTGTCGTTCAGCTTGTACTGCTTGCCCTTGGATTCCAGGGTCAGCGTGCGGCGCACGGCGGCCTTCAGGTTGACCTGGCCCTGCAGCTGGTTGTGCCAGTTGGGGGTGTTGGAATCCTCGAAGTCGGTCATGTAGCTGTCAGCGCCCGAGTTGAAGGCGTTGATCACCATCTTGGCTTCGACCGGGCCGGTGATTTCCACGCGGCGGCATTCCAGCGCCTTGGGCACCGGGGCAACCTTCCAGTCGCCTTCGCGGATGCTCTTGGTTTCCGGCAGGAAGTCGGGCACCTCGCCGGCGTCCAGGCGCTTGGCGCGCGCGACGCGCGCGGCCAGCAGTTCCTGACGGCGCGGCTCGAAGGCGCGGTGCAGCTTGTCTACCAGGGCCAGGGCTTCCGGCGTGAGGATATCTTCGTAGGCCGGCAGGATTTCGCCGGTAATCTTCATGCCCGCGGGCAGCGTGATAGCCATCTGTGTTCTCCTGTTAAACGATAGCGATAGCTTTGGTTGTTGGGCGCCCTGCTATGCCGCCACGCTACGGGCGCGGACGAATTCGAGCAGGTCGTTCATGTCGTGCCCGGTGCCGGCGGGGGCGACATCGAGCCGCTCCGCCGGATGGCCGGCACGGTTGATCCAGAAAGTGGTGTAGCCGAACCAGGTGGCGCCGCAGGCGTCCCAGCCGTTGGACGAGACGAACAGCATCTCCTGCGCCTCCAGGCCGAAGGCCAGCGGCCCCAGCGCATAGGCGGCCGGCGCTGTCTTGTACTGGCGCACCGCATCGACCGACAGCACGTGGTCGAACAGTCCGTGCATGCCGGCGCTCTTGACCGAGATGTCGAGCATCTCCGCGTTGCCGTTGGACAGGATGCCCAGCGGCAGCCCCGCCTTGCGCAGGCGCTTCAGTGCACCCAGGTTTTCCGGGAACGCCGACAGGCACGCGTATTCCTTCAGCAGCTGCGCCTCGGCGGCTTCGTCCAGCGGCAGACCCAGGCGCTCGGCGGCGTAGCGCAGCGCGTCCACGGTGATGGCCCAGAACGGCTTGTAGTGCGCGCCGTCGGGCGCGGCCATGGTGCGGATGCGCGTGTAGTCGATCTGGCGGTCGCGCCACAGCAGCGCCAGCGCCTCGCCGCGGCCCGGGAACAGCTGCTCCGCGCGCGCGGTGACGGAATACACGTCGAACAGCGTGCCATAAGCATCGAAGACGACGGCGCGGATCTTGTTCATGGGAGCCTGGACAACTGCAACGGTACGGGGCAACTGCGTGAGCGGCGGCCAGCCCACAGCTGCGTGGCTCTGTACACCATTGAATGCATCGAATTGTAGGGAGACGCTGCAGTGCGGCAAAGTGGCCGTCGGTCACTTGATCTTTTACTTTTACACAACTAATCTTGGCTGACTAAAACAAAACTCCGCACCAAATCCTCTTCACTGGTGACCGAAGGCCCGCCTTGGCACCCTTTGCGTGGCCAGCGCGGCACCCCGCGGGAGCTTCCGTGCAACTCAGGCGAAACATTCGTGGACCATTTCAAACAACTGGAGACCTTTGTATCCGTCGCCTCGCGCGGCAGCCTGTCCGCCGCCGCCGCGGCCGAGGGCGTGGCGCCCGCGATCATCGGCCGGCGCATCGATGCCCTGGAAGAGCGGCTGGGCGTCAAGCTGCTGGTGCGGACCACGCGCAAGATCAGCCTGACCTTCGAGGGCTCGGCGTTCCTGGAGGACTGCCAGCGCATCCTGAACGACCTGCACAACGCCGAAGCCAGCGTCTCGGCCGGCGGCGTCAAGGCCAGCGGCCACCTGCGCGTGACCGCACCCGCAGGTTATGGGCGCAAGCACGTGGCGCCGCTGGTGCCGCTGTTTATCGAGTCGCACCCGGACGTGTCGATCACGCTGGACCTGTCTGACCGCGTGGTCGACCTGGTCAACGAAGGCTTCGACTGCGCCATCCGCCTGGGCGACCTGCCCGATTCCAGCCTGGTGTCGATCCGGCTGGCCGAAACCCGCCGCGTGGTGGTGGCCGCGCCGGAATACCTGGCGCGCGCCGGGCGCCCGAACACGCCGGAAGACCTGCAGCGCCATAACTGCCTGGCCTTCGGCGCCAGCGCCAACATGCAGCGCGGCTGGGTGTTCCAGGAAGAAGGCCGCGCCGTGACCGTGAAGGTGGGCGGCACCATGGAATGCAGCGACGGCGCGGTGCTGCACGAGTGGTGCCTGCAAGGCAACGGGCTGGCCTGGCGCTCGTGGTGGGAAGTCGGCAGCGAGATTGCCAGCGGACGGCTGGTGACAGTACTGGACGAGTTCCAGGCGCCGCCGATCGGCATCCATGCGGTGTTTCCGCAGCGCAAGCACCTGCCGCTGCGCGTGCGGCTCTTTATCGACCACCTGAAGAACACCTACGGCAATCCGTCCTACTGGCGGCGGTCCGAGCAGGCCGCGGCGCTCCCCATGGCGGAAGTGCTGGCGGACTGAGCCGCGGGCGTGCCGAGGATCCATCCGGACGCCATTGACATTACGCAATGCCCTTCTCGGCACACTGACTACAATGCATTCAAGACAGGCGCTGCCCGGCGCCGCGGCGATGCCGCGAACCGACGGGTCACCGCCCTGCCCCGACCCCTAGTCAGCAAAGGAGCCCCGCATGTTCCAACATATCCTGCTTCCCACCGACGGCTCGGAACTCTCCAAGAAAGCCATCAACGGCGGTCTGGAGCTCGCCAAGGCCATCGGCGCGCGCGTCACGGCCTATGTCTGCCTGGAGGAATACCCGTACACGCCGTTCAGCGAAATCGTGGTCGAGGCCCCGCAGGCGTTCAAGGACCGCATCGAGAACCAGGCCAAGCTGTATCTGAAAGAGGTCGAAAACCTGGCCACGGCGGCCGGCGTGACCTTCGACGCCGACATGTCGACCTTTGCCGTGCCCTACCTCGGCATCATCGACGCCGCCGAGCGCCACGGCTGCGACGTCATCTTCATGGCCTCGCATGGCCGGCGCGGGCTGTCCGGCCTGCTGCTCGGCAGCGAGACGCAGAAGGTGCTGACGCATACCGACATTCCGGTGATCGTCTACCGCTGAACCAAGGCGCCGCGCGCCAAGGCAAAACCGCCCGCACCGGCATGACCGGTGCGGGCGGTTTTTTGCTTGCGCGGGCGGCTTACGACGCCTTGCTGATGCGCTGCTCGATATGCTTGGCGCGGTCTTCCGAGCCCGGGTGCGACGAGAACATGCTGGACTTGCCGCCGTCGAGCTTGGCCAGCTTCTGGAACGCCGTGACCAGGCCCTTGGTGCTGGCCTTGTTCTTGGTCAGCAGGTCGAAGGAATAGTCGTCGGCCGCGGTTTCCTGCGACTGCGAGAACTGCGCGTTGATCAGCTTCTCGCCCAGTTCGCCCAGCTGCGATTGCGACAGCGCCGCCACCGCGCCATTGCCGGCCGACGCTGCCGCGCCGCGCGCCGCGGTGGCGGTATAGGCCACCTGCATGGCCTTCTTGGTGTGGCCCAGTGCCACGTGGCCCAGTTCGTGGCCCAGCACGCCGCGCACCTCGTCGTCGGTCATCATGTCCATCAGGCCGCTGTAGACGCGCACGCAGCCATTGGCCATGGCCCAGGCGTTGACGTCCTTGGTCAGGTAGACCTTGGCATTGACGTTGGGCACGTCGCTGTTCTTCAGCCCGCTCATGATCTTGACCAGGCGCTTGTTGTAGGTGCTGTTGGCAGCGGCGATCTTGTTGGTCTTGTCCGATTCGGCGCAGGCCTGGTCCGACAGGCTCTTGACGTCGGCGTCCGACAGCGTGGCCGCCTTGGCCAGCGAGGTGCCGGCGCTCAGCATGCCGTCGACATTGGTGGGCATGCCGCCGGAACAGCCGGCCAGCAGTGCCGCCGCGATGGCGCAGGAAGCGAGCGTGAAAGTTGCTTTCATGATGTTGTTCTGGGTGAAGTGGCTCGGAGAGTGCCGATAAAGGCTCCGGCACTTTAAGCCATCTGTCCGCGCCAGGGAATCACCCAAATGCTGCAAGCCGCCAGAAATGACAATTTATTGCATTTGGACAATCTCTCAGATCGAAGGGCGCAAAAAATGCGGCGGCCTTGGGCGTGTTTGCATCGATCCCGCAGCGAGACCGCGAGGTCCGGCGGCAGCCAGTCGCTCAATGCTGGGTGGCGCAATCGCACCGCAACAAACCTTTACAAATCCGTCCGTGAAATCTCAGACCGGTGCCCTAGCCTGTTCCCATGCTTTCGAGGGAGATGGCCATGCCTTCGTCAAGGGACACATTCAAATTGCGTCGACCTGGGCGTCGCACGATGAACTGGCACGACGTCGCCCTGATCGCGCTCGGATGGGTTGGCCTGTGTCTCGGCGTGGGGTGGACACTCTCCAAGGCCGCTGGCACTTTCGAGTGAGTCGCCGGTACGCGCTCGGGCGCCAAGGCCATGTACGGCGGTCGCATTGGGAATAAAAAATCGCGCCGTCCCTGAGAGAGAGAACGGCGCGTCGCCTAAAAGGGAGAGCGTGATGGTCGCACGCCCTCCCGATCCCGCCGGACCCACGAGCCGGCGGGAGTGACCAGGAGAGTCAGGCCACTTTCTTGTCTTCGAAGAACTGCTCGTCTTCGGTCGAACCCTTCAGCGCGGTCGTCGACGACTGGCCGCCTTCGATGGTCTGGGTCACGGCGTCGAAGTACCCGGTGCCGACTTCGCGCTGGTGCTTGACCGCGGTGAAGCCCTTCTCGGCGGCCTTGAACTCGGCTTCCTGCAGTTCGACGAACGCGCTCATCTGGTTGCGGGCATAGCCGTAGGCCAGGTTGAACATCGAATAGTTGAGCGAGTGGAAGCCGGCCAGCGTGATGAACTGGAACTTGTAGCCCATCGCGCCCAGTTCGCGCTGGAACCTGGCGATGGTGGCGTCGTCCAGGTTCTTCTTCCAGTTGAACGACGGCGAGCAGTTGTAGGCCAGCATCTTGCCCGGGAAGCGGGCGTGCACGGCCTCGGCAAACTTCTTGGCGAATTCGAGGTCCGGCTTGCCGGTCTCGCACCACACCAGGTCGGCCACCTCGGCGTAGGCCAGCGCGCGCGAGATCGACTGTTCCAGGCCGTTGCGGACGCGGTAGAAGCCTTCGACGGTGCGCTCGCCGGTGCAGAACGGCTTGTCGTTGTCGTCGATGTCCGAGGTCAGCAGGTCGGCGGCCTCGGCGTCGGTGCGGGCGATCACCAGCGTCGGCACGCCGGAGACGTCGGCGGCCAGGCGGGCGGCGGTCAGCTTGGCGACGGCTTCGCGGGTCGGCACCAGCACCTTGCCGCCCATATGGCCGCACTTCTTCACCGAGGCAAGCTGGTCCTCGAAGTGCACGCCGGCAGCGCCGGCCTCGATCATGGACTTCATCAGTTCGAAGGCGTTCAGCACCCCGCCGAAGCCCGCTTCCGCGTCGGCAACGATGGGGGCGAAGAAGTCGGTGTCGCCCGTACCTTCGCTCCACTGGATCTGGTCGGCACGCTGGAAGGTGTTGTTGATGCGCTTGACCACCTGCGGCACCGAGTTGGCCGGGTACAGCGACTGGTCGGGGTACATCTCGCCAGCCAGGTTGGCGTCGCCGGCGACCTGCCAGCCCGACAGGTAGATCGCCTTCAGGCCCGCCTTGACCTGCTGCATGGCCTGGTTGCCGGTCAGCGCGCCGAGCGAGTTGACGAACGGCTCGGTATGCAGCAGGTGCCACAGCTTTTCGGCACCACGACGCGCCAGGGTGTGCTCGACCTGAACCGAACCGCGCAGGCGCACCACGTCTTCGGCGGTGAAATTACGCTTGATGCCCTTCCAGCGCGGATTGGTGTCCCAGTCTTTTTGCAGGGCCTGGATCTGCTCTTGGCGGTTCATGGTCGCTCTCCTGAACGTGATTGGGAATGGCTGAGGATCTCGTGCTCGCCTGGCTCGGTCTGCGTCGTGTCGCCGCTGCGTTGACCGCTGTTTAGTGCGCGATGTCCTGTGTCTTATATAAGAGTGTAGAGAACGCTACCGCGTTGCAACAACCCCCAACCCAGCACGCCACCAAGATATATTTTTCTTTTAAATCATTGATTTGCAGAAAATATTCCACGATGCGGGACAGAATCTTCCATGATGAGAAATGGCGTTGTGCCCCGCAAACCGGACATTTTTGCGGTCCAAAACCTTTTTCCACATCGTGAAAAGCCGGCCGATGTGGCGCAAGCTGCTAGCGGACGCGACAGGCCTGCAGCGCCGCCGAGGCCGGCGCGCCTTCGATATGGTCGACAAATTCGCCGACCATGGCCGCAAACCCCGCCGGGTCCGCCAGCGGCAGCCAGTGCTGCGCCGCCACGTTGCGGCGCCACAGCCGCGGGGTCCAGCGGTGCATGCCTTCTGTCACCGCGGGCTTTACGTAACGGTCATGCAGCGGCACGATCAGCTGCACCGGCGCATGTGCGGCACGGCGGCGTGGCGCGCGCAACACCGGCAGGATATTGGCGCGGTACAGGCGCACGCCGTGGCAGCCGTCGGCGGTCTGGGTCGGATTCGGCCTGGCGCGCACGCCCTCGGTCAGGCGCAGGTAGCGCGGCCAGGCCCGGCTTAGCCAGAGCCGCCATGCCAGTTCTGGCAGCCACGGCAGGTGGAAGACGCCGATGTACCACGAGGCCATCAGCTGGCGCAGCGCCTGGCCGAGCGCCGCCAGCGAGCGCTGCCCGCGCAGTTCGCGCAGCGCGATGGCCGCGTGGTCCAGGCATGGGCCCGAGCAGGAAGTGAACGAGGCAATGCGCCCCTGCAGGCGGGGATCGGTGACGAATTCCCAGCCCTGGATCGACCCCCAGTCGTGGCCGACCAGATGCACCGCGCGCCGCGGCGACACCGCGTCGATCACGGCGATGAAGTCGTCGGCCAGCTTTTGCAGCCGGTAGGCCGAGGTCGCCTGCGGGGCGGTCGAGCGCCCGGCGCCGCGCACGTCGTAGGCCACCACGTCGAAGCGCCCGGCCAGTTGCGCCGCCACGGCGTGCCAGACGTCGCTGTTGTCGGGATAGCCGTGCACCAGCACGATGGTCGGCCGCGTCGGCCCGGGCGCGCCCCAGCGGGTAACGGCCAGGCGCACGTCGCCGGCATCGATGCAGCACGTTTGCGGGGGAATTTGCTGCGGGACTTGCGGAGCATGCATGGCCGTCGGTTCCATCGTGCGATGTCATGGCCGGCCATGCTACGCAAAAGCAAACGGCGCCGCGAATGGGCGCCGCCTGTTTGAAACGCGTACGGGATTCAGGCCGCTGCCGTATCGCGGGCGCGGCGATAGCTTACCCAGTCTCCGCTGTCGATGCGCGGCAGCGCGGCGGCCGCGGCGTCGGCCACCGGGTACAGCAGGCAGGCGACAGGCTGGCCCTTGTGCTGCACCGCCTGTTCCTCGCGCACGAACAGCGTGGCCTGGCCCGGATAGACCTCCTCGATCTCGTCCAGCACCGGCAGCAGGGCGTCGGCAATCTCGTAGATGTCGCCGACCACCGGCCCGCCGCCGGCGTCCAGCACCAGGCCGGGATAAGTGCCGAAGTCATAAAGCCTGCCGGCCACCGTACCCGTGCCCAGCAGCGTGGGCGCGGCAATGCCGTGGCGCAGGGCTGCGGCGTTCAGGTCGTTGACCTCGCCGGCGCGCAGCGTGCCATAGACGAAGACGCGCGGCATGCTCAGCGCTCCAGCGCTTCGTCGGCGACCAGGATCCCGTCGACATCGACATAGATCCAGTTGCCCGGGCGCACCACCGCGCCCGGCATCTGCACCGTGACCTCGCTCTCGCCCACGTTGCGCTTCTGGCTCTTCTGCGGATGCGCGGCCAGCGCGCGGATGCCGATGTCGCACACGTCGAGTTCGGCGGTATCGCGGATGCAGCCGTTGACGACGATGCCGACCCAGCCGTTCTTCTCCGCCAGCAAGCCCAGGTTGCCACCCACCAGCGCGCAGCGCAGCGAGCCGCCGCCGTCGACCACCAGCACGCGCCCGCGGCCCGGCGACTCCAGCGTGGCGCGCACCAGCGCGTTGTCTTCGAACACCTTGAGCGTCGCGGCCGGACCGGCAAACGCCGGCTGCTTGCCGAAGGCACGGAACACCGGCGCCATCACGCGCAGCGTGCCGTCGGCAAGGCGGTCTTCATGCGCGTCGCACAGGTCGGTGGTGACGGGCTTCATCTCGGGTCTCCTGGTCGGTAAGAAAAAATACTGTCTGGCCGCGCAGCGTCATGGCTTCTGGCTCGCCAGCGCCTGCGCCCGGATCGCGCTCAGCGTGGTGCGCGGCGTGATCACGTCCGGGTCCACCTGGATTTCGATCAGCGTCGATACCGGCGCGGCCAGCGCCTCGCGCAATGCCGGCGCAAACGCCCCGGTGGCGGTCACGGTAACGCCGCGTGCCCCATAGGCGCGCGCCAGCGCGGCAAAATCGGGATTGCGCAGCTCGGTGCCGGACACATGGGTCGGGTATTCGCGTTCCTGGTGCATGCGGATGGTGCCGTACATGCCGTTGTTGACGACGATGATGATGACCGGGGCGCCGTATTGCATCGACGTAGCAAGTTCCTGGCCATTCATCAGGAAGCAGCCGTCGCCCGCCAGTGCCACCACCGTGCGCTGCGGGAAAGCGATCTTGGCACCGACCGCCGCCGGCACGCCATAGCCCATCGCGCCGCTGGTCGGCGCCAGCTGGCCGCGTCCGCCGCTGGTGAACGGGCGATAGTGGAAATAGCGGTGCAGCCAGCCGGCATAGTTGCCGGCGCCGTTGGTCACCACCGCGTCGGCCGGCAGCATCTGGTCCAGCGTGCGGATGACCTCGGCCATGTCGACGCCCTGCGCCGTGAACGGCGGCGGCTGCAGGTAGCGTTCGTAATCGGCGTGCGCGGCTTCGGTCCAGTCTTGCCAGCGCGGCGCGGCCAGCGGCTGCAGGCCTGCCAGGCGCGCGGCGATGGCCGGCATCGAGGCCTGGATCATCAAATCGGCCTGGTAGACGCTGCCCAGCTCTTCCGCGCCGGCATGGACATGGACCAGCGTCTGCGCCGGCCGCGGCGCCGCGATCAGCGCGTAGCCGCCGGTGGTCATCTCGCCCAGGCGCGGGCCGATCGCGAGCACCAGGTCAGCGTTGCGGATACGCTCGGCCAGCGCGGGATTGATGCCGATGCCGACATCGCCGGCGTAGTTGGGATGGCGATTGTCGAACAGGTCCTGGCCGCGGAAGGCGCAGCCCACCGGCAGCGCGAAGCGCTCGGCAAAGGCCTGCAGGTCGGCGCACGCCTGCGGCGTCCAGCCGCTGCCGCCGGCCAGCACGAACGGGCGCTCGGCGGCCTGAAGCATTTCCGTCAATCGCGCCAGCTCGGCCTCGCCGGGCCAGGCCATGACGCGCTGGTAGGCCTGCAGCTGCGGCACCGCGGCGGTTTGCGCCAGCATGTCTTCGGGCAGCGCCAGCACCACCGGGCCGGGACGGCCCGAAGTCGCGGTCTGGTAGGCGCGCGCGATGTATTCGGGAATGCGCTCGACCCGGTCGATCTGCGCCACCCACTTGGCCATCTGGCCGAACATGCGGCGGTAGTCGATTTCCTGGAAGGCCTCGCGGTCCATGAAGTCGGTACCGACCTGGCCGATGAACAGGATCATCGGGGTCGAGTCCTGGAACGCCGTATGCACGCCGATGCTGGCATTGGTGGCACCCGGCCCGCGCGTGCAGAAGGCAAGCCCGGGGCGGCCGGTCAGCTTGCCATAGGCCTCGGCCATCACCGCGGCCCCGCCCTCCTGCCGGCAGACGATGAAGCGCAGCTGGTCACGGCGGCGGTGGAAGCCGTCGAGCACTGCAAGGTAGCTCTCGCCCGGCACGCCGAAGGCCAGTTCGGCCCCGTGCGCCAGCAGCGCATCGACGAGGATATGGCCGCCCGGCAGCGGCGCGCCGCGATCGGTGTCTTCAGGCTGGGTGGCGTTGGCCGGCGTCGTTGGCATGGAAACGTTCCTCAGGCAAGCGGATTCGGAAAGCGGCGGGCGGACTGGCGGGCTCGTCTAGGCGGCCTCCGCCCGTGCCGTGGCCTGGCTGCGCGAGCGGTTGCCGTTGCCCACGGTCACCGCGGTGAAGATCGACAGCAGCTGGAAGCCGCCGATCATGAAGAAGACCCAGGCCGGCAGCCTGGCGTCCATCAGCGCGCCGAAGAACAGCGGGCCACAGGCCAGGCCGATATCCAGCCCCGAGTAGACCACGCCGTAGACGCGCCCGGTGGCGCCGGCCGGGGCTGCCGCGCGCACCAGCAGGTCGCGCGAGGGCCCGGCGGTACCGGCGCCAAAGCCGATCACGCCCATCAGCACCGGCACCAGCAGCGCCGGCACCAGGTTCAGCCCCACCAGCACCGCCATCAGCCCCGACACAGTGAAGCTGACCGCGATCAGCCGGTCATGGTTGCTGGTGCGGCTGGCGGCAAAGCCGCCGACAATCATGCCGCCGGCACTGCACAGCATGTAGACCGTGTACGACGCGGTCGCCAGCGTGAACGGCATGCCATAGAGGTAGGTCAGCGCGGTGGGCGCAAAGCTCTGGATGCCGGCGGCGGAGAACGTCGTCAGCAGGAAGAAGCCCCAGCACACCCACACCTGCGGCAGGCGCAGGAAGCCCAGCACGCTGCCGCCCGCCCCCGCGGCCCTGGCCGCGGGCCGGCCCACGGCGCCCTGAACTTCGCGCGGGTCCAGCACATGGCGCAGCGCCACCAGCACGGCCAGCACGATAAAGGCCACCGCCGAGGCCGCCGCCAGCGCCACGCGCCAGCTGGCCAGGTTGGCAATCGCCACCAGGAACAGCGGCGCCGCCGCCCAGCCCAGGTTGCCGGAAATGCCGTGCACCGAGAACGCGTGCCCCAGCCGCGGCTGCGACACATGCTTGTTCAGCAGCGTGAAGTCGGCCGGGTGGAACACGCCATTGCCCAGGCCCGCCACCGCCGCGCCCAACAGCAGCCCCGCATAGCCGCCGCTGGCCGACAGCAGCAAGGCGGCGGCGCCCAGGCAGGCCAGCCCGCCGAACAGCACCGGCCGCGCGCCGAAGCGATCCACCACGAAGCCCGACGCGGTCTGCACCACCGCCGAGACCGCGAAAAACACCGTCATCAGCAGGCCCAGCTCGGCATAGCTGAGCCCGAACTCGGCCTTGATCCACGGGAACAGCGGCGCCAGCAGCAGGTGGTAGAAGTGCGAGACCCCATGCGCCAGCCCCACCAGCCCGATCACCTGGGCGTCGTGGCGAAGGGAATTGGGCGTGGGTTCGAGGGTGGCGGTGGGCATGGCGCTGGCGTTCGGAAGGACGATGCGGTGGGCTGGGCGGCGGGCAAAAAAATACGGGCCGAAGCCCGCATCATAGAGGAAACCCCTGCCTGCCGCTGGCAGGGTGGCGGCCACGCCGCCCCGCGCCGGCCGATCCGTGCGCCGCGCGGGCCTTCACATCTGCTTGAACAGGTGCGCGTACTGGCGCGCCACCGGCAGCAGTTCCGGGCGGTCGCGCAGCCGCAGCGAGAGCCGGCCCAGCGACTGGTTGACCGCGCTGGCGACGCAACTGATGTTGACCACGGTGCCGCGATGCACCTGCCAGAAGCGCTCGGGATCGAGCTGCTGCGTCAGCTCGCGCAGGCTGGTGCGGATCAGCGCCTCGCCGGCGCCCGAGACCACGTTGACGTACTTGTCGGTGGCTTCCAGGTAGATCACTTCGTCGACCGGGATGATGCGCACCTCCTGCCCCACCAGCGCCTTGATAAAGCGCAGGTACTGGCGCTGCGGCGCGCCGGCCGCGCCCGGCGCGGCATGCTCGAGCGATTCGAGGCGCGCCAGCAGCTGGCCGAGCCGGTCGGTGTCGGCCACCGCGGCCTCGTCATCGTCGTCTTCCGCTTCCGTCGAATCGGACAGCCGGGCCTTCAGGCGCTGCACGGTCGCTTCCAGCCGTTCGCGCTGCACTGGCTTGAGCACGTAGTCGACCGCGGCGCGCTCGAAGGCCTCCAGCGCAAACTGGTCGTAGGCGGTGACGAACACCACCAGCGGCGGCGCATCGAATTCGATCAGTTCGCGCGCCACGTCCATGCCGCTCATGCCAGGCATGCGGATATCGAGGAAGGCCACGCGCGGCTGGTGTTCGCGCGCCGCCGCCAGCGCGGCCACGCCGTCGTGGACCACGGACACGACCCGCGCCTCGGGCCACAGGGCCGCCAGTTCGGATTCCAGCACGCGTGCGAGCAGCGCTTCGTCGTCGGCAATCAGCAGGGTCGGGGTCATGGGGGCGTGGGGGGCGTGGGGGGCGTTGGCGTTGGCAGCTTCATGGCGCTGCAGGCGCGCCGACACGGGCGAAACCTGCTGCGCTTGTTGTTTTCAGGTGAAACGACAGCGAGTGCGCGTCAGAGCCGTGGCATGGCCGGGGCAGAGACCGGCATGCCCTCCGGCACCGCGGTGACGGTCTGGGTCAGGGTGGGCGCCTCGGCCGGGCGCTCCAGCGGCAAGGTCAGCCGCACCACCACGCCGCGCGGCGTGTTCTCTTCCATCTGCATGGTTGCCGCCGCGCCGAAGATACGCGCCAGGCGCTCGCGCACATGGGTGATGCCCAGCCCCGAGCCTTTGCCCGAGGCATGGCCGAACCCGACCCCGGTATCGGCGATCACCACCTGCACCGCGTTGTCGCCGGCCGCGCGCGCCGACAGCCGGATATGGCCGCCGATCATGCAGGGTTCGATCCCATGCGTGACCGCGTTTTCCACCAGCGGCTGGATCAGCATCGGCGGGATTTCCACCTTCGCCAGTTCGCGCGGCAGGTCGATGTCATATGAGAGCCGCTGGCCGAAGCGCATGGCCTGGATCTCGAGGTAGCTGCGCAGCAGTTCGAACTCTTGCCGCAGCGTGCATTGCTCGGCGCGGGTATGCGCCAGCGACATGCGCAGGAAGCCGATCAGCCGCTGCAGCAGCTGCCGCGCCGCCGGCGGATCGGTGGCAATCAGGCCGTCGAGGTTGGCCAGCGAGTTGAACAGGAAGTGCGGCTCGATCTGCGCCTGCAGCGCCATCAGCTGCGCGCGCACCAGCTGCTTTTCGGCTTCCTCGCGCTGCAGCGCGTCCAGCGCCGCCTGCCGCTCCAGCGATGCCAGCTTCTCGCGCGACCAGTAGAAGTAGATCATCGACGCCGCCGCCAGCATGCCCACCACCAGGCACATGCGCAGCATGCCGCCCGCCTCGTCGGCAGACTTGGGCGGCAGGTCCAGCACCACGCGCGTGGCCCAGCTGCCGAACACCACGCCGGCGGGCACGGCGGCGGCGGCCAGCAGCAGGAAGGGCCAGCGGCGCGGCCGGTCGTTCCACCAGATCACCACGCGCGGGATGTCGATCAGCACCCAGATCGACAGCCCGATCAGCTGGCTGTAGACGAAGTTGTGCCACAGCGAGCCGCCGGTCTGGAAGCCGTAGTTCAGGCTGATGGCGATCACCGAGTTCATGCACAGCACGAACAGCAGGTCGCGCCCGAGGATATTCAGGCGGGACGGAATGGCGGTGCAGGCGTGTGAGAAGCAGCGGTCCATGGCGTTCATGTTAGCGCGGCTTTCGCCATGCGCAATACAGCGGGTGATGTGACGGCGACATGGAGGAGCGTCAGCCGCCCTTCCCGGTCGCGTCGCCAGGCCGCGCCGGCGCCGGGCTGCGGCCGGCCAGCGCGCGCCACCACTGCCCGGACAGCACATAGCGCGGAAAGGTGATCCACTGCTCGGCCAGGATACGGCCCGCGATGTCGGCTGGCCCGGCAAACGGCTCCGGCGCATGGGCTTCCAGCCGGTGGCCGCGGCCTTGCAGCGCCATCGACATGCCCATGCACACCAGCCCCAGCGCGATCGCCGGCAGGTTCAGGCGCAGCAGGCCATAGAGGCCCAGCACGGTGCCGGCCATGAACATCGGCACGGCCACGATATGCAACAGCAGGTTGCGGGGATGCTGGTGGTTGCGGGCATAGCCGCGCCACTGCCAGCGCAGCAGCGGTTCGTCGTCGCGCATGATCGTCTCTCTCTCCCTTGCCCGGTCCTTGCCGACCGGCGGCCGTGCGCAAACTTTGCTGCGCTGCGGTGCACGTGCGGCGCCGGCCGGGATGCCAGTGCGGGCACGTGCAGGGAATGTACCCCGCGGCGCGGGGAGAAGAAAGTCTGTTGCGACGAACGGCCGGCACGGGGTGCGAACGGCACCGGGCGGGTGCGGACGGCGTGTCCGCCGGCCCGCGGGGTGCTGCCGGCGCCGCGCGCGGCTCAGGCGGCCAGGGCCTGGCGGTCCTGTTCGGACAGCGCGCTGCTTACGGTATCGCGCGACAGGTGCGGCGCGAACATGTTGATGAAGGCGTGCGCATAGCCGCGCAGGTAGGCCCCGCGGCGCACCGCCACGCTGGTGGTGTTGGGCGCGAACAGGTGGTCGGCCGAGATCCGCACCAGGCCCGAGTCCTTGCGTTCGTCATAGGCCATCGAGGCGATGATGCCCACGCCCAGGTCCAGTTCGGCATAGGTCTTGATCACGTCCGCATCCAGCGCGGTCAGCACGATCTCGGGCTGCAGCCCGGCCTCGGCAAAGGCGCTGTCGATCTTGCGGCGGCCGGTGAAGCCGGCGTCGTAGGTGATCAGCTGGAAGTTCGCGACGTCTTCGAGCGTGGGCTCGGGCAGCCGCGTCAGCGGATGGTCCGGCGACACCACCAGCACGTGCTGCCAGCTGTAGGCCTCGAACGAGGTCAGCCCGGCCTCGGTCGCGAGCGCCTCGGTGGCAATGCCGATATCGGCCTGGCCCGTCAGCAGCAGCTCGACGATATGCGTGGGCGACGCTTCCTGCAGCGCCAGCGTCACATGCGGGTATTCGCGGCGGAAGGCCTGGACCACGCGCGGCAAGGCATAGCGCGCCTGCGTGTGAGTGGTGGCGACGGTAAGCCGGCCGGTGTGGCGGCCGGCGTATTCGTCGCCAGCCTGGCGCAGGTTCTCGGCCTCGAGCAGCAGGCGCTCGACGATGCGCACGATCTCGCGGCCGGGCTCGGTCAGCCCGGTCAGGCGCTTGCCGTAGCGCTCGAAGATCTCCACGCCCAGTTCCTCTTCCAGCTCGCGGATCTGGCGCGACACGCCGGGCTGCGAGGTATAGAGCGCGTTGGCGACCTCGGTCAGGTTGAACTGGCGGCGCACCGCCTCGCGGATCGAACGAAGTTGCTGGAAGTTCATCGTGCGGCCTCTTGTTTTTGGGTGGGGGCGGTGCCGTTGGCTTGCGTGAAGACGCGCAACTGGCGCGGGCGCACGGCGAGCAGCTCGCCCTCGCGGAAGCCCGCGTGGCGGAAGCGCTCCAGCGGCAGCGCCACCTCGATCACGTCCTGGTTGTCTTCACGCTCGAGTTCGAGCTGCGCCACCGGGCCCAGCGTCAGCGCGCGGCGCAGCGTCACGGCGATGCCGTCGGCGCCAGGCGAATAGCGCTCCAGGTCCAGGTCGTGCGGGCGGACATAGGCGACCGCATCGCCGGCGGTCTCGTGGCCGCTGCCGATCACCGGCAGCACCGCCTCGCCGGTATGCAGCAGGCCGCCGCTCTCGCCGACTTCCAGGCGCCCGTGGAACAGGTTCACATTGCCGAGGAAGCCGAACACGAACGGCGTGGCGGGATGGTTGTAGACCGCCTCGGGCGAGCCGTGCTGCTCGACGCGGCCGCGGTTCATCAGCACCACCTGGTCGGCCACTTCCAGCGCTTCTTCCTGGTCGTGCGTGACGAACACGCTGGTCACGTGCAGCTCGTCGTGCAGGCGCCGCAGCCAGCGGCGCAGCTCCTTGCGCACCTTGGCGTCGAGCGCGCCGAAGGGCTCGTCGAGCAGCAGCACGCGCGGCTCCACCGCCAGCGCGCGCGCCAGCGCGATGCGCTGGCGCTGGCCGCCCGACAGCTGCGCCGGGTAGCGGTCGGCGAGCCAGTCGAGCTGGACCAGGTCGAGCAGCGCATGCACCTTCTCGCGGATCTGTGCTTCGCTGGGGCGCTCGGCGCGCGGCTTCACGCGCAGGCCGAAGGCGACGTTCTCGAACACGCTCATGTGCTTGAACAGCGCGTAATGCTGGAACACGAAGCCCACCTGGCGCTGGCGCACGTGCTGGTTCGAGGCATCGCGCCCGGCCAGCACGATCTGGCCGGCGTCGGCGCGCTCCAGGCCGGCGATGATGCGCAGCAGCGTGGTCTTGCCGCAGCCCGAAGGCCCCAGCAGCGCGGTCAGCTCGCCCTCGTCGAAATCGAGCGAGACATTGTCCAGCGCGACGAAATCGCCAAAGCGCTTCTCTACGTTCTTGACCTGGATGCTCATGATGCTTGTCCTTGCACTGAAGCCGGCAGGCTTGCCAGCGGCCGCTCGGGCGCGGCCTCTTCGGTTTCCTTGCGGGCGCGGAATTCCACCAGCGTCTTGATGCCGAGGGTCACCAGCGCCAGCAATGTCAGCAGCGACGCCACCGCGAACGCGGCCGCGAAGTTGTACTCGTTGTAGAGGATCTCCACGTGCAGCGGCATGGTGTTGGTCAGCCCGCGGATATGGCCCGACACCACCGACACCGCACCGAACTCGCCCATCGCCCGCGCATTGCACAGGATCACGCCGTACAGCAGGCCCCAGCGGATATTGGGCAGCGTGATATGGCGGAAGGTCTGCCAGCCGGAGGCGCCCAGCACGATCGCGGCCTCTTCTTCTTCGCTGCCCTGCGCCTGCATCAACGGGATCAGTTCGCGCGCAACAAAGGGGAAGGTCACGAAAATGGTGGCCAGCACGATGCCGGGCACCGCGAACATGATCTTGATGTCGTGCGCTTGCAGCCACGGACCCAGCCAGCCCTGCGCGCCGAACAGCAGCACGTAGACCAGGCCCGAGATCACGGGCGACACCGAGAACGGCAGGTCGATCAGCGTGATCAGCAGGTTCTTGCCGCGGAAATCGAACTTGGCGATGGCCCACGCCGCCGCCACGCCAAACACCACGTTCAGCGGCACCGCGATCGCCGCCACCGTCAGCGTGAGCTGGATCGCGGCCAGCGCGTCGGGCTCGACCAGCGCTTCCCAGTAGGTCTGCACGCCCTTGCGCAAGGCTTCATAGAACACCGACGCCAGCGGCACGAACAGGAACAGCGTCAGGAACAGCACTGCCACCGCGATCAGCGTGTAGCGCACCCATGGCGCCTCGCCGGTGGCGTCGAAGCGGTGATGGCCCCTGGCGCTGCCCTGCCCGCCGAGGCGTCCCGAGATTGAGCCGGCCATCTCAGAACTCCTTGCCCGTGGCGGGCGCTTCTGCAGCCAGCGCGGCGCGCCCGCCGGACTGGTGGCGGCGCGTCCACGCCTGCAGCAGGTTGATCAGCAGCAGCAGCGCGAACGAGATCACCAGCATCACCACCGCCACCGCGGTGGCACCGGCGTAATCGTATTGCTCCAGCTTGGAATAGATCATCAGCGGCGCGATCTCGGACACCATCGGCATGTTGCCCGAGATAAACACCACCGAGCCGTACTCGCCGGTGGCGCGCGCGAAGGACAGTGCAAACCCGGTCAGCAGCGCCGGCAGGATCGCCGGCAGGATCACGCGATGGAAGGTTTGCAGCCGGTTGGCGCCCAGGCTGGCCGCGGCTTCTTCCAGTTCCTGCTCGACGTCTTCGAGCACCGGCTGCACCGTGCGCACCACGAACGGCAGGCCGATAAAGGTCAGCGCCACCACCACGCCCAGCGGCGTAAATGCGACCTTGATGCCGAGCGGCTCCAGGTAGCGGCCGATCCAGCCGTTGCCGGCGAACAGCGCGGTCAGCGCGATGCCGGCCACCGCGGTCGGCAACGCGAACGGCAGGTCGACCAGCGCATCGATCAGGCGCTTGCCGACAAAGCGGTAGCGCACCAGCACCCACGCCACGATCAGCCCGAACACGGTATTGACGATGGCCGCGACCAGCGACGCGCCGAAGCTCAGCTGCAGCGATGCCACCACGCGCGGCGCCGTGATGGAGGTCCAGAACGCGTCCCACGTCATCGTGAAGGTCTTCAGGAACGTGGCCGACAGCGGCACCAGCACGATCAGCGTCAGGTAGAACAGCGTGAACCCGAGCGACAGGCCGAAGCCCGGCAGCACGGTGAAGCGCTGCCTGGACGGGTTGCGCGGCGCGCGCGCCGAACCGGACCCGGACTCGGGCGCGCGGGGCGCCGCCGGCGGCGGCGTGTCCGCCAGGGAAATGGATGGAGGCATGTCGTCTCGTCTGTGAGCGGTGCGCTGCCAGGCCGATGGCCAGGCCCGGCACGCCGTTCTTTATGACGCCGGCGCATATTGCGCCGGCCTACGAGACAGATTCTGCAGATCCGTCTTTATAAAAAGAACGAATCTTTATGAATTTTCTTAGAAGGTTTAGATATAAGGGACCGTCGAGGCAACTTCGACCTCGGCCTCCCAGGCGGTGATTGAAGCACTTGGAGCGCTGGCGTCGCCGGCTTGTGCAATACGCTGCACCAGGGTATCGAGCAGCGCGAGGCCTTCCGGCCACTCGCCGAGGCCCGAGTCGGCATTGATATGGCCGAGATGGCCCACGTCGACCAGCTCGCTGCCCCACAGCGTGCCCCACGAGAATGCGGTGCGCTGCGGCATCCAGGGGTCGTTGCGGCTGGCCGCGAGTATGGTCGGGAACGGCAGCCTGTAGGCGGGCAGCAAGGCCGCCACGCCGAACTTGTCCGGGTCGGCCGGCGCCACCAGCAAGGCGCCGGCGATGCCGACCGGGTCCAGCGCGGCCTGGCGCAGCGTGGCCAGGCAGCCGAAGCTGTGCGCCACCAGCACGGCGCCGCGCGCGGCCACGCGCCGGGCCCGCATCACGCCTTCGGAAACGCGCTCGGCCCACAGCGGCAGGCTCGGCCGCGACCAGTCATGCTGCTCCACCCGCTGCCAGTCCGGAAACTGCTGCTCCCAGCGGCTTTGCCAGTGCCCCGGGCCGCTGCCGTGCAAGCCGGGCACCGTCAGCACCTGCAGGTGGCGGGGAATGTCCAGCCGCGTGGCACGGCCGGGTGCGGTCCTGTCCGATGGCGTCATACCGGCTCCTCGTTCAGTGCATGCAACGTCGCGGCATGGGATGCCGCGGCTGACCGATCCGGCGCGCGCAGCGCGGCCGCATTCACCAGCCCGCCGGCAAAGGCGCCCTGCCCCAGGCCGATGCCGGCCGCCTGCAGGCGCTCGATGCTTTCGGCGTCCTGCAGGCGCCGCCCGATCAGCGTCACGCCCGCGCTGGCAGCGCTGGCGCGCAGGCCGGACAGCTGGCGGTCGGTCCAGGTGCGGCGCATGTCCAGCTTGAGCCAATCCGGCAGCGCATGGGCCATCAGCGCACCCGCCTCGGCCGGATCCGAGGCCTGCAGGCTCACCGCGAAGCCATTGCGGCGGTAGTTGCCCACCACATGCAGCAACAGCCCGAGATCGTCGTTGGCGCTGGCCGGCACCTGGATCACAAAGCGCTCCAGCGGCAACCCCAGCGACTGCAGCGCGCGCCGGAACGCCGCGCCGTGGTCATCGGCCACCGCGGCCAGCAGCCGGTTGTGCACGTTCAGCACCAGCTTGTGCCCGCCGTCCGCGGCAAAGTAGTTGATGGCATGCAGCAGGCGCGAGAGCCGGTCCAGCGACACCAGCGTGTGATCGTCCGCCGCCATCGCGAACAGCTTCCACGCCGCCAGGCCGACCCCGTCCTCGGCGTAGGTATGGATCGCGCCTTCGTGCGCCACCACCTGCCGGTCCGCCAGCGTGACCAGCGGCTCGAACGCGCTGGTCAGCGAGCAGTTGAAGAACTGGCCCTGCACCTGCCCGCGCGCATCGCGCCACAGTTGCCGGTCCGCCAGCGGCTGGCGCGGCAGCGATTCGAGATAGCGTTGGAGCGCAGACGCTGCGCCCGTGGGTTCATGCTCGCCTGGCATGGTGGTCCTTGGCTTGACCGGGCCAATCGGGCCCGCGGTCGGATGGGTGATGGGTGATGGGTGGTGGGCAAGCTCCACGCCAGCGGCTGCCTGCCTGCTCATGATAGAAGCTCGGCGCGCGCGAGCGTATGAAGATTAAGGACTGTCGATATGCGGCGCCCGGCACTACGGCGCAAGCCTGGCCGGGCGCGCTGCCGTCAGGCCGCCCAGCTCACATTCAGTGCCGCCGGCGCCGCGGGCGCGGCTGCCTGCGCACCGGCTTGCGCGGCCGCCGGCGGCGACGGCCGCATCACCCGCTGCAGCACCTCGGCTTCCAGTTGCGCAAAGCCCGCGGCACCGCGTTCGCGCGGACGCGCCAGCGCTACGCGCGTGTCCATGGCGATGCGGCCGTCCTCGATCAGCACGATGCGGTCGGCCAGCGCCACCGCTTCGGAGACATCGTGCGTGACCAGCAACGCGGTGAAGCCCAGGCGCCGCCACAGCGCTTCGATCAGCGCCTGCATTTCGATGCGCGTCAGCGCATCCAGCGCGCCCAGCGGTTCATCGAGCAGCAACAGCTGCGGGTGGTGCACCAGCGCGCGCGCCAGCGCCACGCGCTGGCGCTGGCCGCCTGACAGCCGTGCCGGCCAGGCCTGCGCGCGGTCGGCCAGCCCGACCTGGGCCAGCACCTGAGCCGCTTCGGCGCGGCGTGCGCGCGGCAGGCCCAGCGCCACGTTGTCCAGCACGCGCTTCCAGGGCAGCAGCCGCGCGTCCTGGAACATCACGCGCACGTCCGCCGACGGCGCGCGGCCCGTGGCAGCGGCCTCGCCGTCGATGGCGATGCTGCCGCCGTCGGCCGCCTCGAGCCCCGCCACCAGCCGCAGCAAGGTGCTCTTGCCGCAGCCGCTGCGCCCGACGATGGCCAGGAACTCGCCCGGCGCGACGTCCAGCGCCACGTCGTGCAGCACGGTGCGGCCGTCGTAGCGCTTGACCACCTGACTCACGCGCAGCGCCACGCCGCCCGCGGCCTTGCCCGGCACCACGTCGGCCGCGTTGGTCCCAGCGGACGCCTCGCGCCGCGCCAGGCCCGCTTCCAGCTCGGCCAGGGCCGCCTGTTCCACCGGATACATCTGCATCTCGATCTCCTTGCCTTGATTGGTTGCCGGCGCCGCTCAGGCCGCGGCGTAGCCCGGGTGCCAGCGCAGCCAGTAGCGCTCCAGCCCGCGCGACAGCCAGTCGGCCAGCTTGCCCAGCAGCGCATAGAGCAGGATGCCGACCAGCACCACGTCGGTTTGCAGGAACTCGCGCGCATTCATCGTCATGTAGCCGATGCCCGACTGCGCGGAGATGGTTTCCGCCACGATCAGCACCACCCACATCAACCCCAGCGCGAAACGCACGCCCACCAGGATGCCCGGCAGCGCGCCGGGCAGGATGACCCCGCGATACAGCTGCCAGCCGGACAGGCCGTAGCTGCGCGCCATCTCCACCAGACCCGCGTCGACCGAGCGGATGCCGTGGTAGGTGTTCAGGTACACCGGGAAAAACACGCCCAGCGAGACCAGGAACAGCTTGGCGCTCTCGTCGATGCCGAACCACAGGATCACCAGCGGGATCAGCGCCAGCGCCGGGATGTTGCGCACCATCTGCAGCGTGCTGTCGAGCAGCGTGGCGGCGCTGCGGAAGGTGCCCGTCAGCAGCCCCAGCAGCAGCCCCAGCCCGCCGCCGATGGCAAACCCCAGCAGCGCGCGCCAGGTGCTGACGCCGACGTGCCGCCACAGCTCGCCCGAGCGCGCCAGCTCCCACGCGGCCTGCACCACGGCCAGCGGGGCCGGCAGCACGCGGCTGGACAGCCAGCCGTGCTGCGAGGCCAGCTGCCACGCGACGATCAGCAGCATCGGCACGATCCACGGCGCGGCCGCACGCCACAATGCCTGCGGCGCCTGGCGCGGCGGTGGCAATAGCGGAGTCGTCATGGTTGCGCCTCCCCTCAGCTTTGCGCGGCGCGCGGCACAATGCCGGTCGCCATGACTTCACCGAACGGGCCGGACAGCACCTTGCCCGGCAGCGTGTCGAACGTCGCGCGCACCGTGCGGGGCAGCAGCGGGAACACCAGTTCGGCGAAACGGTAGGCTTCTTCGAGGTGCGGATAGCCGGACAGCACGAAGGTGTCGATGCCCAGCGCAGCGTATTCGCGCAGGCGCTCGGCCACGGTATGCGGGTCACCCACCAGCGCGGTGCCGGCGCCGCCACGCACCAGCCCGACGCCGGCCCACAGGTTGGGGCTGATCTCCAGCGCCTCGCGCGTGCGGCGGGTGCCGCCCGCGTGCAGTGCGGCCATGCGGCGCTGGCCTTCGGAATCCATGTTGGCGAACACGGCCTGCGCGCGCGCCACGGTGTCGTCGTCGAGCCGGCTGATCAGGTCCTCGGCCGCGGCCCATGCGGCGTCATCGGTTTCGCGCACGATCACATGCAGGCGGATGCCGAACTTCACCGTGCGGCCGTGGCGGGCGGCGTGGCGGCGCACGTCGTCCAGCTTCTGCGCCACCGCCGCGGGCGGCTCGCCCCAGGTCAGGTAGGTATCGACCTGCTCGCCGGCCAGCGCATGCGCCGGCGCCGACGAGCCGCCGAAATACACCGGCGGATGCGGCTGCTGCAGCGGCGGGTAGAGCACGGTGGCGCCCTTCACGCTGAGGTGCTTGCCCTCGTAATCGACCTTGCCCCCGTCATGGCTGGCGGCCAGCACCCGGCGCCAGATGCGCAGGAATTCGGCCGAGGCCTCGTAACGCGCGGTGTGGTCGAGAAACAAGCCGTCGCCCTCCAGTTCGGCGCGATCGCCGCCGGTAACGAGGTTGACCAGCAAGCGGCCACTGGAGATGCGGTCGAAAGTCGCGGCCATGCGCGCGGCCAGGGTCGGCGCCATCAGGCCCGGGCGCACCGCGACCAGGAATTTCAGGCGCTGCGTCACCGCGGCCAGCGCCGATGCCACCACCCACGGGTCTTCGCATGAGCGTCCCGTCGGGATCAGCACGCCTTCATAGCCCAGCGTGTCGGCGGCCACGGCGACCTGCCTGAGGTAATCGAAACCGACCGCGCGCGCGCCTTCGGAAGTGCCCAGGTAACGGCTGTCGCCGTGGGTGGGGATGAACCAGAATACTTGCATGTCGTGCTCCTGTTCTTGTTGGCCGGCGTGTCAGCGCCTGGCCTGCTGCTGCGGCGGGGCCCAGCGCGCATCGGCGACCCTGACCGGTTTGGGAATCAGCTTCAGCGCGTGAAACGCATCGGCAATGCGTTGCTGCTCGGCCAGCACCTCGGCGCTGACCGGGCGCGCGCCGTACGAGAAGCGCGACACCGCAAGCGCGAGCACATCGGCCGGCAGCCCGGTTTCACCGGTGAGCACCGTGGTGGCCTCCTTCGGGTGCTGTTGCGCCCACGTGCCCAACGTGGCCAGTTCATCCAGGATCAGGCTGACGATCTCCGGCCGGGCCTGGGCATAGGGGCGCGACGCCAGGTAGAACTGGTGGTTGCTGACCACGTTCTTGCCATCCGCACCGCGGCCATCGGCCAGCACGCGCGCGCCCAGCTGCTTCTCGGCGGCGGCCAGGAACGGATCCCAGATCACCCACGCATCCACCGCGCCGCGCTCGAAGGCGGCGCGCGCATCGGCCGGCGGCAGGTAGACCGGCTGGATCTCGCTGTAGGGAATGCCGGCCTGCTCCAGCTGGCGCACCAGCAGGTAATGCACGTTGGAGCCCTTGTTCAGCGCCACGCGCTTGCCGCGCAGGTCGGCCACCGAGCGCAGCGCCGAGCCCTTGGGCACGACGATGGCCTCGGCCACCGGTGCCGGCGGCTCGTTGCCGACATAGGCCAGCTGCGCCCCCGCGGCCTGGGCAAAGATCGGCGGCGCCTCGCCCACGGTGCCGAAGTCGATGGCGCCGACATTGAGGCCTTCAAGCAGCTGGGGTCCCGCCGGAAACTCGGTCCACCGGACGCTGATGCCTTGCGGCGCGAGGCGCTTTTCCAGCGTGCCGCGCGCCTTCAGCAGCGTCAGCGTGCCGTACTTCTGGTAGCCGATGCGCAGCACCTTGGCATCGATCTGGTTCGACTGCGCCTCGGCGCGGCCGGGCAGCAGCCCGTAGGCCAGGCCAGTGGCAAGCACCAGCGCGGCGGTAATGAGTCGGCGGCGCTGGCTTGACGTGCGCAGCGGCTTGGTCGTTGTCATGTGAAGTCCTCCTTGGCCCGCGCCGATGTGCCGCGGGCCGTATTCGATGTCCGGGATGTTTTGGCAGCACGCCGCCCTGCCGGCCCCGCATGGCGGGTGGCATCGCGTCGCTGCCGTAGCGCCGGGCTGGCCGGCGCCACTACAGTCAATCCATCAGTTCAGGCGGAACATCGCTCGGCCGCCGCGAGCGCGGCGGCGTGCCGGACGTAGGCGCCGGGCACCACGTCGAGCGGCACCTCGATGCGGGCATGCGCCAGCGCATCGCGCACGCGCAGCACGCCTTCGTCCAGCCGCGCGGCCAGCGCGGCATCGAAGCGCGCCTGGCGCGCGCCGGCGGCATCGACCGCTTCGATCTGCTGGTCCACGGCGAAGATGCCGGGCAGGATCTGGCGTGAGCCGAGCGCGGCCAGCACCGGCCGCAGCGCGTAGTCGATCGCCAGCGCATGGGCCAGGCTGCCGCCGGTGGCGATCGGCAGCACGGTCTTGTCGCGCAGGCCGGTCTGCGGCAGCAGGTCCAGGAAGGCCTTGAGCAGCCCGCTGTAGGCGGCCTTGTAGACCGGCGTGGCCAGTACCACCACCTGGGCCTGCACCACCGCACGCAGGGCGCCATCGATGGCCGGGTCGTCCGTGCGCGCGGCGAGCAGCGGCCCGGCCGGAAGGTCGCGCAGGTCGAGGTGGCGGGTGCGTTCGCCTGCAGCCTCGAGCGCCGTGCGCAGGTGCGCCAGTACCAGGCCGGAGCGGGACTGGGCCGACGGACTGCCGGAGAGCGTCAGGATGGACATCGGGCTTCCTTGTTCTGAGGCACCGGCGGGCGCCGCGGCCGCCCACGCGGCCGGGTGCGCCGGTCCCGGGTTTTTACTTCTTGCCGGGCTGGTAGATCTGGTCGAACGAGCCGCCGTCGGCGAAGTGGGTCTTCTGCGCCTTCTGCCAGCCGCCGAAGACCTCGTCGATGGTGAACAACTTCACCTTCGGGAAATTGGCGGCGTACTTGGCCGCGACCTTCTGCGAGATCGGGCGGTAGTAGTTCTTCGCCGCGATCTCCTGCCCTTCGTCGGTGTACAGGAACTGCAGGTAGGCCTCGGCCGCCTTGCGCGTGCCCTTCTTGTCGACCACCTTGTCGACCACGGCCACCGGCGGCTCCGCCAGGATCGACACCGACGGCGCGACGATGTCGAACTTGTCCGGCCCCAGCTCCTTGATCGCCAGGATGGCTTCGTTCTCCCACGCGATCAGCACATCGCCCAGCCCGCGTTCGACAAAGGTAGTAGTGGCGCCGCGCGCGCCCGAATCCAGCACCGGCACGTGCTTGAGCAGCTCGCCGACGAACTCGCGCGCCTTGGCGTCGTTGCCGCCCGGCTGGCGCAACGCATAGCCCCACGCCGCCAGGTAGTTCCAGCGCGCGCCGCCCGAGGTCTTGGGGTTGGGCGTGATCACCTGCACGCCGGGCTTGACCAGGTCGCCCCAGTCCTTGATGCCCTTGGGATTGCCCTTGCGCACCAGGAACACGATGGTCGAGGTGTACGGCGAGGCGTTGTGCGGCAGGCGCTTCTGCCAGTCCGGCTTGATCAGGCCCTTTTCCGCGATGGCGTCGATGTCGTAGCCCAGCGCCAGCGTGACCACGTCGGCGTCGAGCCCGTCGATCACCGAGCGTGCCTGCTTGCCCGAGCCGCCGTGCGACTGGCGCACGCTCACGGCGTCGCCACCCTGGGCCTTCCAGGCCTTGGCGAAGGCGGCGTTGACATCGACATACAGTTCGCGCGTCGGATCATAGGAAACGTTCAGCAGGTTGGTAGCGCTCGCGGTCTGCGCCGCGCTGATGGCTGCCAGGACGGCCAGGCCGATGGCCAGTTTGCGGATCATCTTGTGTTGCTCCCGTCAGTGTCGTGAATGGCGCGGTGCGCCTGTTTGCGTCGCCCGCCCTGGCGGGCCGGCTGGTGTCAGGAGCAAGACTACTGATGGGGCATTCCGAACGGAACGAAGGGTTTCGCCGATCCTTCGCTGTTTTCTGCATAAGATCCGGCGGAAATATGGGCATACCCGACATAGGGTGCATAGCGGTGCGCAAAAACGTGCGCACAAGTGGCGCAGGCGGCACACCCAAAAGAAAACGCCCGCACCGGCAAACCGGTGCGGGCGAAGTTTCCATTCTGGAAACGGGTAGACAAGTCATGAAGAGCGCCCCCGCATCTCCATGACAGGGCAGATCTTATCGGGCTGGCCGCCGCCGCGGCTTGACCCATATCAAGTGCGCAGCAACCCCGTCAGCCGCCCTGCCGGCTCAGCAGGTCGGCCATCTCGTCGGCATGCTCCTCTTCCACGGCCAGGATCGATTCCATCAGCCGGCGCGAAGTCGGGTCGCGCTCGCCCAGGAACTGGATGATTTCCCGGTAGCTGTCGATGGCAATGCGCTCGGCCACCAGGTCTTCCTTGATCATGTCGGTCAGCGAGCTGCCGGCCACATACTCCGCGTGCGAGCGGCTGGTCAGCCCGTCCGGGGCAAAGTCAGGCTCGCCGCCCAGTTGCACGATGCGCTCGGCGATCTGGTCGGCATGGCCCTGCTCTTCATTCGAATGCGCCAGGAATTCATCGGCCACGCTCTTCGAGTTCGGCCCCTTGGCCATGAAGTAGTGCCGGCGGTAGCGCAACACGCAGACCAGCTCGGTCGCCAGCGCGTCGTTCAGCAGCTTCAGTACGGTGTCGCGGTCGGCCGCGTAGCCCGCGGTCACCGCGCCTTCGTCGATGTGCTGACGCGCACGCTCGCGCAGGGTCTTGACGTCTGTGAGGAAAGGCTTGTCGTTCATAAAGGGCTCCTGGGGGATGGGGCTGCGTGGGCGCAGCGCCTTGTGCGGAAACTCAACCCTTTTGTAACGCGAGAAGTGTGCCACTCGGCCCGCCGGCCGAAACGCGCGGCTGACAAGGACACCGTCGGCACCGCGGCGTGCAAAAATTGCACGGCACCGACCGGCTTACACGCCGCGGGAAATGGAAGCGAAAGGCGAAAGCAGCTTGGGCACGATCCACCTGGACCCGAACCGTTGTCCATATGCCAGACCCGCTAGCCGCCGCAAACCGGGCCAAATATGACGCCATCCACACGCGCACGCGCGACCGTGGTCGGGCCCATGGCAAGCAGCACGCTGACGAGCATGGCCAGGCAAGCCCATGCGAGTCGCGTCCATATGCGAGTCTCGACCGTCAACGAGTCAAGCATCAACGGGATCATGCTTACGCCAACAAGCAGAAAGGTGACGACGATGATGTGGACCATCATTGCTACGCGCTCGCGTCCTCCTGATTCATCGGGGCCATGGAACCATTCGCGGTCGCCGGCCCGGGTCAGCCATTGGTTTCCAGGCTCGGCCCGGCCGGGCTTGTCGTCCGGTCAGAACTGTTGGACCATGGTCCGCTACCGCGCAGGCCGAACCACGAGCACATCGCCGAGACCAGCGTAATCAAGGAGAGCCCCATGATGGCATGCACGTAGCTGCCACTCGATTCAAAGGACCAGGCTCCCAATTGCACAGTCAGAAACGCGCCGACCTGGTGAACAAGAAAAAGCAAGCCGAACACTTTACCCTTGACCTCGGTGCCATAACGCTCGAAGCAAAACATCGATGTCAGGATAACCGTGCCCAGATAGCTGGCGCCGAAGAGTACCGCAAATGGCAGGAAGCCTAGCCAAGGCGCGATAAGCAGGAGCATCGACAGCGAACGCATCGCATAGAAGAGCCCAAGCAACCGGTGCTTGTCGAATCGCAAGGCAAGGATGCCCGATGCGATCCCGCTCAGCAGTTCAAGCGCGCCCAGGACACTCATGGCAAAGGCCATCTCCACCCTTGGCAGGCCCTGATCCTGCCAGTGCGCTAGAAGGTGGACATCGATGAACGCCATCGTAGCGCCACAGCCGAAGAATCCTGCCGCCAGCACATAAAAGCCGGGATCATGGCGCACCACCGACCAGGCGTTCGCATACGGCGCTTTGGTTTGCGTGTCGGGCGTGAGAGCCGAAGGAGGCTCCCACCGTGATACCAACCAAAGGGCAGCGGTTACGGGCACGGCCAGCACGATCCCGACCACGCCGAATACGGTCATCCAGCTCGCCTGCGGCTGCAGCCATATCCACATCGGAGAAAGCACGATGAAGCCAATCGCGGTGCCATTGGTCACTACAGCATACGCCAGACCCTTCCTCTTCTCTTCAAAGAGACGGTCCACCAGCACGCCCATCGGCACGAAGGTCATTGCCGCGAGTCCGAACGCGCCCACGACGCCGAAGGCCAGGCTGAAGTACACAATCGACTGATGCCAGACCGCCACGCTAGCGCAGGCGGCGCCCGCGGCGAATGCGCCGATAGCGGACGTGCGCAACGGTCCGACCCGATCGCTCAGCGCCCCCACCACAGGGGACATGAAGCCGGTAGCCAGCATGAACAGGCCACCTGACCACGCGAACTGAGCACGTCCTCGGCCATAGTGTTCCGCCAACTCGACAAAGTAGACCTGGTAGATGCCCTTTATCGCCGTGGAGACAAACATCGCGGCGAAACCGATGGCGATCAGCAAGGAGATGAGCGAGCGGGAGTTTCGGTGGCCGGTCATGTCAGCGTCCATTCCTGGGAACCGTCAGAGCGCCATTTGAAGTGAATTGAGTTTTCACGGTAAGTCTTCACGTCATTTTGATGACTGCAAGCCTAAGCCGGTGACTTGCGGCCAGCCAGCAAATGACTGGCCAGCGTTAGCAAATATCTGGCCATATCCAAACACCTATAGAATTTCCGTTCCGAGCGCTCGAGGAAGCGAGAATCCCGTCAGCGCCCACTCAGTCGGAATCGACGCCACATGAGATCCGCTTACCTCCTCGTACTGCCTGGCGTTCATATGCTGGACCTGGCCGGTCCGCTACAGGTCCTGTCTACCGTCTCGGAGCTAGGTATCGGTCAGCTTTCCGTTCAGTGCGTCGGCCCTGATGCGAACGTGCAGGCCTTTCAGGGAGTGGCTCTAGGCCGAATCGAGGCATTGCCTGCGCGCGTCAATAGCCGCGACCTGGTAGTGGTGATCGGCAGCAAGCTGCAGACTTCATTGATGGCATCGCAGCCCTGGCGCGATGCCGCTGCGTGGCTGCGCCGCATGTTCACGGGCCGTCAAGCCCCTGACACGACTATTGCCGCGGTCTGCACCGGCGCCTTTCTGCTGGGAGACGCGGGACTACTCGACGGCCGGCTGTGCACCACGCATCATGCCTTCATCAGGAGGCTTCGCGCGCGGCAACCGCATGCCTCGGTGGTCGACAACCGGGTCTTTGTCTGCGATGGCAAGGTCTGGACCTCCGCGGGAGTCGCATCCGGCATCGACATGGCGCTGAGGCTGGTGGCGGAGATTTTTGGCGACGACGCCGCCATTCGTGTAGCACGCGAGAATGTCGTGCCATTCCGGCGCTTTAGCAATGACCCGCGGCTCGATCCGCAGTACCAATCACGTTCGCATGGCAACCAGTTGATCCATGCCGTCCAGGATGCCATCTCGCGAAACCTGGAGGCTTCCGTCTCCGACCCCCGCTTTGCCCAGAGCTTTGCGATCAGCGTCAGGCACCTTTCCCGGGTGTTTCTGGAAGAAACGGGGCTGACACCAAAGCAGTACCAGCTTGCCCTGCGCATGGCACGTGCAAGGAAGCTGCTGACGGCTTCAAGCCTTTCCGTGGAAGAGATCGCATCGAAGTCCGGCTTCAGCAGCGTTCAGGCCTTCCGCAGTTGCTGGGACAAGATTGAAACCCTGACGCCAAGTCAGTACCGGAAGTCCAAATCCACCAGAAGGACTTGAGCTCTCGATGGCATTGAACCTTGCGCACCCAACAAAAAGCCCCTGCGCTATGGCGCAGGGGCTTGAGTGCGATCGGCCGCCTCGACGCTTCCCTTCCTGCTAACGGAAGCGAAGCAAGCGGCTGTGCGGGGGACGGCGCGCAGCCTCAGTCCAGCTTCCGCCCGAACGTGAACTCCCCATCGGCATAATCCACCGGCACCACGTCCTTGGCGGCGAACTTGCCTTCGAGGATGGCCCGTGCCACCGGGTTCTCGATCTGCTGCTGGATCGCCCGCTTGAGCGGACGGGCCCCGAACACCGGGTCGTAGCCCGCGCTGGCGATCTTCTCCAGCGCATGATCGGTGACCTCCAGCGTCATGTCCATGCGGGCCAGGCGGGCCTGCAGGCGCTGCAGCTGGATGCGCGCGATCGACTCGATGTTCTTCTGGTCGAGCGCGTGGAACACCACGACTTCATCGATCCGGTTGAGGAACTCGGGCCGGAAATGCGTGCGCACTTCCTGCCAGACCGCGCCCTTGATCGCTTCCTGCGGCTCGCCGGTCATTGACTGGATGATCTGCGAACCCAGGTTGGACGTCATCACGATCACCGTGTTCTTGAAGTCCACCGTGCGGCCCTGGCCGTCGGTCAGGCGGCCGTCGTCCAGCACCTGCAGCAGCACGTTGAAGACGTCCGGGTGGGCCTTCTCGACTTCGTCGAGCAGCACCACGCTGTACGGCTTGCGGCGCACGGCCTCGGTCAGGTAGCCGCCTTCTTCATAGCCCACGTATCCCGGCGGCGCGCCGATCAGGCGGCTGACGCTGTGCTTCTCCATGAATTCGCTCATGTCGATGCGGATCAGGTGTTCTTCCGAATCGAACATGAACTCGGCCAGCGCCTTGCACAGCTCGGTCTTGCCGACGCCGGTCGGGCCCAGGAACAGGAACGAGCCATAGGGCCGGTTCTCGTCCGCAAGCCCGGCACGCGAACGGCGGATGGCATCGGACACCAGCCGCACGGCTTCGTCCTGGCCGACCACGCGCCCATGCAGGCGGTCTTCCATCTTCAGCAGCTTCTCGCGCTCGCCCTGCATCATCTTCGATACCGGGATGCCGGTGGCGCGACTGACCACTTCGGCGATTTCCTCGGCGCCCACTTGCGTGCGCAGCAGCTTGTTGGGCTGCTTCTGCTCGCTGGCCTCGGCATCGGTCGCGGCCTTGAGCTTGCCTTCCAGGCCCGGCAGCTTGCCGTATTGCAGCTCGGCCACCTTGTCGAGCTTGCCTTCGCGCTGCAGCCTGGAGATCTCCAGCTTGATCTTCTCGATCTCTTCCTTCAGCGCGGCCGTGCCCTGCGCAGCGCCCTTCTCGGCCTTCCAGATTTCGTCGAGGTCGGCGTACTCCTTCTCCAGGCGCGCGATCTCCTGCTCGATCAGCTCCAGGCGCTTCAGCGAAGCCTCGTCGGTCTCCTTCTTGACCGCCTCGCGCTCGATCTTCAGCTGGATGGTGCGGCGCTCGAGCTTGTCCATCGACTCCGGCTTGGAATCGATTTCCATCTTGATGCGCGCGGCAGCCTCGTCGATCAGGTCGATGGCCTTGTCAGGCAGGAAGCGGTCGGTGATATAGCGATGCGACAGCTCCGCCGCGGCGACGATGGCCGGGTCGGTGATCTCGACGCCGTGGTGCAGTTCATACTTCTCCTGCAGGCCGCGCAGGATGGCGATGGTGGCTTCCACGGTCGGTTCGTCGACCAGCACCTTCTGGAAGCGGCGCTCGAGCGCGGCGTCCTTCTCGATGTACTTGCGGTATTCGTCCAGCGTGGTGGCGCCGATGCAGTGCAGCTCGCCGCGCGCCAGCGCCGGCTTGAGCATGTTGCCCGCGTCGATCGCGCCCTCGGCCTTGCCTGCGCCCACCATGGTATGGATCTCGTCGATAAAGACGATGGTCTGGCCCTCGTCCTTGGCGACGTCGTTCAGCACGGCCTTGAGGCGTTCCTCGAACTCGCCGCGGTACTTGGCGCCGGCCAGCAGGCCGGCCATGTCCAGCACCAGCACGCGCTTGTTCTTCAGGCTCTCGGGCACTTCGCCGTTGACGATGCGCTGCGCCAGCCCTTCGACGATGGCGGTCTTGCCCACGCCCGGCTCGCCGATCAGCACCGGGTTGTTCTTGGTGCGGCGCTGCAGGATCTGGATCGCGCGGCGGATCTCGTCGTCGCGGCCGATCACGGGGTCGAGCTTGCCGATGCGGGCGCGCTCGGTCAGGTCGATGGTGTACTTCTTCAGCGCCTCGCGCTGGCCCTCGGCCTCGGCGCTGTTGACCGAATCGCCGCCGCGCACGGCCTGGATGGCCGACTCCAGCGACTTGCGGTTCAGGCCGTTTTCACGCGCGATGCGGCCGGCATCGCCCTTGTCGTCGGCGACGGCGAGCAGGAACAGCTCGCTGGCGATGAACTGATCGCCGCGCTTGATCGCTTCCTTTTCGGTGGCGTTGAGCAGGTTGACCAGGTCGCGGCCGATCTGGACCTCGCTGGTGCCCTGTACCTGCGGCAGGCGCTTGATGGCGGCGTCCAGCGCCGTCTGCAGGCCTTGCACGTTGACGCCTGAGCGCGCCAGCAAGGCCTTGGCGGCGCCGTCGTCCTGCGACAGCAGCGCGCGCAGCACGTGCTGCGGGTCGATGTATTGGTTGTCGTTGGCCAGGGCCAGGCTCTGCGCATCAGCCAGCGCTTCCTGGAACCGGGTGGTCAGCTTGTCAAGACGCATAAGGAATCCCTCTCTCGGATAGGTCGTGTCCTGATGCGGGGGGCGTCGGCGGCGAAGCTTGCCGCGGCGCCCGTATGCCCTGCCGGACACTCATGTCATACCGAAAGATAAGGCTTGGCCGTGACATTTCAAGGCCGCAGGCCGTGCGGCGTTGCGCCCGGCCCGCATGGCCCGCCGGCCGGCCACCATGTGATGCTCGCGATACGCGCGATACGCGCGCCCGCTACGCGGCGCGGTCGGCGCCCTTGTGCGCCAGGTTGCGCACCAGCACCAGCGACTCGCCCTGCACCACCACCCGGCCGTCCGCGCCGGTAACCAGGCTGGCCAGGTTGACGAGATCCTTGTCCGCGCGCAGCCGCACGATGCGCACGCGCGCCGTCAGCGGCTCGTCCAGCCGGGCCGGCGCGGCCAGCCGCAGCGACTGCTTCATCCAGCCGGTGCCGCGGCCGGGCAGCCGGGTGCCGAGCAGGTCCGAGAACATGCCGGCCAGCAATGGCAGCGGCACCAACGGCCCGGAGAAACCCCGGGCGCGGGCGAAGCCCGCATCGGCGTGGAACGGGTTGGCATCGCCGGTGAGCGCGATGTACTCGTCCAGGTCCGCCGCGGTGAAGGCCCGCACCGCGCTCGCCTGCTGGCCCGGACGCAGGCCGTACAGGGCCGCATCGCCGTCCTGCGCAACCGGGTCCGCTCCGGCTGAGTGGTCGGCCAGTGCGGCAGGACTCGCGTCCGCCAGCCAGCGCGACTCGCCCACGGCCGTCACCCGCGGCGCCTGGCCTGGCCCGCCCGCACAGCTGACCGTGGTGGCGTAGGCGGCAAGCCCGACGGGCGCTGCTTGCGCAGACAGCGCAAACTGCACCGCGTCGCCAACGAACGCCGGCGCCGGGAACATCAGCGCCTGTACGACCGGCAAGGCCGGCCGTGGCAGTTGCCGCGCGCTATGCGCGCACAGCAGCGAGAACAGCAACATGCCGTGCGCCACCGTGGCACCAAAATGCGTGCCACGGGCAAAGGCCGGATCGCAGTGGATCGGGTTGTCGTCGCGCGACAGCGCGGCGAAGCGGTCGAAATCGCGCTGCGACAGCACGCGCGGCGGTTGGTCGTGCATCAGTCGGGCACCTGTACGGTATTGGCGTTGACGGTGATGGCGTTGCCGGGGGCAGGCGTGGCGGCGAACGGCGGCACGTTGGACGGCAACAGCGCCGGCGCCGGGGTGTTGAGCGTGCCGCCACGCGGGGTGGTCCGCAACACCTGCGACGGCGGCAGCGCCCTGCCCGTGGTCAGGTTGTCGTAGACCGCGTCGAGGGCCCGGTTCAGGTAGACGTGCAGCGGCACATAGCGGTTGCTGTAGCCCGGCACCACGCCGATGAAGGCATCGAAGTGCTGCGCGTTCTCGACCTCGACGTAGGACAGCTTGCTGGTCACGCCCTCCTGCTGGCGATTCAGGCCCAGGTAGGGGCGCGAGGTATGGTTGACCGGCAGCAGCGCGTCGCTGCGCCCATGGACGATCAGCGCCGGCTTGCCGCGCAGGTTGCCGTTGCGCAGCGTCAGCGCCTGGCCGGCCTGCAATGCAAGCGCCGCGGCATCTGAGCCGGTCAGCAAGCTGCGCAGGCAGCTGGCGCCGTCGTAGTTCAGGTCGGCGCGCTGGGTCGAGGCGGACACGGACGGCAGATTCAGGTACGGCCCATGCTGCGGATCGCGATCATTGATCAGCTGGACCGGTGCCTGCGGCGGAATGCCATTGCCGGTGGCGTACATCGACGCCAGCGCGGCGGGCGCGATCGCCGCCGGCTTCAGGTCCGTCAGCGTGGCGGCAAAGCTGTAGCCGCACAACCGGTCGGTCACGCTGGTCCGCGCATAAGCGTTGGCGTAGGTGACCGAGATCGCGGCCGCCACGTCGAACGCGGCCAGCGACGGGTGCAGGTCATCCGATTCCGCCTCCCAGCCCGCGGCGCGCAGCGCCTGCAGCGCGCTGGCGCTCTGCTGGTCGGTGTTGGCGCCGGTGACCAGCCCTTTCTCGGCCAGCGTCTGGCAGCGCGCCGCGAAGAACGGCGCCATGGTGGGGTTGGCGTAGAACGGCGCCTGCGTCAGCGCGGTGGCGCGCCCGGCGCAGTGCTGCAGCAGGTTGGCCGTGGTGGTGTAGTCGTACAGTGTCAGGCCTGAAGCCGCCACCTGTGCCGCGCCACGCCGCACCACGATGCCGGTGTTGGGCGGCATGTTCAGGTTGGGCTCCGCCACCGCCACGCCGTCGATCAGGCCGCCGGCATCCTGCTCTGCCGCGGCCACGGCCGCGCCGCCGCCATTGGACACGCTCGACGCAATCACCAGCACCTTGTCCTGGTCCAGCGTGCGCTGGCGCGTGCCGTTGGCCGACACGGCGCCGACGCGGTCATTGATGGCCCACAGCGCAAACTCGACCGCCTGCAGCGTGAACTTGCCCCAGTCCTTCTCGGGGTTGCGCTGCGAATGCGCGTGCTTGAACGCCAGCCGGTGCGGGTTGGCGGCGGTGAATTCCGCCAGCGAGGTGGCACCTGCCGGCGCGGCGAAGTGCGCGTTCTTGCCGGCGGCCGCGCGCGTGGTGCGGGTGCCGTCGATCAGCGGCACCGTGTCGGTATCCAGGTCATGCGGCGCGGCGCCGGTGCCCTTGTCGGTATAGGCCACCGCGCAGCCGCGCTTCAGGCCCCATTCTCCGGTGCCGATGGCGCCATATACGCCGCGCGAGCCGGACGACGTCGCGGTAATCAGGCACGGCCTGGCGGGGTTGAACGTGGTCGGTATCTGCACCAGCATGGTCACGTTCTGCTGGCCCGAGCCGTCGTCGGAGTAGGCCATGTACTCGACGCCGGCGACCTTGCCTTCCGACGCGGTGACATTGCCCTGCGCATCGACGTTGGGCCCATAGAGCGAGCCGTAGCCGCCGCCGGCACTGGTGTCGACAATGGCGCGATAGTTGGTATAGATCGCGTAGCGCCGCAGTTCCGCCGCGGTTGGCGCGGCCGGGTTGAGCGGCAGCGGTGCGGTGCTGCTCGCCAGGCCGTCCTTGCCCAGGCCTGCGGTCAGCAGGTCGTCGGTGGCGCCGTCGTAGCTGTTGATGGTGACCGCGCCGATATAGGCCGGCTTGGTATTGGGGTTGCCGCCGTTGCCGTTGTCGTCGCTGGAGCCGCATGCGGCCAGCATCGATGCGGCCGCCGCCAGCGCCGTGAGCCTGAGGCCGCGGTACCGCGGCGAATGCTGCGTGGATTGCATGTCAACCTCCTTCTGTCGCCCCGTGCCGGGGCCGTCGAGACATACGTCGATGGAAGACTGCGAAACTGCGAAGACTGCGACCGCGAACAACGGGAACGACATCAAACCACGGTAACTGGTGCGCGCTTCAGCCGCTGTTTCCGGCCAGGTCCGCACGCAGCTTGTGCTTTTCCACCTTGCCGGACGGCGTGCGCGGCAACGCGTCGAGGAAGCGCACCTCGCGCGGCACCTTGTAGCCGGCCAGGTGCGCCTTGCAATGAGCGATCACGGCATCCGCGTCAAGCGCGGCATCCGGGCGCAGCACCACCAGCGCCATGCCGACCTCGCCCCAGCGCGGGTCCGGCGTGCCGATCACCGCGGCCTCGGCAACGCCCGGCAGCTGGAACAGCACGTTCTCGACCTCGGCCGGATAGACGTTCTCGCCGCCCGAGATAAACATGTCCTTGGCGCGGTCGACGATGTAGTAGTCGCCGTCCTCATCGCAATAGGCGATGTCGCCGGAATGCAGCCAGCCGTCGCGCAGCGCCTGCGCGGTGGCCTCGGGCAGGTTCCAGTAGCCCGGCGTCACGCCCGGCCCCTTGATCAGCAGTTCGCCGCGCTCGCCGGGGCCCACGTCGACGCCGAGCGGATCGACGATGCGGGTCAGCATCGATCCCACCGGCTTGCCGATGCTGCCGAGCTTGCGGCGCGCGGTGTCCTCGTCGCATACGAAGACCGTGGGACCGGTCTCGGTCATGCCGAAGCCGAAGCGGATGGTCACGCCCTTGGCCAGGTAGGCTTCCAGCAAGGGTCGGGGCACCGGCGAGCCGCCCGCCGCCATATTGCGCACGCCGGACAGGTCCGCCTGCGCGAAGCGCGGGTGCTGGCTCAGGAACAGGTACACCGACGGCACCGCGAAGAACATGGTGATGCCCGCGCCGCTGCGGCGGTCGAGCCGGTCCAGCACGGCCTGCGGCTCGAACTGCCGCATGATGTGCACCGTGCCGCCGGCGTGCAGCACCGGGTTGGCGTACAGGTTCAGGCCGCCGGTATGGAAGAACGGCAGCACGTTGAGGAACACGTCGTCGCGCGTGATCTGGTTGGCCAGCATCGCATTGACGGCGTTGAAGAAGACCATGCCGTAGGTCTGGATCACGCCCTTGGGCTTGCCGGTGGTGCCGGAGGTGTAGAGCAGGTGCCAGATATCACTCTCGTCGCGGCACGGCATCTCGATGATGCGGCCGGATGCGGCATCGAGCACGGCTTCATATTCGGTCCAGCCGCCGGGCACGTCGGCGGCTTCGTCATCGGCCAGGTGCAGCACCGCGCGCAGCGGCACGGCGCTGGCCAGTTCCGCGGCCACGCCCAGGAAGCCGTCGCCCGCCACCAGCACTTGCGGCGTGCAGTCATGCAGGATCGGCAGCAGTTCGGCCGCGGGCAGGCGCCAGTTCAGGCACACCATCACCATGCCGGCCTTGGCGCAGCCATACAGCATCTCGAGATAGTCCGAGCTGTTGTGCGCCAGCACCGCCACGCGCGTGCCCGGTGCCAGGCGCAGATGGTCGCGCAGGTATTCGGCAAAGCGGCTGGCGCGCTCGTCGACATGGCTATAGGTCACGTGGCGGCCGCTCTCCACGTCCACCAGCGCGACCTTGTCGGGGAAATGCTGCGCGTTCCGGTGCAGCCAGTCGATCACGTACATGGGCTAGCCTCCGCTCAGCTGGCGATGTCCCGGACCGGTCCGCTGCCGCGCAGCCGGCCCACCACGCCCTGCGGGAAATAGTAGACGCTCAGCACGAACAGCAGGCCCAGCCACAGCAGCCAGCGGTCCGGATGCAACAGCGCCGACAGCAGCGGCAGCGCGGCGGTGCCGTCGCTGGCCAGCTTCATCACGTCCTGCAGGTAGGTCTGCGCCAGCAGGAACAGCACGGTGCCGATCACCGCGCCGTAGAGCGTGCCCATGCCGCCGATCACAACGATCAGCAGGATGTCGACCATGATCTCGAACGACAGCGAGGTGTCGGGGCCGTTGTAGCGCAGCCAGATCGCCATCAGCACGCCCGCCAGCGTGGCGAACATCGCCGACAGCACCGTCGACACCGTGCGGTAGACCACGGTGCGGTAGCCGATCGCCTCGGCGCGGAAGTCGTTCTCGCGGATTGCCTGCAGCACCCGGCCGAAGGGCGAGTTGACGATGCGCAGCAGCGCCAGGAACAGCACCAGCGCGCCGGCGAATACCAGGTAGTAGCTCAGCAGCTTGCCGCTCAGCGGCACGCCCAGCCATTCGGCGTCGCCCAGCGTAAAGCCCGGGCGCAGCACCTCGGGCACCTTGAAGGTCAGCCCGTCCTCGCCGCCGGTCCACTCCGACAGCTGCGAGACCAGCGTGGCGAAGGCGGTCGCCACCGCCAGCGTGATCATGGCGAAGAAGATCGCCCGCACCCGCAGCGAGAACAGCCCGATCAGGAAGGCCAGCAGCGCCGATACCGCCAGCGCGCCGGCCGTGCCGGCCAGCAATGCGCCCCAGCCCGGCTCCATGCGCGACATGGCGATGGCCACGCCATAACCGCCGATGCCGAAGAACATGGTGTGGGCAAAGGAAACGATGCCGGTATAGCCCAGCAGCAGATCGTAGCTGGCCACCAGCACCACGAAGATGCAGATCTTGGCCGCCATGTTGAGCGCGCGCGCGCCCGGGAACGCGAACGGCGCGCACGCCAGCGCCACCAGGATCAGCAGCAGCAGCGCCGCCAGCACGCGGCTGCGCGGCAGGTCGCCGGAGAGAAGTCGGATCATGGTCGTTGCCCTCAGCGCCGCGCCACCGGGAACAGCCCTTGCGGGCGCCACAGCAGGATCAGCATCATCAGCAGGATGTTGGAGAACAGAGCAACCTTGGGGAACAGGAAACCGGTGTAGTTGGCCATCAGCCCCACCAGCAGTGCCCCGACAAAGCAGCCGGTGGTTGAGCCCAGTCCGCCGATGATGATCACGATGAAGATCAGCACATTGACCTGCGCCCCGATCGCCGCCGTGATGTTCTGCTGGTACAGCCCCCACAGCACGCCGCCCAGCCCCGCCAGCGCGGCGCCCGCGACGAACACGCCGACGAACAGGCGGCGCACCCGGTAGCCGAGCGCCTCGACCATCTCGCGGTTCTCCACCCCGGCGCGAATCAGCAGGCCGATGCGGGTGCGGTTGAGCAGCAGCAGCATGGCGATGAAGATCACCAGCCCCAGCGCCATCGCGATCAGCCGGTACTTTTCGATCGCCGCATCGCCCAGCAGCACCGCGCCGCGGAAGGTGGTGGGCACCTGCAGCGCGATGGCTTCCGGGCCCCAGATGGCCTTGATCAGCTGCTCGGCGACGATCATGCCGCCCATGGTGATCAGGATCTGCTTGAGGTGCTGGCCGTAGACCGGGCGCACCACCACGCGCTCGAAGAACAGGCCGACCGCGCCCGCGGCCACCATGGCAGCCGCGATTGCCAGTGCAAACACGGCCAGATTCTGCGCCAGGCTGTCGGCCTCGACCCAGCCCGCCAGCGGCAGCAGCACCGAGGCCGCGACATAGGCGCCCAGTGCGATAAAGGCGCCATGGCCGAAGTTGAGCACGTCCATCAGGCCGAACACCAGCGTCAGGCCGGACGACACCACGAAGATGATCATCCCCATCGCCAGGCCGGCAATGGTCAGCGTGAGCCAGGTCGACGGGCTGCCGACCAGCGGAAAGGCCAGCAGCATCAGCAGCGGCGCCAGCGCGAGCGGGGTCCAGTCGAGGCGGACGCCGGGCGGCGCGGCCGGGGTTGCGGACGGCAAGGTGGTTGATGAAGTCGTCATGTGTCTGTTCGTGCTGATTGTGTGCTCCGGCCTGCGCAAGCGCAAAGGCCTACTGGTGCGCCGCCAGCGACAACCCCAGCAGCCGCTGCTGCAGCGCCTCGTCCTCCGCCAGCGCCGCCATCGTGCCGCCATGCACCGTGCGGCCATCGTCCATCACCGCCACCGTATCGCCCACCGACTTCGCCATATGGAAGTTCTGCTCCACCAGCAGGATCGACACCTCGGTCTGCTTCAGCTCGCGGAATACATGGATCATGTTCTGGATGATCGCCGGCGCCAGTCCCTTGGTAGGCTCGTCGACAATCAGCAGCTGGCGCGGCTCGATGATGGCGCGCGCGACCGACAGCATCTGCTTCTGCCCGCCCGACAGCACGCCCGCGCGCTGGTGCCAGAACGTCTTGAGCGCGGGGAACATGCGGAACACCCAGTCCAGCCGGCGTTCGTCGATGGCGCCGGTACGCGCGGCCAGGCGCATGTTCTCGGCCACGGTCAGGTCGGAGAACACGCTCATGTTCTCCGGCACGTATGCAATGCCGGCCTGCGCGATCGCCGGCGTGCTGTGGCGCGTGATGTCGGCGCCATTGAAGCTGACGGTGCCGGCGCTGGCCTGCCACAGGCCCATGATGGTGCGCAGCGTGGTGGTCTTGCCGGCGCCGTTGCGCCCCAGCAGCATGGTCACGCCGCCGCGCGGCACCGCGAAGCTGACGCCATGCAGGATGTGGTACGGGCCGATATGGGTCTGCACGTCCCGCAGTTGCAGGATCGGCTGCGCCGCGGTCGCCTCAGCCATGGCTGCCCTCCTCTTCCGGCAGGCCCAGGTAGGCCTGCTGCACCACCGGCGACGCGATCACCTCGGCCGGGTCGCCATCGGCCACCAGCGTGCCGTTGTGCAGCACGATGATGCGGTCGGCCAGCGAGCGCACCACGTCCATCTTGTGCTCGACCAGCAGCACGGTCTTGCTGCGGTCCTGGCGGATCTCGCGGATCAGGTCCAGGATCACCGGCACTTCGTCGACGCTCATGCCCGCGGTGGGCTCGTCGAACATGAACACGCGCGGCTGCAGCGCGAGCAGGATGCCGACCTCCAGCTTGCGCTGGTCGCCGTGCGGCAGCGATGCCACCGTCAGGTTGCGCTTGCCGGCCAGCGCCACGCGTTCCAGGATGGCCATGGCCTGCGCCTGCAGGTTGCGGTGGCCCGACCACATCGAGAACAAATCGATGCCGCGCTGCTGCCGCGCCTGCACCGCCAGGCGCACGTTCTCCAGCACCGACAGCTGCGGGAACAGGCTGGTCAGCTGGAACGCGCGGCCGATGCCGCGCCGGGTCTTTTGCGACACCGGCAGGCGCGTCACGTCCTCGCCGGCGAGCAGGATCTGCCCGGCAGTGGGCGGCAGCTGTCCCGAGATCAGGTTGAAATACGTGGTCTTGCCGGCGCCGTTGGGGCCGACGATGCAGGTCAGCTCGCCGGGCCGGAACGCGCACGACACCGCATTGACGGCCACATGGCCGCCAAAGCGGATGGTGAGCCCGCGCGTTTCCAGCAACGGCCGCAAGTCGGACGCCGCCGCGCCAGCGAGCTGGCCCGCCGGTTGCGAAGGCGCCGGCGCGGTCCTGGCGAAGGAGGCTGGCGCGTCCATCAGCGGTGGTTGCGCACGGGCACGTTCATTTCCTCGGGCCTGATCTCGCGCACCAGCTCCGGCACGCCCCAGGCAAAGGCCGGGTCCACCTTGATCTTGAAGTGGTACATCGACTGCATCGCCTGGTGGTCTTCCTTGCGGAAGGTCATCCTGCCCTTGGGCGTGTCGAACGACATGCCTTCCATCGCCGCGATCAGCTTCTCGGTGCCGGTTTCGCCATGCGTCTTCTTCAGGGCTTCGACCAGCGCGATGCCCGCGCTCATGCCGCCGGCGGTGAAGAAATCGGGCGGCGCCTTGAACTTGCTGTAGTGGTTGGACACCAGCCACTCGTTGGCCTTGTTCTTGGGGATGCCGAAGTAGTAGTACGTGGCACCTTCCATGCCGGGGAAGTTCTTGTAGCTGGCCATCGCGGGCAGGATGTTGCCGCCGGTGGCGATCTCGATGCCGTAGCGTTTCGGGTCCAGATCGGCGATCTTGAACGGGTTGCCGGCGCCGGCCCAGATGATGAAGATCACCTTGCGGCCGGGCTTGTCCTTGAGCGAATCGAACAGCCGCTGCGCGCCCGCGGTGAAGTCGGTGGTATTGGTCGGCAGGTATTCCTCATGGACGATCTTTGCGTTCTTCAACGCGCCCTTGAAGGCCTTGACGCCGTCGCGGCCGAAGGCATAGTCCTGCGCCAGCGTGGCGATCTGCACGCCCGGCTTGTCCAGCGCCACCGCGTTGGAAATCGCGTCCTGCGACGAATTGCGGCCGGTGCGGAAGATGTAGCGGTTCCACTTGTCGCCGGTGATGGAGTCGGCCACGGCGGGCTCGACCAGCAGCACCTTCTTGTATTCCTCGGCCACCGGCAGCATCGCCAGCGCCGTGCCGGAGGACGTCGGACCCACCGCGATGTCGGCGCGGTCGTCGCTGTAGGCCGCGGCCAGCTGCGCCTTGGCCACGTCCGGCTTGCCCTGGGTGTCTTTCTCGATCACCACCAGCTTGTTGCCGTTGACGGTCATGGTGCCGTTGGTGGCGTATTCCAGGCCCATCATCAGGCCGGTCTGGGTCTGCTTGGCATAGGCCTCGAGCGCGCCGGTCTTGTCGTAGACGTGGGCGATGCGGATGTCCTTGGCCAGCGCGGCGCCGGCGCCGAGCAGCGCGGCGGCCAGGGCCAGGGCGCGCAGGGCGTGGGGGTGGTTGCGATGCATTGCGGTCTCCTGGGTTCGGTCTCGTTTGTGTTTGTAGGGATGAAACCTGCTGCAACTGCGTGGCATGCCGGCTGGCGGCGCATGCGGGCCGGTACTGCGCAATCGCGCCTATCGCGTCTGGCGCGGCTGCAGGCCGTGCGCGATCAGGTCGAACGCGGTGTCGACCACCTTCTCCATCGATGGCGGACGCTTCCAGCGCGCATAGCGCATGCCGAGGAAATTGCTGATGCCGATCAGGCACCAGGCGCGCACCTCGGCATCGCCGGGCACGATCTCGCCCTGCTCTTCGGCGCGGGTCAGCCGCCGGCTGTAGAGCTCGGCGAATACCTGGAAATAGCTGCTGTAGATGGTCTCGTCGACCGAGTAAGAATCCAGCACGATCCGGTACAGGTTCTTGTGGCGCGAAACGAAGGACAGGAACGCTTTCAGCCCCAGTCGCTCGGCCTCCATCTGGGTTTCGGCCGCGGCCACGTGCTTGCGCAGGTGCGCGCGCACCAGTTCCAGCATGTGCGCGACCAGCGCGCGGAAGATGTCTTCCTTGTCCTTGAAGTACAGGTAGAAGGTGCCCATCGCCACCTTGGCTTCCTGCGTGATCTCGGAGATCGACGCGGCGTAGTAGCCCTTCTCGCCGAACACCTTCTCGGCGGCGCGCAGCAGCGCCTCGCGTGTCTTCTGCCCGCGCGCGGTCTTGGGCGGGCCCATGCCGCCGGCCGGGCCGGTGGCGTCGACGTCGGCTATGCCGGTGTCGCCAGTCTGGGTGGTGGACATCTTGTCTCCGGTGGCGCTGCGCGCCTTGTCATGGAAATGCCGACCGCTGCCTGTATTGCCGGCGCCAACCGGTTGCCGGCAGGCGCCTCCCCGCCCCTGCCGCCACCGTGCCGTCGCCCGGAACCGACATTCAGGCAAAACCTGATATCTGATTCATGTTTCATCGTATAAATTGCGCAGCGTGGATGTCAATAGAGGGGCACCCTCACCTCGGGCGGCAGCCCGGGCATCTTTTACCCCTCCAGCCAGCCGAGACACACCGTTGGACGCTTCCGATCCGGTACCCGTCAGCCCCGCCGCGCTGCCCTTTGCGGTCCATCCGGCGCGCGGCGCCCTGCCCGGATGGCGCGAAGCCGGCCAGGGACGGCCCCTGCTGTTGCTGCATGGCTGGTCGGTCAACGGGGAGGCCTTTGACGGACAGCGTGCGCTGGCGCTGGCCGGCTTCCGCGTGATCGCCCCGGATCACGCCGGCCACGGCCTGTCGCGGCAGCGCGCGGGCGCGACCGTCGCGGCGCTCGCGCGCGACGTAGCCGCGCTGGTCGCGCACCTGGGGCTGGCTGACGTGGTGGTGGCGGGCTGGTCGATGGGCGCGATGGTGGCCTGGGCGCTGCTGCGCGACCAGCCGCAACTGCCGCTCGCAGCGGTGGGCAGCATCGACATGACGCCCCGCATGGTCACCGACCAGGGCTGGCCGTATGGGCTGCACGGCAATTACGACCTGGCTCATGCCCGTCAGATGGCGGAGCGCGTCCGCGCCGACTGGCCCCGGCTGGCGCCGTCGGTGGCATCAGGCTTGTGGGCGGCAGGCCGGCGACCGCAGGCGGCGGCGACGCAGCGGATCGCGCACATGGCGCAGCAGTGCGATGCCGCGGCGCTGGCCAGCTTGTGGGAAGACATGGCGCGGCAGGATTTCCGCGACACGCTGCGCGCGGCGCGACTGCCGCTGTTCCATCTGTATGGGGAGGCCAGCCGGCTGTACGCGCCGGCGGTAGGCACGGCCACGCGGGCCTTGCACCCGGCGGCGGGGTTCAGCGTGGTGGCCGGTGCCGGCCACAGTCCGCATATGGAGCAGGCGCAGGCCTTCAATGCCGCGCTGCTGGCCCTGATCCGGGACGCGGATCAGGCTAGCATGCGATAGGTCCAGAGCCCGAGCGCGGTCAGCAGCAAGGAGCCGCCGAGATGCAGCAGCAGGTGCATCGCCGCCCAGCCGTAGTCGCCGGCGATCAGGTTGGCGACAACTTCGCTTGAGAACGTCGAGAACGTGGTCAGCCCACCCAGGAAGCCGGTAATGGCCAGCAGGCGCCATTCCGGCGGCAGGCCGGCATGGGTATCGAAGAAGCCGACCGCCAGCCCGATCAGGTAGCCGCCCAGCAGGTTGGCCGCGAGCGTGCCGTACGGCATCGCCGGATTCATGGCATTCCACAGCACCGAGAATCCCCAGCGCAGCCATGCCCCCGCCGCGGCGCCGACACCGACCGCGACAAACCCCAACGGCCCCATCAGGGCTGGTCCTCGCCGCTGGCGTTGATCGACTGGATGCCCCAGCGCTTCAGCGCGTCTTCATCGGTCACCCGTGCATCGACCCAGCGCGCGCCCTCCGGCGTTTCTTCCTTCTTCCAGAACGGCGCTTCGGACTTGAGGTAGTCCATGATGAATTCGCACGCCGCAAACGCATTGCCGCGGTGCTTCGATGCCACCGCGACCAGCACGATCTGGTCCAGCGGCAGCAGCGGGCCGACGCGATGGATAATGGTGACGCCGAGCAGTTCCCAGCGCGCGCACGCCGCCGCCTCGATCTGCGCCAGCGCCTTCTCGGTCATGCCCGGGTAATGCTCCAGCTCCATCGCGCTGACGGCGCTGCCCTCGCTGACGTCGCGCACCGTGCCGATAAAGCTGGCCACGGCGCCGACCTGCGGGTTATCGGCGCGCAACGCCGCGACTTCCGCGCCGAGATCGAAATCCTCACGCTGCACCCGGACGCTCATCTCAGCCTCCGGTCACGGGCGGGAAAAACGCGACTTCGCAGCCGTCGGCGAGCGCGGTATCGGCGCGGGCGACGGCGTGGTCAACCGCCATGCGCAGCGCGCGGCCCTCGGCCAGGGTTTCGGCCCAGGCTCCGCCGCGCTGGCGCAGCCACTGGCGCAGCGCGCCGACGGTGCGCACCTCGGGCGGCACCTCGGCGCGCTCGGCGGACACGCCGAGCTGCTCGCGCACGCTGGCAAAGAATCGGAGTTCGATGATCATCGCTGCCTTCTGCATCGGGTCATGCCGGCCGCTACGCGAGCAGGCCGTCAAACGGAATGAACTGCACGGTGTCGCCGCGCGCGATCGCCTGGTTGGGCGGATTGTCGATCAGGCCATCGCCCCACACGGTGGAGGTCAGCACGCCCGAGCTCTGGTTGGGAAACAGGTCCAGTCCACCGTCGGCGTTGAGCCGCGCGCGCAGGAATTCGTTGCGGCGGTCGCCTTTCTTCAGCTCGAAATCGGCGCGCAGCGGCAGGCGCCGCGGCGTCACGTCGGCCACGCCCTGCAGGCGCAGGATGAACGGGCGCACGAACAGCAGGAAGGTCACGAAGCTGGATACGGGGTTGCCCGGCAGCCCCAGGAAAAATGCCGGCTCGCTGCCGTTGCCGACCTGTCCGAACGCCAGCGGCTTGCCCGGCTTGATCGCGATCTGCCACATATCGAGCCGCCCTTCGGCCTCGACCGCGGGCTTGATATGGTCTTCCTCGCCGACCGAGACGCCGCCCGAGGTAATGATCAGGTCATGACCCTGCGCGGCGCGGCGCAGCGTCTCGCGCGTGGCGGCCAGCGTATCGGGCACGATGCCGAAGTCGCTGACCTCGCAGCCCAGGTTCTCCAGCAGGCCGCGCAGCGTGAAGCGGTTGGAGTTGTAGATCGCACCCGGCTTGAGCGGCTCGCCCGGCATCGCCAGTTCATCGCCGGTGAAGAACACCGCCACGCGCACGCGGCGCACCACGTCGAGCTGCGCCTGGCCGACCGACGCGGCCAGCCCCAGCGCCTGCGGCGTCAGCCGCGTTCCGGCCGGCAGGATCACGCTGCCGGCTTCGATATCCTCGCCGGCACGCCGTACCCATTCGCCGGACTGCGGCACGTGGTTGACGATCACGTCGTCGCCCTCGGCCGTGCATTGCTCCTGCATCACCACGGCATCGGCGCCAGGCGGGATCAGCCCGCCGGTGAAGATGCGCGCCGCGGTACCGGGCTCCAGCGCGGTGCCGACATGGCCGGCGGGAATCCGTTGCGACACGCGCAGCCGCGTGCCGGCAGCCGGCACGTCGGCCGCGCGCATGGCGTAGCCGTCCATCGACGTGTTGTCTGCCGGCGGCACGCGCAGCGTGCTGGTCACCGGCGCGGCCAGCACGCGGCCGTTGGCGTCAAGCGTGTCGATGGATTCAACCTGCGCCAGCGGACGGGCGGCGCCGAGCAGCGCGTCAAGCGCCTGGGCCATGGTCAGCATCGGGGGGCGGGAAGGTGCTGCGGCTTGAGTCATGGTGCGATGTGGGAAAGGGTTGGCCCACGAAAAACGGCCCGCGCATTGCCGGCACCCGCGCGCGGGGCTGGCAATCCGGGGACCGTGGATCGGGCCCGCAGCCTGATTGTAGCGAGTTGGACCGGACCCGGCACGCGGCGGCGCCGCAGCCACGTCCCCAGGTCCGCACCTGCGCGTTACAGGCCGGTGTGGCGGGCGATATAGGCCTTCACCTGCGCGGCGTCGGCCGGCATCACCTCGAAGCGCTGCGGCAGGCTCTCGATGCCCTCGAACTTCGCCGGGCGCTCCGGCTCGTGGCCGAGCGCTTCGCGGATGGTGTCGGCAAACTTGGCCGGCAGCGCGGTTTCCAGCACCACCATCGGCACGCCGGCGCTGAGATGCTCGCGCGCCACCTTGATGCCGTCGGCGGTATGGGTATCGATGGTGACGCCATAGCGCGACGACAGGTCGCGGATGGTCGCCAGCCGGTCCTGATGCGTGCTGCGGCCCGAGACAAAGCCGAACTGTCGGATGCGATCGAATTCCGGCGTGCCGGCCAGGTCGAAGCCACCCTTCTCTTCCACATCGCGGAACAACGCGGCCAGCTTGCCTGCGTCCTGGCCAACCAGGTCGAACACGAAGCGCTCGAAGTTCGAGGCCTTGGAGATGTCCATGCTCGGGCTGGAGGTGTGGTACGTCTCCGCCGACTTGCGCACGCGGTAGGCGCCGGTGCGGAAGAACTCGTCGAGCACGTCGTTCTCGTTGGTGGCAACCACCAGCTTGTCGATCGGCAGGCCCATCATGCGCGCGATATGGCCGGCGCAGACGTTGCCGAAGTTGCCCGAGGGCACGCAGAACGAGACCTTCTGGCCGGGACCGTCGGTCGCCAGCAGCCAGCCCTTGAAGTAGTACACCACCTGCGCCACCACGCGCGCCCAGTTGATCGAGTTGACCGTGCCGATCTTCTGGCGGGCCTTGAAGGCATGGTCGTTCGAGACCGCCTTGACGATGTCCTGGGCGTCGTCGAACACGCCTTCGATGGCGATGTTGAAGATGTTCGGGTCCTGCAGGCTGAACATCTGCGCGGTCTGGAACGCGCTCATCTTGCGGTGCGGGCTCAGCATGAACACGCGGATGCCGCGCTTGCCGCGCATCGCGTATTCGGCGGCGCTGCCGGTGTCGCCCGAGGTCGCGCCCAGGATGTTCAGCTCCTGCCCGGCGCGCGCCAGCGCGTACTCGAACAGGTTGCCGAGCAGCTGCATCGCCATGTCCTTGAAGGCCAGCGTCGGCCCGTTGGACAGGCCCAGCAATTGCAGCCTGGTACCGCCTTCCTCGCCCAGCGTGCGCAGCGGCGTGATGTCGGCGGTGTTATCGCCCTCGCGCGCGTTGCAGTACACCTCGGCGGTGTAGGTCTTGCGCGTCAGCGCGCGCAGGTCCTCGGCGGGAATGTCGTCGCAGAACTTGCGCAGGACCTCGTAAGCCAGGTCGGCATACGGCAGCTTGCGCCAGGCCTCCAGCTCGTCGGCCGTGACTTGCGGATACTGCTTGGGAAGGTACAGGCCGCCATCCGGGGCCAGGCCGCCGAGCAGGATCTCGGAGAACGATTGCGGCATGTCATGGCCGCGGGTCGACTGGTATTTCATGTGGCTCTGCTGTGGCTATGCGGTGGCTGCGCTTAGTTCAGTTCTTCCATGCGCAGGCGCGTCACGTCGGACAGCACGGTCGACAGCGCCTCGATCTTGGCGATGGCGGCGTTGACGTGCTTCTCGCGCGTGATGTGCGTGAGGATGATGATGTCCGTCTGCGGCTCGCCTTCGCGCGATTCCTTCTGCAGCATGGCGTCGATCGAGATGCCGCCCTCGGCCAGGATGCGGGTGATCTCGGCCAGCACGCCGGTCTCGTCGGCCACGCGCATGCGCAGGTAGTACGAGCTGTTGATCTCTTCGATCGGCAGCACCGGCACGCTCGACAGCTCGTCCGGCTGGAACGCCAGGTGCGGCACGCGGTGCTCGGGGTCGGCGGTGTGCAGGCGGGTCACGTCGACCAGGTCGGCGATCACGGCCGAGGCGGTCGGCTCGGCACCGGCGCCCTTGCCGTAGTACAGCGTGGCGCCCACGGCATCGCCCTGCACCAGCACCGCGTTCATCGCGCCTTCCACATTGGCGATCAGGCGGGTGGCCGGCACCAGCGTCGGATGCACGCGCAGTTCCACGCCGTCTTCACGGCGGCGCGTGATGCCCAGCAGCTTGATGCGGTAGCCCAGTTCCTCGGCGTACTTGATGTCGGTGGCGGACAGCCTGGTGATGCCTTCGACGTGGGCCTTGTCGAACTGCACCGGCATGCCGAAGGCGATCGCGCTCATCAGCGTGACCTTGTGCGCGGCGTCGACGCCCTCGATGTCGAAGGTCGGGTCGGCCTCGGCGTAGCCCAGTTGCTGCGCTTCCTTCAGCACCGCGTCGAAATCCAGGCCCTTGTCGCGCATCTCGGACAGGATGAAGTTGGTGGTGCCGTTGATGATGCCGGCGATCCACTGGATGCGGTTGGCGGTCAGGCCTTCGCGCAGCGCCTTGATGATGGGGATGCCGCCGGCCACCGCGGCTTCGAAGGCCACGATCACGCCCTTCTTGCGCGCGGCTTCGAAGATCTCGTTGCCGTGCACGGCCAGCAGCGCCTTGTTGGCGGTGACCACGTGCTTGCCGTTCTCGATCGCCTTGAGCACCAGCTCGCGCGCGATGCCGTAGCCGCCGATCAGTTCGATGACGATGTCAATGTCCGGACGCGTCACCACCTGGTGCGCGTCGCTGACGACTTCCACTTCCCCGTTGGTCAGTTCGCGCGCGCGTTCGGTGTTGAGATCGGCCACCACGGCAATCTCGATGCCGCGGCCGGCGCGGCGACGAATTTCTTCCTGGTTGCGCTTGAGCACGTTGAACGTGCCGCTACCGACGGTACCGATGCCGAGCAGGCCAACTTTGATGGGGTTCATGGACAATCTTCTGAGTTGCTAAGGATGGGTTGCGGCACGGCCGGCCGGATCAGGCCGCTGCCTTGCCGTGGCGTTTTCGGTAAGCCTCGAGGAAGCGCGCGATGCGGCCGATGGCCTCGCGCAGGTCTTCCTCGTGCGGCAGGAACACGATGCGGAAATGGTCGGGCCTGGCCCAGTTGAAGCCAGAGCCCTGCACCAGCAGCACCTTGGACTCCTGCAGCAGTTCATAGATGAACTCCTGGTCGTCCTGCACCGGGTACATCGACAGGTCCAGCTTCGGGAACAGGTACAGCGCCGCCTTGGGCTTGACGCAGGTCACGCCCGGGATCGCGGTGATCAGTTCATAGGCCAGGTCGCGCTGGCGGCGCAGGCGCCCGCCTTCGTTGACCAGGTCATTGATGCTCTGGTAGCCGCCCAGCGCGGTCTGGATCGCCCACTGGCCCGGCACGTTGGCGCACAGGCGCATCGACGACAGCATGTTCAGGCCTTCGATGTAGTCGATGGCCGGGCGCTTGTCGCCCGACACTACCATCCAGCCGGCGCGATAGCCGCACGAGCGGTAGTTCTTCGACAGGCCGTTGAAGGTCACCGTCAGCACGTCGGTCGACAGCGAGGCGATCGAGGTATGGGTGTTGCCGTCGTACAGGACCTTGTCGTAGATCTCGTCGGCGAAGATGATCAGGCCGTGCTCGCGCGCGATCGCGACGATCTCCAGCAGCAGCTCATCCGAATACAGCGCCCCGGTGGGGTTGTTCGGGTTGATGATGACGATGGCCTTGGTATGCGGCGTGATGCGCGCGCGGATATCGGCCGGATCGGGCATCCAGTCGTTGGACTCGTCGCAGATGTAGTGCACCGGCGTGCCGCCCGACAGGCTGACCGCGGCGGTCCACAGCGGGTAATCCGGCGCCGGAACCAGCACTTCGTCGCCGGTATTGAGCAGCGCGTTGACCGCCATCACGATCAGCTCGGAGGCGCCGTTGCCCACATAGATATCGTCCAGGCCGACGCCCTCGATATTTTTTTGCTGGGTATAGTGCATGATCGCCTTGCGCGCGGCGAAAATACCCTTGGAATCGGAATAACCTGCCGAATTCGGCAGGTTCCGCATCATGTCCTGCTGAATCTCTTCCGGCGCGTCAAAACCGAACACGGCCAGGTTGCCGATATTCAGCTTGATGATCTTGTGCCCCTCTTCCTCCATCTGCTTGGCCTTTTCCAGCACCGGACCGCGGATGTCGTAGCAAACGTTATTGAGTTTGTTGGATTTCTGGATGGGTTTCACGGCGATGTCGGGCAAGCGTGGCGTGCCGCGTCGGCGGCACCGGACTGGGAATCGGGGCGATCTGACAGAATCTGAAAGAATGCGGAGGCGCTGTCCGCTGCGATGCAACGCAAACGTGGCAGACAGGGAGGCAAAAGCTATAATTTATCGGATTATGACAGACTTCGGCAGGGATTCTTGCATTGCAGCGTGCGCTGTCCGCGCGCACCGCGGCCGCCTGCACGCTGTCGTCCATCCGTTGCCCATCCGTTTATCGCCCGCCCGGCCCGCCGGCCCTCCGCTCCGCGGACCCGCCCGCCGGCCCGCGCCCGCCACCGCCGAGATCCCCAAGTGAAACTCCACGCCGACCAGCCCCAGTCGCTCAACACCGTCACGGCCTACGGGCCCGGGTATATCGAAATCAACCTCGTGCGCCACACCAACTCGGTGCTGGTCATGCCGGAGGGCGAAGTCCGGCCCTGGCCGGTCGACCGCTTCGAAGACCTGGAGCCTGCGCATTTCGAGCAGCTGTCCGAACTCGGACCCGAAGTGGTGCTGCTCGGCACGGGCTCGCGGCTGCGCTTTCCGCACCCGCGCCTGACCGCATCGCTGGCGCGCCGCCATGTCGGCGTCGACACCATGGACATGCAAGCCGCTTGCCGCACCTACAACATCCTGATGGCCGAGGGACGCAAGGTGGCGGCGGTGCTGCTGCTCGAGCCCGGCGCCACCTGACGCGCCCCCCGGGCGAAAGTTGAGCAGTCGCCACGCTTGAAGTCCGCGCGAGGCGCCCCAATCTGCTCGCGCTGAGGCGGCAGCCCCTCTCCCGATTCCAACGATCTCACCGATCCTCTGCCCCTCCCCCAAGGAGCCACAAGCATGACCGTCAGTCTCAACAAGGCCATCCCCGACTTCAGCGCGCCGATGACCGGCGACGCCACCTTCCGCCTGGCCGACTACCGCGGCAAGACGGTGGTGCTGTACTTCTACCCGAAGGACAACACGCCGGGCTGCACCACGGAGGCGATGAACTTCCGCGACCAGTACGAGGATTTCGAGAAGGCCGGCGTGCACGTGTTCGGCGTCTCGCGCGACAGCCTGCGCTCGCATGAAAACTTCAAGGCCAAGCTGGAACTGCCGTTCGAACTGATCTCCGATGCCGACGAAAATGTGTGCACATTGTTCGATGTCATCAAGATGAAAAAGCTGTATGGCAAGGAGCACCGCGGCATCGAGCGCAGTACCTTTGTCATCGATGGCAAGGGCATCCTGCGACACGAGCTGCGCGGCATCAAAGTGCCCAACCACGTCGACGAAGTGCTGGAGATCGTGCGCGGCCTCTGACGCATCGCCCGCGCGCCATTGCCCCGCCGTTGCCCTGCCGTTGCCCCGCAGTTGCCCGTAAAGGCTTCGATCCGGACGCGCCGTGGCAAACGTGGGAAAGCCAATTGCCAAACCCAAAGCCTTCGGATACATTGGCCCGTAATGAGTTCAGATTCCGGATGCCACGCTGTTTCGACTCCCCGGCCCAGGCGCTTCCCGCCACAGGCCGGTAGCGGACCTGCCATGTCGGCAGTCCGCCCAAGAGCCGCCAACCCTGTTCCGCAGGCATGGCGGCTTTTTTGTTTGCAGCCGCGTCTGTCCTCATGGTTGTCCGCGCCGGGCGCCTCGCGCATGCATGCCCCGGCCCGGGTCCGCCACGCCGCCCCGAACCCGTCGCACGCTGCCGACGCCGTGCGGCGCCGCTGGCCGGACCTTCCCGCCCCCTTCTTGTCCCCCTGAAAGGAAAGCCAAGCATGCCGCTGCCTACCATGCCCGCCAAGCCTGCCCAATTGCTGGACCCGAGCGAGTTTGCTCCGGTTTCCGCGGTGCCTAAGGCCAAAGCCGCCACACAGGGCAAGAAACCTGTGCCGGCGCTCGAGCGCGTGGCATTGCTGGAAACCGGCGACACGCAGGTGCCTGAAGTCAAGGCCCGCGCCGCCGGCGGCACCCGCGCCCGCAGCACCGAGACGCCCGCCGTATCGACGCCGGCTGTCAGCGCCGCGCCGGTGAGCCTGGTCAAGCCGTCGACCGGCACCACGCGCCGCGCGCGCAAGGCCGAAGGCCCGAGCAAGCTGTTCGTGCTCGACACCAACGTGCTGATGCACGACCCGGCCTCGCTGTTCCGCTTCGAAGAGCACGACATCTATCTGCCGATGATGACGCTCGAAGAGCTGGACAACCACAAGAAGGGCATGAGCGAAGTCGCGCGCAACGCGCGCATGGTCAGCCGCACGCTCGATTCCCTGGTGGGCGGCACCGACGGCGTGCTCGACGAGGGCCTGTCGCTGGCCAGCCTGGGCAACCGCGACGCGCAGGGCAAGCTGTTCTTCCAGACGCGCCTGAACGACATCAAGCTGCCCGAAGGCCTGCCGCAGGGCAAGGCCGACAACCAGATCCTGGGCGTGGTCAGCGCGCTGCAGCAGCAGTATCCCGAGCGCCAGGTGGTGCTGGTGTCGAAAGACATCAACATGCGCATCAAGGCGCGCGCCCTGGGCCTGCCGGCCGAGGACTACTTCAACGACCAGGTCCTCGAGGACAAGGACCTGCTCTACGCGGGCGTGATGCAGCTGCCCGGCGACTTCTGGGCCAAGCACGGCAAGGGCGTCGAAAGCTGGCAGGACCCCAAGTCCGGCGCCATGTTCTACCGGCTCACCGGCCCGTTGGTGCCGTCGTTCCTGGTCAACCAGTTCGTCTACCTCGAGCCCGTGGACGGCAGCCTGCCGCTCTATGCGCAGGTCAAGGAGATCAACGGCAAGACCGCGCTGCTGCAGACCCTGAAGGACTACACGCACCACAAGAACAACGTGTGGAGCGTGACCGCGCGCAACCGCGAGCAGAACTTCGCGCTCAACCTGCTGATGAACCCGGACATCGACTTCGTCACGCTGCTGGGCCAGGCCGGTACCGGCAAGACGCTGCTGGCGCTGGCGGCCGGGCTGGAGCAGGTGCTGGACCAGAAGCTCTACAACGAGATCATCGTCACCCGCGCCACCGTGCCGGTGGGCGAGGACATCGGCTTCCTGCCCGGCACCGAGGAAGAGAAGATGCAACCGTGGATGGGCGCGTTCGACGACAACCTCGAAGTGCTGCAGAAGAGCGACGACAGCGCCGGCGACTGGGGCCGCGCCGCAACGCAGGAGCTGATCCGCTCGCGCATCAAGGTCAAGAGCATGAACTTCATGCGTGGCCGCACCTTCGTCAACAAGTTCGTCATCATCGACGAGGCGCAGAACCTCACGCCCAAGCAGATGAAGACGCTGGTGACGCGCGCCGGCCCGGGCACCAAGATCATCTGCCTGGGCAATATCGCGCAAATCGACACGCCCTACCTGACCGAGGGCTCGTCGGGCCTGACCTACGTGGTCGACCGCTTCAAGGGCTGGAGCCACAGCGGCCATATCACGCTGGCACGCGGCGAACGCTCGCGCCTGGCCGACCACGCCGGCGACGTGCTCTGACGCGGACCGCGGGCCCGGGCACCTTCCACACGGTAGGGGCCCGGGCCCGCTGTCGTGAGCGGCAAGCGCAATGCGGCTATGATGTCCGCACGTCCGCTTGTGTCCCGCATCCCCACTGGAGGCGTCGATGAACCCACAGCATCTCCGCCTGGCCGCGCTGATCGGCGCCGCCATGTTCCTGACCAGCCCGCCTCAGGCGCGCGCGGCGGCTGACGACCTGGTGATCCGCTCCATGGGTCCGGTCAGCTATGTCTGCGGCGGCGTCGCCGAAGACGAGCGCCAGGCGCTAAGCGCGCGCGAGAAGGATTTCAATATCGGCATCCTGTTCACGCAGGGCTCCGCGGGCGAGTTCCTGTCCGATGTCGCGGTCAAGCTGGTGCGCGACGAACAGGAGGTCGCAAGCTTCCGCGCCGCCGGGCCTCGCTGCCTGATACGTGCGCCTGAAGGCAGCTACAATATCGAGGCCAGTTACAAGGGCCAGGCCAAGTCGATCAAGGTCAGCACCGGTACGCGCAACGCCCAGCTACGGTGGTAGCGGCAAGGCTTCCGGTGCGCCGGCAGGCCGGCGACCGGAATCCAGCGATGCCATTGCGCCGTACCCGTAGTTCTTCCAGTCCTTCCACACTGCCCGGCCCGCTTGCCCGGGCCGGCCTGCCGCTGCTGTGCGCGGCCGCACTGCTGCTGGCGGCGTGCGCCAGCTCCCCACCCCCTCGCCAAGGCGGCTTGCCGCGTACGTCCGGCAAGCCCATGACCGATCCCAGCGCCGGGCTGGAGGAAATCTCGATCCAGGCGATGTCGCTGGTCGGCACCCCGTACCGCTACGGTGGCAATACGCCAGATGCCGGCTTCGATTGCAGCGGCCTGGTGCGCTATGTGGTCGCGCGCGCGGCCAATGTCAGCTTGCCGCGCACCACCGAGGCCATGGGCACGCGCGGCAGCTCGCTCGATCGCAGCGAAGTCGCTTCCGGCGACCTGGTGTTCTTCAACACCACCGGACGCGCCAACTCGCACGTCGGCATCTACGTCGGCCAGAACCGCTTTGTCCATGCGCCATCGTCCGGCGGCACCGTGCGGCTGGAGGACATGGGCAAGCCTTACTGGGCCTCGCGCTACAACGGCGCGCGGCGCGTGGTGGCCGGCGCGGTCAACCTGCCGCCGGCACCGGCGACACCGGTGCCCGCGCCCGCCCCGGCGCCCCTGGTGCCGGAACCTGCCCCGCTGCCCGACGACGACGATCCCATCGCCGCCTTCGCCAACCGCTGAGAGGCTGGCGTCGACAAACAAAAAAGCCAGGCATGTGCCTGGCTTTTTGCATGAGCGTCCGATGCCGCGTTACAGGATATGGCGCCCGATCCACCATGCGATCGCCGCCATGAAGGCCGAGGCCGGGATCGTCAGCACCCAGGCCCAGACGATATTGCCGGCCACGCCCCAGCGCACCGCCGACATCTTCTGCGACGAGCCGACCCCGACGATGGCGCCGGTGATGGTATGCGTGGTCGACACCGGCACGCCCAGCGCCGAGGCAAAGAACAGCGTCAGCGCACCGCCGGTCTCGGCGCAGAAGCCGCCCACCGGCTTGAGCTTGGTGATCTTCTGGCCCATGGTGCGCACGATGCGCCAGCCGCCGAACAGCGTGCCCATGCCGATGGCCACATAGCAGCTGACGATCACCCAGGTCGGCGGCGGATCGCCGGCGAGCACGTGGCCGCTGGCGATCAGCAGCATCCAGATGATGCCGATGGTCTTCTGCGCATCATTGCCGCCATGGCCCAGGCTGTACAGCGAAGCCGAGACCAGCTGCAGCCGCCGGAACCAGCGGTCGACGCGCGATGGCGGCGTGCGGAAGAAGGTCCAGCCGACGATGACCATCATCAGCGACCCCAGCAGGAAGCCGAGGAACGGCGACACCAGGATGAACGCCACCGTCTTCAGCAGCCCGCTGGCCACCAGCGCGCCGGTGCCGGCCTTGGCCACCGCGGCGCCCACCAGCCCGCCGATCAGCGCGTGCGACGACGACGACGGAATGCCGTAGTACCAGGTGATGACGTTCCACGCGATCGCCCCGACCAGCGCGCCGAAGATGACATAGTGGTCGACCACCCCGCCCTGGATGGTGCCGGTGCCGACCGTGGCCGCCACCTTCAGGTGGAACACGAAGATCGCGACGACGTTGCACATCGCCGCCATCGCCACCGCATGGTGCGGCTTGAGCACGCCCGTGGACACCACCGTCGCGATCGAGTTGGCCGCGTCGTGGAAGCCGTTCATGAAGTCGAACAGCAGTGCCAGCGCCACCAGCAAGGCGATCACCCACAGGCTCATTTGTATGGTCTGCATGCCGATTGCCGCCTCAGGCGTTTTCCAGGACGATGCCTTCGATGATGTTGGCGACGTCCTCGCACTTGTCGGTGATCGTCTCGAGCTGCTCGTAGATCGCCTTCAGCTTGATCAGGCGCTTGACGTCGGTCTCGTCGCGGAACAGCTTGGACATCGCCGAGCGCATCACGCGGTCGGCCTCGGATTCCAGCTGGTCGATCTGCTGCGCGGTCTTCAGGATGGTGCTGGCGTTGCCCATGTCCTCGAGCAGGCCCACCGCGATCTTGACCTGGTCGCAGCACTGCACGCAGATCGCGGCCAGGCGCAGCGCCTCGTCGGTCAGGTTGGTCACGTCATACAGCGAGATGGTCTCGGCCACGTCTTCCATCAGGTCCAGGATGTCGTCCATGGTCGTGATGAGCTTGTGAATCTCGTCGCGGTCCAGCGGCGTGATGAAGGTCTTGTGCAGCAGGTCGATGGTGTCGTGCGTGATCCGGTCGGCCTTCTTTTCGGTGGCCTGGACGCGCCGGGCATGGGCCTCGGCGTTGGGCAGGTCGTTGACCAGGGCCTGCAGTTCATGCGCGGCGGTCACCGCGCAGTCGGCGTGCTGGTTGAAATATTCGAAGAACTTGCCCTCGGTGGGCATGAATCGGCCGAACATGGAATGTTCCTTGTGGCAGCGTGGTATCGCTGCGGATGGTGTTGCGGGATTAAGCGGACGCGAGCATGACCGCCGCGGATGGCGGCTGTCATCAAAGCGCAATATTTTACAGGGTTAGCGGGACATTGCCCGCGTATTTGGCACAAACGAGACGGGCAGGCACGGCAAATGGCCGACCCGCTTGACTTCGTCAGGTGTCGTTGTCGAAGAAGGCCGGGCCGCCGCTGAAGTTGTCGAACTTCGTGAACTGGCCGAGGAAGGTCAGGCGCACGGTGCCGATCGGGCCGTTACGCTGCTTGCCGATGATGATTTCGGCGGTGCCCTTGTCCTGCGAGTCGGCGTTATAGACTTCGTCCCGGTAGATGAACAGGATCACGTCGGCATCCTGTTCGATAGCGCCCGATTCGCGCAGGTCGGACATCACCGGGCGCTTGTTGGGGCGCTGTTCCAGGCTGCGGTTCAGCTGCGACAGCGCGATCACCGGGCAATTCAGCTCCTTCGCGAGGCCTTTCAGGGAACGCGAAATTTCTGAAATCTCGGTGGCGCGGTTCTCGCCGCCGCCGGAGCCCGACATCAGCTGCAGGTAGTCGATGATGATCAGCCCCAGCTGCCCGCACTGGCGCGCCAGGCGCCGCGAACGGGCGCGCAGTTCCATCGGGTTCAGCGCCGGGGTTTCGTCGATGAACAGCTGGGTGTCGTTCATGCGCTGGATCGCATGCGTCAGCCGCGGCCAGTCCTCGTCGAGCAGGCGCCCGGTGCGCAACCGGTGCTGGTCGAGCCGGCCGACCGAGCCCAGCATACGCATGGCCAGCTGCGTGCCCGCCATTTCCATCGAGAACACCGCCACCGGCAGGCCCTGCTCCACCGCCACGTGCTCGCCGATGTTCAGCGAGAACGCGGTCTTGCCCATCGACGGGCGGCCGGCGACGATGATCAGGTCGCCCGGCTGCATGCCGCTGGTCATCTTGTCCAGGTCGATAAAGCCGGTCGGCACGCCGGTGACATCGGTGGTGCTATCGCGGTGATACAGCTCGTCGATGCGCTCCACCACCTGGGTCAGCAGCGGCTGGATTTCCTGGAAGCCTTTCTGCCCGCGCGAGCCCTCTTCGGCAATCGCGAAGACCTTGGATTCGGCCTCGTCGAGCAGTTCGCGCACCTCGCGCCCCTTGGGGGCGAATGCGGCCGAGGCGATATCGTCGGCCACCGTCACCAGCTTGCGCAGCACCGAGCGCTCGCGCACGATTTCCGCGTAGCGGCGGATATTGGCCGCGCTGGGTGTGTTCTGCGCCAGCGAGTTCAGGTACGCCAGCCCGCCCACCTCTTCGGCCTTGCCGGCCACCTGCAGCATCTCGTAGACCGTGATCACGTCGGCCGGCTTGGTCGCCGAGATCAACCGCGCGATGCTCTGGAAGATCATCCGGTGGTCGAACCGGTAGAAGTCCGCCTCGGAAAGGAAGTCCGCGATGCGGTCCCAGGCGGCATTGTCCAGCAGCAGGCCACCGAGCACCGATTGCTCGGCTTCGATGGAGTGCGGCGGAACCTTGAGGTTATCGAGTTGGGGGTCGGCGACGGGCGCGTTCATGGGGAGGGATTATAACGGCGGGTGGACACACTTCGCCGGACATTTGGCAATAGCGCCGTCCGGCGCCGCCTGGCAACCGGGCAACAAAAAAGGCAGGAGCCGGGGCTCCTGCCTTCTTGCAATGCTTGCGGGGCTTTGGCCGGCGCGGTGCGCCGGCCGGAGCGGCGCGTCCTTAGACGCTCTCGCCCACCACCGACACGGTCACGTCGACCACGACGTCCGTGTGCAGCGCAACGCTGACCGGATGGTCGCCAACCGTCTTCAGCGGACCGTTCGGCAGACGAACCTGCGCCTTTTCCAGCTTGTAGCCTTGGCCAGCCAGGGCTTCAGCGATGTCGGCGTTGGTCACCGAACCGAACAGGCGGCCGTCCACACCCGACTTCTGGGTGATCTGGACGTTCAGGCCGTTCAGCTTCTCGCCTTCGGCTTGCGCGGCGGCCAGCTTCTCGGCAGCGGCCTTTTCCAGCTCGGCGCGCTTGACTTCGAATTCGGCGATCGCGCTTTGCGTGGCGCGGCGGGCCTTCTTGCCCGGGATCAGGAAGTTACGGGCGTAACCGTCCTTCACCTTGACGATGTCACCCAGGTTGCCCAGGTTGACGACTTTTTCCAGCAGAATGATTTGCATCGTGTTCTCTCCTTGACGGACCCTGGGGCCTGATCAGTTCTTGTGCAGGTCGGTGTACGGCATCAGCGCGAGGAAACGCGCGCGCTTGATGGCCGTATCCAGCTGACGCTGATAGTGAGCCTTGGTACCGGTCAGGCGGGCCGGCGTGATCTTGCCGTTGTCGCCGATGAAGTCCTTCAGGGTGTCCAGATCCTTGTAGTCGATCTGTTCGACGCCAGCCACGGTGAAGCGGCAGAAGCGCTTGCGCTTGAACAGCGGGTTCTGTTGCTGGAAGCGCTTCTTGTTCTTGTTGTCACGTTTGACGAATGCCATGATTCAATCCTTTTCGAATGCTTTACATCCAGTGATGTGAAAGACGAGAGCCTTGCTGTTGCGGTGCTTGCGCGCCAGGAAACCTTCGCAGTCGAGCAGCGTGCCGAGCGGTAGCCGCTCCAGACGCTGGCCAACCTGGCCGATCCCCATCGCAGCGATTGCAAACTCGACCTGCCGCGGCGTCTGCGCCTCGACGGCCTCGCCGCTGTACTGCAGGATGCAGTTCACGACGGGGACCCCGGCCGGGGTATAGCGCAGGGCATCGCGTTCCGCCAGGGTGGCGGCAAGCCGAAGCTGGTTCAACGCGGGGCCTCTTGCTGGTTGCAATCGTTGCGGTTTCCGCTCGTGCCCCGGCCGACGCTGTCAGCCACGGCGCGCACCGCAGTCCGCACTCAGGCGGCCTGGCCTTCGGTGGTCGTTTGCGCGGCCTTGCGGGCTTCTTCGCGCTGCACTTCCTTCATCATCGGCGAAGGTGCGGTCTCGGCCTTCTTGGTCTGCACGATCAGGTGGCGCAGGACGGCGTCGTTGAACTTGAACGCGTGTTCCAGTTCAGCCAGGGTTTCCTTGCCGCATTCGATGTTCAGGCAAACGTAGTGAGCCTTGGCCAGCTTCTGGATCATGTAAGCCATCTGGCGACGGCCCCAGTCTTCCACGCGGTGAACGTTGCCGTTCTGCGAGGTCACGAGCTGCTTGTAGCGCTCGATCATGGCCGGCACTTGTTCGCTCTGGTCCGGGTGGACGATGAAGACGATTTCGTAATGACGCATTGACGCTCCTTTTGGGATTAGCCACCCGGGCGTCACGAGTCCGGTGTGGCAAGGTTGAATAGCCTTAAATTATAGCCCGCCCCGCATCAACAACGCAAGCCGCTGATTTCACGGGCAAATCAGGCGCTGGCAAAGACCGACTGCAGCCGCGCCGGGTCGCGCGCCAGCCCGGCATCCGCCGCCAGCGCCAGCGCCAGCAACACGCGCGCCTTATAGGGATTGAGGTCGGCAGCTGACACGAACACACCGTCGGCAGAACTAGGCTGCGGCGGGATCGCCACATGCCCCGCACCGGTGCGCGAGCTGCGCACCACCGCCACCCCGGCCGCCGCGGCATCGGCAAGGGCAGCTGCCAGCACCTCGTGGATCGAGCCATTGCCGGTCGCGGCCACAACCAGGCCGGCGACGCCGGCCCGCACCAGCGCATCCACCACCGCCCTGCCCGGCTGCGCGTAGCTTGCCAAGATCTCCACCACCGGCCACGCCGCCGGCATCGGCCCGATGGGCGCAGCCGCCCGCCGGGGCGCCCGGGCAAAGCGCACGTAGTCGTCCTGCACGAATCCCAGCGGCCCGCACGGCGAGACAAAGGCATCGACCGCCGACGTATGCGCCTTGGCCACGTCCCGTGCCGCGTGGATCTGCTGGTTCAGCACCGCCAGCACACCCTTGCCGCGCGCATCCGGATGGGCGGCGACGCGCACCGCATCCAGCAGGTTCAGCGGCCCGTCGGCCGACAACGACGTCGACGGACGCATCGCGGCGGTCAGGACCACGGGCACCGGACACGATTGCGTCAGGTGCAGCGCCATCGCGGTTTCTTCCAGCGTGTCGGTGCCGTGCGTGATCACGATGCCCGCAACGTCAGGCTGCGCCGACCAGTGCCCGACCCGCGCCGCCAGTGTTTGCCACAGCGCGAAGGTCATGTCCTTGCTGTCGACCTGCGCCACCTGCTCGGCCTCGATGCGGGCCAGCGACTGCAACGGCGGCACCGCCGCCAGCAATGAGGACACCGGCACGGTCGCCGCCTGGTAGCGGGCGCTGCTGGCGGCGCTGCCGGCGGCGCCGGCGATGGTGCCGCCAGTGGCCAATACGACGATGCGAGGCAATTGGGTCATGGGAGCGCGCAACGATTTAGTTCTGGATAAAGGAAAGGCGATTGTAGCGGGCGCACGCGCCCTGGCGCAGCCCGCATCAGGTCCCTTGACCAGCGTCCATGCGACACGCCTCAAAATTCTGCTTGCACTGACGCCGATACTGTATAAAATCACAGCATACTGTTTAAACATACAGTGCCCGGCCCGCCGGATGCTGGATAACGGACCAGAGCCTCCGTCATCCAGGCCAGCGGCCCTGCACGGAACGGCGATCTCATGGCGACCCTGACACCCCGGCAGCAGCAGATTTTCGATCTGATCCGCAACACGATCCGCCGCACCGGCTTCCCCCCTACCCGCGCCGAGATCGCAGCAGAGTTCGGTTTCTCCTCGCCCAATGCCGCCGAAGAACATTTGCGGGCGCTGGCCCGCAAAGGCGTGATCGAACTGACGCCGGGCGCGTCGCGTGGCATCCGCCTGAAGGTCTCACGCAGCGATTCGGAGCTGCCGGACCAATTCTCGTTGCCAATGGCCGGCGTATTGCAGCTGACGCTGCCGCTGGTGGGCCGCGTCGCAGCCGGCAGCCCCATCCTGGCCGCCGAACATATCGACCGCCAGTACCAGGTGGATGCCTCGGTCTTCGATGAGCGACCGGATTACCTGCTGCGCGTGCGCGGGCTAAGCATGCGCGACGCCGGCATCCTCGACGGCGACCTGCTCGCCGTGCGCCGCGCCAGCGAGGCCGCCAACGGCAAGATCGTGGTGGCGCGACTGGGTGACGACGTCACCGTCAAGCGCCTGCAGCGGCGCGGTGGCCATATCGAACTGATCGCCGAGAACCCCGACTTCACCAACATCATCGTCGAGCCCGGTGAAGAGTTCTCGCTGGAAGGCATCGCCGTCGGGCTGATCCGCTCTTCCGGCTTCTAGCCGGGCACCATCGCGGGCGCCTTGCCTGCGCGGGCCCACCCGCTTCCATTGCTTTGCAGACGCCGCCCGGCTCGCCGGGTGTTGACCCCGCTTTGCCTAAAAAGAGGTGCCACCATGCCGCAAATCCACCACGTCGCCGCCCGTCGTCCGGTCAAGCCCGTGCCGTTTCGCCAGAGCAAGGGTGTACGTGTCTACCAGGGTACGCAGCGCCGTACCATGGTGGGCAGCATGGCGGCGATCTGCCGCATGCTGGAACTTGAAACCACCGAAAAGCTGGCCGCCTGACTGATATCGCCAGACGCCTGCCGCGTCGCCGGGTCTCTGTCCCGCTCAGCTACGCGCGCACGCCTTGGCTTCGGCCTCGAGTTCCGTCGGCGTCAGCTGGGGAAACCAGGTATCGGTCTTGCGTAGTTCCAGCGCCGTGCCATCGGCCTGTGCCGTCAGAGAGATCAGGTAGGCGTATTGATATTCACCGCTTGCCGCGCTCTGGCCGATACGGATCTCGGTCTGGTTTTTCGCCGGCAACTGGACCAGCGTAGCTTCATCGCCCAGATTGTTGCGCAGGCATTTCGCGACCTCGGCCATCTTGACCGGCGTAAACAGCCGCATCGGCGGGCGAGCGCGGACATCCTTCTCCGAAGTGCCAGTGGCACACCCTGCCACCATGGTTGCCATCGCTGCGCCAATCAGTACCGTTCGAACCAACATACCGCCCCCGGGGAATGCAAAACGGCGCCCTTGAGAGGCACCGTCCTGGAGAATGCTTGGGGTGGCTGGATGGGACTCGATCCCACTACTGACCCCATTGAAATCAACGCTTTCGGCTTCGCATTGTTCCGCACTGGCGCTGAAATTTTCACAGTCTTCGTGCGGGTGTTGCGGGCGCCAGGTGCGGATTTTACCCTGCGCGCGGGCCAGGCGCTATCTCGATTTTTGCGCCATTAGCCAGCAGCGGCGTTCGGCACGGCAAGGCGCTCACCGGCGCTTGCACTCGATCTTCTCTTCATTCTCCGTCGCGCTTCCAGTATTCACATCGGAATGCCTTCGGCATCGACCCGCGAACACGCCGAGCTTCATATCCAGCCGCTGGCGGGTGGCGTGCGCCTGCGCGCGGAGCACAGCAGTCCAGCGAATTTTGCCGGCCAGCCGCTATGGCTCCGCTTAGATCGTGGCGCAGCAGACCTTGGCGCGGTAGCCTATACTCACGTCTTCTTGCTGGCCCGCCCCGCGCTTGGCCCCTGCCGGGGTGCAGTGACCTGCCCATGCCCCCGCACCATTCTCAGGGGCCTGCTGCCGTGTCCGGCCCGCACCCAATTGCCGTATTCCATGAACGTAAATCCCCGCCGCATTTCGGTTGCGCCGATGATGGACTGGACCGACCGTCATTGCCGCATGTTCCATCGCCAGCTCAGCCGCCATACCTGGCTATATACCGAGATGGTGACCACCGGCGCGCTGCTGCATGGCGACGTGCCGCGCCACCTCGACTTCGATGCGGCCGAGCATCCGGTCGCGCTGCAGCTGGGTGGCAGCGAGCCGGCCGATCTCGCCATGGCGGCGAAGCTTGGCCAGCAGTGGGGCTACGCCGAAATCAACCTTAACTGCGGTTGCCCGTCCGAGCGCGTGCAGCGCGGCGCGTTCGGCGCCTGCCTGATGGCGGAACCGGAACTGGTGGCGGACTGCGTGAAGGCGATGCGCGATGCGGTGGAGATTCCGGTAACCGTGAAGCATCGCATCGGCATCGACAAGATCGAGCACTACGATTTCGTCCGCGATTTTGTCGGCAAGGTGGCGCAGGCGGGCTGCGGCACGTTTATCGTCCATGCGCGCAATGCGATCCTGAAGGGCCTGAGCCCGAAGGAAAACCGCGAGATTCCGCCGCTGCGCTATGAGGTGGCATACCAACTCAAGCGCGAATTCCCGGAGCTCGAGATCCTGATCAACGGCGGCATCGTCAGCCATGACGAAATCGCCACTCATCTGCAGCACGTCGATGGCGTCATGATCGGACGCGAGGCATATCACCAGCCGTACATCCTTGCGGAAATGGACGCGCGCTTTTATGGCGATACCAATGCGGCAGTGCCGTCGCGGCTCGAGGTCGAACTGGCGATGCAGCGTTATATCGGCGACTTCGTTGAGCAAGGCGGATATATGGGTGCCGTGACACGGCACATGCTCGGACTGCATCGCGGCATCGCCGGCGGACGTGGCTGGCGCCGCGTGCTGTCCGATGCGAAGCGCATGCATGCGGCGCGCACGCGGACCGACGTCGATGCGCTGTTCGAAGAAGCGCGCATGCATCTGCGGCCGCACGCACAAGAGCCGCTGGCCGCGTAAGCGCGCACGGGCGGGTGCCGTGCCGAGGCTGCGCTCTAACTTCGAATCGTGAAAATATGCATGGCGGCGCGCGGGTTCCGCGCGCCGCACATGAGATGCCCGATCGCCCGGAAACCGGCGTCCGGAAAGGGATTCCCCTAATTCGCTGAGGCAGGGCACTTTCTTACACTGTGCCTGCCCTCGAATACAGGGCTTTCTTCAACTGATTATTAGCCCGCTCCGGCGGGCTTTTTTTTCGTCGGCGCTCTCGCGCTTGCGACATCGCTCTTCGTTTACCCGAATGGTGCTTTGCCCGCATGGCAGTTACAGTGCAACGGCCTTCAGGGCATTTGAGATCGCTAAAGTTAAGAGTCCGCGCTGCGGACTCTTTTTTTGTGCGCTCGCCCGGCACCACATGGACGAACCGATTTGACCGGCCTCCCGGACAAGCGTTCCATCGGTCACGCAAAATTGATTGCGCTGGAGGTGCATCGCCATGGCTATCGCGTATGGCTGATACCGATGTCCAGCGTGCCGTAAGTCGTGATGCTCGATTCCCTGCCCTCGGTACCGCCGCCCGCGGCGCACCCGCCCATCAAGGCCGCCAGTGCCGCCACCGCAAGAGTCCTCGCCGTCCATCTACACTTGTTCTGCATGGCCTGTTCCCTGCGTCGATAACTTCGGTTGGGCTCGCGCGTGGCCGAGAGGTTCCATCGCAGGCGTGGTGCGGCATGGAAACGTCGGCTGCCGGGGCGAAGGAAAGCAGTGGAAGGAAAAAGAGGCAGGCGGCCCCTGGGGCAGGCCGCCTGACGGGAAGGTCGAGGGGGGTCAATGTCCCTCGGACTCGAGTATCGCTTCGGGCACGTGCCGCATGAACCCTGCAGAGGTAGGGGCTGTGCGCAGCATATTTGGCTGGCGGACATGGTCCGGAACTCATCCAGGACCCGTGATACGATTTCCGCACGCTCCCCAGGCGAAATCAGGCACGGTATGCGGACCGTGCCGGCAGGGGAGGCAGCATGGACAAAGACAACGTGGAAAAAGAAGCGCCTTTCGGCGTGGTCTATGAAGACTTCAGGGTGATCTGGGTCGCCGAACAACTCCAGGATGGCAAATGGACCGCGCGCTACTGCTGGCACCCCGGCACCTCGGAAGCCGCGGGCAAAGCGCTGCAGGAAGCCGTGCTGAACGGCAAGTCGCGCCGGCTGCTGGGCCAGTTCGATACCGAGGCCGAGACCATCGCCGCGATCAAGCAGGCGGTGCTGCTCGAGGCCAAGTGGAGCCCGTCCCGTTCCTGAGCGATGCCCGTCAAAATTTTTTGTGCGGGATACTAGCCATCTCGAAAATCTGTTTGTATAATCTTGTTTTTCGTCGATCAGCGCTTCGCTGATGACCTCTACGGTGGCTGTAGCTCAGTTGGTAGAGTCCAGGATTGTGATTCCTGTCGTCGTGGGTTCGAGTCCCATCAGCCACCCCAAAATTCCCTGCAAAACGGCGCCTGATTCAGGCGCCGTTTTGCTTTTCGGGCACGGCTTCGAAAGCTGACGCTGCGCGCCTCCTCAGCGCGGCGCGTTCCGCTCGATCCAGGCGCCAAACGTAGTCATGAACTTGCCCAGGAAACCCTTGGTCGACTCGTTGGCAAGCCCGCCCTGCTCGTCGAACAGCTTGTCCACGCCGCTGATATACGCCTCCGGTTGCTGCAAGATGGGGATATTCAGAAACACCAGCGACTGGCGCAGATGGTGGTTGGCACCGAAGCCGCCGATGGCGCCCGGCGATGCGCTGACGATGGCGCCGGGCTTGCCGTCCCAGACGCTGCTGCCATAGGGGCGCGAACCCACGTCGATGGCGTTCTTCAACGGCGCGGGCACCGAGCGGTTGTATTCCGGCGTGACGAACAGCACGGCGTCGGCGCGGCGGATGCGGTCGCGGAATGCGGTCCAGGCCTGGGTCGGCTTGTCGTCGAGGTCCTGGTTGTACAGCTCCAGGTTGCCGATCTCGACGATTTCCAGCCTGAGCTGCGGCGGCGCCAGCGCGATCAGCGCCTTGGCCAGCTTGCGGTTGTATGACTCCTTGCGCAGGCTTCCCACCAGTACAACGACATCACGAGGATCACTCATTACGGCTCCTTTGACGGTGTGGACGGATTGGCACAGGCGGCGCCCGCGCGCGGCATCGCCGTGCGCGGGCGCCAGACCCTGCCCGTCACTCTACCCGAGTCGGCGCCGGAGCGTTCCGTGCAGCGATGTCAGACAGGCTTGCCCAGTGCCGCCAGCGGGTGCTCCTCCTGGCGCCACGGGCTGTCGAAGAACGACAGCGCCTTCTCGCGGCTGACTTCGTCGAGCCTCGCGTATTGCCAGCGCGGCTTGTGGTCCTTGTCGACCGCCAGCGCGCGGATGCCTTCGACGCCATCGCCCTTGCGGAACACGTAGTACATCATGTCCAGCTCCATGCGCAGCTCGTCTTCCAGCGACATGCTGCGCGCGCGGCGGATCTGCTCCAGCGTCACGCACAGCATCAGCGGCGAACGGCTGCGCAGCATGGCGGCGGTCTGCGCGGCCCAGTCTCCCGGCGTGTCGCTGACGGCGGCAACAATGTCCTGCGCGGTGTTGCCCGCGAACAGCGTGTCGATCTGCTCCGACAGCCCGGCCAGCGTGCTCTGCGCGGGCACGCAATCGGCGCGGTGCGCGGTGGTGAAGGTTTCGATATGCGCCAGCACCGCATCGCCGCTGGCGAACTGCTGCGCGCGCAGGGATTCGACCAGTTCCGCCAGGCGGTTGCCCGGCAGGTAGGCGTCGGCCAGGCCGGCATACAAGGCGTCGGCGGCGTGGATCACGGTGCCGGTCAGGCCCAGGTATTCGCCGATGCGTCCGGGGGTGCGCGCGAGGAACCAGCCGCCGCCCACATCCGGGAACAGGCCGATATTGGTTTCGGGCATGGCCATCCTGGTGCGATCGGTGACCAGCCGCAGGCGCGCGCCCTGCGAGATGCCCATGCCGCCGCCCATCACCACGCCGTCCATCAGCGCGATATAGGGCTTGGCGTAGCGGTGGATCAGGAAATTGAGCGCGTATTCCTCAACGAAAAACTGGTCGAGCAGCGGATCGCCCGCATGCGCGGCCTGATGGAAGTAGCGGATGTCGCCGCCGGCGCAGAACGCCTTGCCACCGGCACCGGCCACCACCACGGCAGCCACCTCGGGCGCGGCGGCCCAGTCCCGCAGCGCCTGCGTGATGGCGCGGATCATGTCCAGCGACAGCGCGTTGAGCGCCTGCGGGCGGTTCAGCGTCAGGTATCCGACGCCACCGCGGACCTCGGTCGTGACGAATTCAGTCATGTCGTACTCCTCCAATGCAACTGGCAATTTTACGCCAGTCACCTTGGCAAGCGCACGCGCATGGGCAGCTTGCGGCGCATGCCGGCATGCATGCGCCCTGCCCGTTCAGGCCAGCCGGAACGTCGCCACCAGCGAGGTAAGCCGCTGCGCCTGCTCTTCCAGCGATGCCGCGGCCGCGGCGGCCTGCTCGACCAGCGCCGCATTCTGCTGCGTCATGCTGTCCATCTGCGACACCGCCACGTTGACCTGCTCGATGCCGTTGGACTGCTCGTCCGACGCCGCGCTGATATCGCCGATGATGGCGCTGACACGCTGCACCGCGTCGACGATGTCCTGCATCGCGCGCCCGGCCTCATCGACCAGCCCCGAGCCCTCGCGCACATTGGCCACCGAGGCGCCGATCAGCGCGCGGATCTCCTTGGATGCGCCGGCGCAGCGCTGCGCCAGGTCGCGCACGTCGCCCGCCACCACGGCAAAGCCGCGGCCATGCTCGCCGGCACGCGCGGCTTCCACCGCTGCGTTCAGCGCCAGGATATTGGTCTGGAACGCGATCTTCTCGATCACGTCGATGATGTCGACGATCTTGCCAGAGCTGGCGTCGATCGACTGCATGGTATTGACCACGCGCAGCACTGCATCGCTGCCGCGCCCGGCCAGGGTCGCGGCATCGCTGGCGAGCGCGCGCGCCTCGCGCGCGCTGTCGGCATTCTGGCGCACGGTGCTGGTCAGTTCTTCCATGCTCGAAGCGGTTTCCTCCAGCGAAGCCGCCTGCTGCTCGGTGCGCTGCGACAGGTCCGCGTTGCCGCTGGCAATCTGCTTGCTGGCCGCGGCGATCGAATCGGCACCGCCGCGCACATCACCCACCATGGCAACCAGGCTGGCCTGCATCCGGCCAAGCATGCCGAGCATGCGCGCGGTCTCGTTGCGCGCCGCTTCGTCGGCCAGCGCTTCGTCGGCCCGCACTTCGCCGCCGGCGGCGGCACCGCTCAGGTCACCGCCGGCAATCCTTTCGAAGCGCGCAATCGCCGTATCCAGCGGCTGCACGATCGAACGGCGCAGGCGCCATGCCACCACGGTGCTGAACACCAGTCCCGCTGCCAGCACGCACACGGACAGCATGAACAGGTTGCGGTAGCGCTGCTGCGAGGCCTCGTAGACCTGCCTGGCGCTGGCCACTTGCAGCTTGTTCAGCTCGGTGTTGACGGCGGTGAAGGCGATATCGAGTTGCGGAATGGTTTCCAGCACCGCCTTCATCACGCCGTCGCGATCGCCGGCATGCAGCGCGGCGATCATGGGCGCCACGCCCTGCTTGAACAATGCATCGCGCTTGGCGGTAACGTCTTCAGCCACCTTCGCTTCGTCGGCCGAACGCGGCAGCGCGAGATAGGCCTGCCAGGCCTTCTCCGAATCGCGCGCAAAGCCTTCGGCGGTCGCGGCGCGCGCCTTGGCGTCGGCGGGATCGGCGGCAAAGGTGGCCTGGTCCAGCAGCACGCGCACCAGCAACTGGTTCGAACGCGCTTCGGCCAGGTTGACCGCGGCCGACAGCTGCTGCCCATAGATCTGGTGCGTCGCCTCGTTGCTGCGCGACATGCCAAGCCAGCCAACGGCGCCGACAATCAGCAACAACAAATTTGTGACGATAGTAAGAAACCACAATCTGGCGCCGATAGTCGTGTTCCTGAACATGGATAAGGCTCCGGGGGAATAAGGAAACTGGAATGAAGGCGGCGCGCCGCGCCGCTGCCCTGTCCAACTACGGCGCCGGCGCTGCATCCTTTACCCGTATTGATGGCCTTCACACGCGTGACAGAATTGCATGGCAGTACAGCATCGCCATCAAGTGGCGAAAGCGGCCCACCCGACACACAGCGCCAGCGTTTGGAGGAAGCCCTCGTGGCAATTTCCCGGCGAACGGGCACACTGCCGGGATGAACACCGCATCGCTCGATCCCGGACTCGTGCTGCTGGCCTTCGCGCCGGTCTTCGTGCTGACCGTCGGCGCCGAAGCGTGGTACTGGTCGCGCCGCGACCCGGCCGTCTACAGCCTGCGCGACACGCTCTCCAACGCCGCGCTGGCGCTGATGCACCAGGCCTCGGACGCGTTCTTCCTCTGGCTGATGGTCCGCACCGTCTACACGTGGTGCTACCAGCACGGCCTGCAGGCCGTGCCGCAGACGTTGTGGTCGTTCTTCCTGCTGCTGTTGCTGCAGGACTTCCTCTACTACTGGTTCCATCGCGCCAGCCATCGCGTGCGCTGGCTGTGGGCCTCGCACGTGACGCATCATTCGTCGGAAGGCATGAATTTCTCGACCGCGTTCCGGCAGAGCCTGACCTACCCGCTGTCAGGCATGTGGCTGTTCTGGATTCCGCTGGCGTATATCGGCTTCACGCCCGACTGGGTCATCCTTGCGGTGGGCCTGAACCTGGGCTTCCAGTTCTTCGTCCATACGCGCCTGGGGCAACGCTGGCCGATGGTCGAGCGGCTGCTGAACACGCCTTCGGTCCATCGCGTCCACCATGCAAGGAACCCGCAATACATCGACCGCAACTATGCCGGCGTGCTGACGATCTGGGACCGCCTGTTCGGTACCTTCGTCCCCGAACGCGAGGCGCCGGTCTACGGCATTACGCGCCAGGTGCGCAGCCATGATCCGCTGACGCTGACCTTCCACGAATGGCGCGACATGTTTGCCGATGCCTGGCGCGACCGCGACCCGCGCTACCTGTGGAAGCCGCCGGAATGGCGCAGCCCGCGCGCCGCCGCGCCGGCGACGCTGCCGGAAACGCAATAAAAAAACCGCGCCTGGCAGGCGCGGTTTTTTGGGCAGGTCCGGCTGCTCAGGCGCTTATGCGCCTTCGCGGGCGGCACGCTTGCGCTCGTGCTCCTTCAGGTGGCGCTTGCGCAGGCGGATGCTCTTCGGCGTGAGCTCGACCAGTTCGTCGTCGGCGATGAATTCCACCGCGTATTCCAGCGACATCTGGATCGGCGGCACCAGGCGCACCGCTTCGTCGGTACCCGAGGCGCGCACGTTGGTCAGCTGCTTGCCCTTGATCGGGTTGACCACCAGGTCGTTGTCGCGGCTGTGGATGCCGATGATCATGCCTTCATACAGCGCATCGCCCGGCTTGACGAACATGCGGCCGCGGTCCTGCAGCTTCCACAGCGCGTAGGCCACGGCGTCGCCGTCGTCCTGCGAGATCAGCACGCCGTTGTGGCGCTCGCCCAGGCCGCCTTCGCGCACCGGCGCGTAGTCGTCGAAGATGTGGCTGATCAGGCCGGTGCCGCGCGTCAGCGTCAGGAACTCGCCCTGGAAGCCGATCAGGCCACGGGCCGGGATACGGTATTCCAGGCGGGTACGGCCCTTGCCGTCCGACGCCATGTCGAGCAGTTCGCCCTTGCGGCGGCCCAGCTCTTCCATGATGCCGCCCTGGTGGCTGTCTTCGACGTCCACGGTCAGCAGTTCATACGGCTCGCACTTGACGCCGTCGATTTCCTTGAACACCACGCGCGGACGCGACACGGCCAGCTCGTAGCCTTCGCGGCGCATGTTTTCCAGCAGGATGGTCAGGTGCAGTTCGCCGCGGCCGGACACTTCGAAGATGGTGTCGTCGCCGGTATCGGCCACGCGCAGCGCCACGTTGGACTTCAGTTCGCGGTCCAGGCGCTCGCGCAGCTGGCGGCTGGTCACGAACTTGCCTTCACGGCCCGCCAGCGGCGAGGTGTTGACGCAGAAGTTCATGGTCAGCGTCGGCTCGTCCACCTTCAGCATCGGCAGAGCGTCCTGGGCCTCGGGCGCGCACACGGTGCAGCCGATGCCCAGTTCTTCGATGCCGTTGATCAGCACGATGTCGCCGGCTTCGGCTTCCTGCACGATTTCGCGCTCCAGGCCCTGGAACTTCAGCACCTGGTTGATGCGGCCCTTGATCGGGTTGCCTTCCGGGCCGAACTTGACCACCACGTCCTGCAGCGGACGGGCACGGCCACGCGAGATGCGGCCCACGCCGATCTTGCCGACGTAGCTGGAGTAGTCCAGCGAGATGATCTGCAGCTGCAGCGGACCGTCGCGGTCGTCGTCACGCACCGGCACCTTGTCGAGCACGGTCTCGAACAGCGGCTTCATGTCGCCGTCGCGCACGTCTTCGGTCAGGCCGGCGTAGCCGTTCAGGCCCGAGGCGTAGATCACCGGGAAGTCGAGCTGCTCGTCGGTCGCGCCCAGCTTGTCGAACAGGTCGAAGGTCTGGTTGATGACCCAGTCCGGACGCGCGCCCGGGCGGTCGATCTTGTTGATCACCACGATCGGCTTCAGGCCCAGCGCCAGCGCCTTGCGCGTGACGAAGCGGGTCTGCGGCATCGGGCCCTCGACCGCGTCGACCAGCAGCAGCACGCCGTCGACCATCGACAGCACGCGCTCCACTTCACCGCCGAAGTCGGCGTGGCCCGGGGTGTCGACGATATTGATATGGGTGCCGTTGTACTCGACGGCACAGTTCTTCGCGAGAATCGTGATCCCGCGTTCCTTTTCCAGGTCGTTCGAGTCCATCACCCGCTCGGCGACTTGCTGGTTGTCGCGGAAGGTGCCTGCCTGGCGCAGGAGCTGGTCGACCAGGGTGGTCTTGCCATGATCGACGTGGGCGATGATGGCGATATTTCGGATGGCGCGGGTCATTGCTGCGTCTCGCTAAGAACGGGGCCCTCGCAAGGAGGGCCGGAGAATCTGAGGTAACCCAACATTCTAGCATGTTGCGGCGCAAGAAGCGTTGACCGGAACCGCCCCTGGCCTAGGGAAAACATTTGCGGATTCCGCAATGAACAATTTCCTTTCTTGCGGATCGTTAAACGTGAACATATATTTGCCACAGCAAAGATTGCAAAGGCAAAGATGTCACAAGCCCCCTCTCCCATGCCGCCAGCCACGCCGGGCGGCCTGTTCGATCCCGCCCAGTACCATATGTGCGACAGCGTCGGCTATCTGATGCAACGGGCCAAGAACATGCTGGCGCACGGCGTCGAACAGGAGGTCGGCAGCCTGGACATCACCCACGCCCAGGCAAGCTGCCTGATGATGCTGGCCACCGGCCGTGCCTCGACCGTCACCGACCTGGGCCGCGAATTGAACACCGACATGGGCTCGGTCACGCGTCTGCTCAGCCGCATGGAAAAACGCGGCCTGATCGAGCGCCGCCGCCGCGACGCCGACCGCCGCGTGGTCGACCTGTCGGTGACGCCGCAGGGCCAGGAACTGGTGCAGCAACTGCCGGCAATCTTCTGCAAGGTCCTTGCGCACCACTTTCGAGGTTTTTCCGAAGACGAGATCCAGTTGCTGCGCAGCATGCTGCGGCGGGTCATCGCCAACAGCGGGTAGCAGGCTGCGCGCCGGACTTCCGGCACGCCAGATCGTCCGCGTCGGCCGGCCCGGCCGGACACCGTCAGCAGCCCGTAGACACCGTATGGCTCCGCCACGGAGCAACACCATGAAACCAGTTCTTTCCTTCCGATTTAACCGGCCTGCCAGTTCCCGCAAGCTGGCGCGCGGCGTCGGCACGCTGGCGCTGACCGCGATCGCGGCCGCGGCGCTGGCCGGCTGCGCGGCGCTTGGCAATTCGCACAGCACCCAGACCATGGCCGATCCGGCCGCGATGGCGACTTCGCAAACCCTGCCCGGCGAGCACGGCCAGTGGCCGTCGCAGGACTGGGTCGCCCAGTTCAAGGACCCGCAGCTGAGCGCGCTGGTCGACGAAGCGGTCAAGGACAATCCCAGCCTGCAGGCGGCCTTTGCCCGGGTGGAAGCGTCGCGGGCCATGGCCGAGGCCACGCGCAGCGCGCTCTACCCGCACCTGGAGTTCGAAGGCAGCCTGATCCGCCAGCGCTTCTCCGAGAAGGATCTGTTCGAAGGCACGCCGCTGGCGGGCTCGTGGCAGAACCAGTCGCGCCTGCAGGTGGGCTTGTCCTATGACTTCGACTTCTGGGGCAAGCATCACGATGCGCTCGAAGCCGCGCTGTCGGATGACCGCGCCGCCGAGGCCGAAAGCCAGGCCGCGCGCCTGATCCTGGCAACGTCGATCTCGCGCAATTACGCGCGCCTGGCCGCGCTGTATGCGCAGCGCGACGTGGCCGAGCGCGCCATCGCCCAGCGCCGCGACCTGACCGAGCTGTCGCGCCAGCGCCTCGCCGCCGGACTGGACACGCAGGTGGAAACCACCCAGGCGCGCGGCACGGTGGCGGCCTCGCAGACCGACCTGCAGCGCGTCGACGAAGAGATCGCGCTGGCCCGCAACCAGCTCGCCGCGCTGCTGGGCAAGGGCCCGGACCGCGGCCTGCAGATCCAGCCGCCGGTATTGCTGGCCCAGGCTACGCCCACCCTGCCCGACGACCTGACCATCGGCCTGCTGGGCCGTCGCCCTGACCTGGTGGCGGCGCGCTGGCGCGTCGAGGCGGCATCCAAGGACATCAACGTCGCCAGGAAGGAATTCCTGCCCGACGTCAGCCTGACCGCCTTTGCCGGCCTCGCCGCGCTGGATCCTTCGAACCTGCTGATGGGCATCAGCCGCACCTTCGGCATCGGTCCGACCGTGCGCCTGCCGATCTTCGAGGGCGGCAGGCTGCGCGCCAACCTGAAGGGCAAGTACGCCGGCTACGACATTGCCGTGGCCAACTACAACCAGGCGCTGGTCGATGCCCTGCGCGAGACCGCCGATGTCATGACCAGCATCCGCAGCGTCGACAAGCAGATCCAGACCCAGCGCGAAGCGCTGGACCTGGCCGAGCACGCCTACGCGCTGGCCACCACGCGCTACAAGGCCGGGCTCGGGACGCAGCTGACCGTGCTCAACGCGGAAAGCAACGTGCTGCAGCAGCGCCGCCTGGCGACCGACCTGCAGGCGCGGCGGCTGGACCTGCAGATGGGCCTGATGAAGGCGCTCGGCGGCGGCTACCAGGAGCCGGCCGAAGGCCACGAGAGCGTCGCCCATGGTCCGGCGCGGCAGCCCGGCCACACCCAGGGCCACACCCAGGCGGGCGCCCGCGGCTGATCCGCGCACCCGGTGATCGCAGACAAGATTATCCAGAAGACATCATGAGCAACAACCAGCAAGCGGCCGGCACCAACACCCCCCAGCAAGCCACGGCCACCCCTCCCAACGGCAAGCGCAAGCGCATGCTGCTGTCGCTGACCGCGGCGATCGTGGTCGCCGGCATCGGCTACGGCGTGTACTGGGGACTGTATGCCCGCCATTTCGAAAGCACCGACGACGCCTATGTCGCCGGCAACGTGGTCCAGGTCACGCCGCTGGTGGCTGGCACCGTCGTGTCGATCGCGGCCGACGACACCCAGCTGGTCACAGCCGGCCAGCCGCTGATCCAGCTCGACCGCGCCGACACGCAGGTGGCGCTGGAACAGGCCGAGGCCCAGCTGGCACAGGCCGTGCGCGAAGTGCGCACGCTCTACGTCAACAACGGCTCGCTGGCGGCCAACGTGGCGCTGCGCGAAGCCGACGTGGCCAAGGCCCGCGACGACCTGCGCCGGCGCCAAGCCATCGCCGGCTCGGGCGCGGTGTCGAATGAAGAGATCTCGCACGCGCAAGCCGCGCTCAAGGGCGCCGAGTCGGCGCTGCTGGCCGCGCGCGAGCAGCTGGCATCGAACCAGGTGCTGACCGACCAGACCACGGTCGAGAACCACCCCAACGTGCAGCGCGCCGCCGCCAACCTGCGCTCGGCCTACCTGTCGTTCGCGCGCTCGGCGCTGCCCGCGCCGGTGACCGGCTACGTCGCCAAGCGCTCGGTGCAGGTCGGCCAGCGCGTGGCCGCCGGCGCGCCGCTGATGGCGGTGGTGCCGCTGGACCAGGTCTGGGTCGATGCCAACTTCAAGGAAGTGCAGATCACGCATATGCGCATCGGCCAGCCCGTGACGCTGGAAGCCGACGTCTATGGCTCCAGGGTCGAATACCGCGGCAAGGTCGCCGGCTTCTCGGCCGGCACCGGCTCGGCGTTTTCGCTGCTGCCGGCGCAGAACGCCACCGGCAACTGGATCAAGGTGGTGCAGCGCCTGCCGGTGCGTATCGCGCTGGATCCGCAGCAGCTCAAGGACCACCCGCTGCGCGTGGGCCTGTCGATGACGGTCAAGGTCGACGTGCGCCGCGAGGAAGGCGCCGCCATGGCCGCCGCCGCGCCGGCCAGGCCGATGCAGACCGACGTCTATGACAAGGTGGCGCAGGATGCCGACCAGCTGATCGCGCGCATCATCGCCGCCAACAACGGCGGCCGCGGCACCGGCCTGTCCTCGGCCAGCGCCGCTCACGCCAACGCCGCCAAGTCCCCCAAGTCCGCCAAGCCCGCCAATACCTGATCATGGCCACCTCCCCATCCGCCGCACCGGCCGCGCCCGCGGCGCAGCCGGGCGCCGGCCCGGCGCCGGCGCGGGCCCTGCCGCAGCAGCCGCAGCCCCTGACCGGCGGCAAGCTGGTGCTCGGCACCATCGCGCTGTCGCTGGCCACGTTCATGAACGTGCTGGACTCGTCGATCGCCAACGTGTCGATCCCGGCGATCTCGGGCGACCTGGGCGTGGCGCCCAACCAGGGCACCTGGGTCATCACCTCGTTCGCGGTGGCCAATGCGATCTCGGTGCCGCTGACCGGCTGGCTGACCACGCGCTTCGGCGCGGTGCGGCTGTTCATCACCTCGATCCTGCTGTTCGTGCTGGCGTCGTGGCTGTGCGGGGTCGCGCCGAACCTGGAGACGCTGCTGGCCGCGCGCGTGCTGCAGGGAGCGGTGGCCGGGCCGATGATCCCGCTGTCGCAGTCGCTGCTGCTGTCGAGCTATCCGCCCGCGAAGAGCACCATGGCGCTGGCGCTATGGGGCATGACCACGCTGGTGGCACCGATCATGGGCCCGCTGCTGGGCGGCTGGATCTCCGACAACATGACCTGGCCGTGGATCTTCTACATCAACGTGCCGGTAGGCATCGTCACCGCCTACGCCACCTGGGCCATCTACAAGGACCGCGAGACCCCCACCAAGGTGCTGCCGATCGACCGCATCGGCCTGGCGCTGCTGGTGATCTGGGTGGGCTCGATGCAGCTGATGCTGGACAAGGGCAAGGAGCTGGACTGGTTCCACTCGACCGAGATCGTGGTGCTGACGCTGGTGGCGATCGTCGGCTTCCTGTTCTTCCTCGCCTGGGAAACCTATGAGAAGCATCCCATTGTCGATATCAGCCTGTTCAAGGGCCGCAACTTCAGTTCCGGCGTGGTCGCGATCTCGGTGGCGTACGGGCTGTTCTTCGGCAACCTGGTGATCCTGCCGCTGTGGCTGCAGACCATCGTCGGCTATACCGCGACCGACGCGGGCATCGTGATGGCGCCGGTCGGCATCTTCGCGATCCTGCTGTCGCCGGTGATCGGGCGCAACCTGCCGAAGATGGATGCACGCTGGGTCGCCACCGCGGCCTTCATCACCTTCGGCATCGTCAGCCTGATGCGCTCGGGCTTCACCACGCAGGTCGATACCTGGACGCTGATGGTGCCCACGCTGATCCAGGGCGCGGCCATGGCGATGTTTTTCATCCCGCTGACTTCGATCATCCTGTCAGGGCAGCCGCCGGAAAAGATCCCCGCCGCCTCGGGCCTGTCGAACTTCGTGCGGATCACCTTCGGCGGCATCGGCGCGTCGGTCTCGACCACCGTCTGGGAGAACCGTTCGGCCCTGCACCACGCGCAACTGGTCGAGCACGCCAACCCGTACAACCCGGCCTACACCGACCAGCTCAACCACCTGATGCAGATGGGCATGAGCCAGGCGCAGGCGGTCGGCGTGATCGAGCGCAATATCACCCAGCAGGCCGCCATGCTCGGTGCCAACGACATCTTCTGGATCTCGGGCGTGCTGTTCTTCGCGCTGATCGGCTTTGTCTGGCTGACGCGGCCGGCCAGGGGCGGCGGTGGCGGCTCGGCGGACGCGATGGCGGCGCATTGAGCGCGCGGTTCCAGGAGGCATGGAATGGCCCCGGTTCGGGGCCATTTTTTTTGCCCGTATTCGGCCAGGGAAATTTCCCCTTGTGTTCCGCCACCCATCGCCCTATGATTTGCCAACCGAATTACGGAACCCAGGTTCCGAAAAACGGAACCTCAGCAAACAACTTAGGCGGAGAGCCGAAGTGAGCATTCTTGAAGGCGTGGAGAGCGTGCTGGACCTGTTCGGTCACGGCCGCCACGAGATCACGTTCAACGATGTGCTGGATGAACTGGGCCTGGCCAAGAGCTCGGCATCGCGCCTGCTGGCCCAGATGGTCCGCTACCGGCTGCTTGAACTGCAGCCGGCCACGCGACGCTATCGCCCGGGCACACTGGTGATCCGCGCGGCGCATGCGGCCACGCAGGCGCATCCCTTCGACGACCAATGCCGCGAGATCCTCGCCGCGTTGTCGGACTCGACCGGCTTCACGGCCTACCTGTCGATGCTCGACGGCACCGACACCGTGGTGCTGCAGCGCCTGAACGGCAGCAACCCGGTGCAGGTGCTGTCGCCGCCGGGCGCGCGACGCCCGGCCTTCACCACCGCCATGGGCCGCGTGCTGCTGTCGCGCCTGCCCGAAACCGAATTCAGCGCGCGCTATGGCGCCAGCGGCACCCGCAAGCTGCCCGACGCACCGGCCGGATGTCCGGCCACCGTGTCTGAGCTGCGCGAGCGCGTGGCCACGGCCCGCGCCGAGCGCAGCGCCATCGCCGTCAACGAAGGCATGCCGGGCATCGGCGCCGTTGCCACCACGCTGGCGGACCCGCTCTCGGGAGACGTGCGCGGGCTGTGCCTGTCCTTCACCGCGATGCAGGTCAGCCAGGCCCAGGCACGCGCGTTGCGCGAAACGCTGGTGCAGGCGGTGGCGCCGGTCGGGCAGCGCCTGGGCGATCCGCTCTGGCGCCATCCCGGCGACACCGCCACCAAATAGTCATCCCGGCAGCTCAATCCCATGGAACTCCTGTTACTCAGCAACTCCTCCAGCGACGCGGGCTACCTCGTCCACGCCCACGACGCGATCCGCGAACTGGCCGGCGGGCGCGCCCGTGCCTGCTTCCTGCCGTTCGCCGGCGTCACGCGCGACTGGGACAGCTATGAAGCGCTGTTGCGCGACGCGCTGGCTCCGGCCGGCATTGCAGCGCATTCGCCGCACCGGCTCTCCGATGCGGACTGCGTGCGGGCGGTGGAAGCGGCCGAACTGATCGTCATCGGTGGCGGCAACACCTTCCGGTTGCTGCAATGCCTGCGCGAGCGCGGCCTGCTGCCGGTGATTGCACGCCAGGTGGCCGCGGGCGCGGCACGCTATATCGGCTGGAGCGCCGGCACCAATGTCGCCTGCCCCACCATCCGCACCACCAATGACATGCCGGTCGCCGACCCCGGCGGCCTCGATGCGCTCGGGCTGGTGCCGTTCCAGGTCAATCCGCACTACTTCAACCTGGTGGTGCCCGGCTTCCGCGGCGAAACGCGCGACCAGCGGCTGGCCGAGTTCACGGTGCTGCAGCCGCAGACGCCGGTGCTGGGCTTGCCCGAAGGCAACTGGGTGCGGGTCTCGGGCGATCACATGGAGATGGGCGGCGCGCATGGCGCACGCTGGTTCCTTGGCCAGCAGATCGTGGACGTCGCGCCCGGCGCTTTGTCAGTGCCGGCCGCTGCCCTCTGAGCCTCGCCATCCAGTCAAGCAAGCAAGGAACCCCAAGCAAGATGTCCATCAAGCAGGTAATCGAATCGATCGAGCTGCTGTCCGCAGCCAACGTCGCCGGCGAGACCGTTGCCACGTTGTTGCGCGCACGCGGCATCCGCGACGTCACGGTGACACGCGTGGAAGAGAACGGCCTTTACACCGACTTCCTCGCCTGCACCCTGCCCGGCCGCAATCCCGACGCGCCTGCGCTGGGCGTGGTCGGCCGCCTGGGCGGCGTCGGTGCGCGCCCGGCCGTGACGGGCCTGGTGTCCGATGCCGACGGCGCCATCGTCGCCGTCGCCACCGCGCTCAAGCTGGCCGACATGGCCGCCAGCGGCGATGTGCTGGCCGGCCCGGTGCGGATCCATACCCACATCTGCCCGCACGCCGCCACGCGGCCGCACCAGCCGGTGCCAATGATGAAATCGCCCTTCGCGATGCGCACGATGATGTCGCACGAGGTGCATCCCGACATGGCGGCGATCCTGTCGGTCGACACCACCCGCGGCAACCGCTTCGTCAACCGCCGCGGCGTGGCGCTGACGCCGGTGGCCAAGGAAGGCTGGCTGCTGCGCCTGCCGGAGCGGATGCTGGACCTGATGGGCTGGGTCAGCGGCGAACTGCCGTCGGTGCTGCCGCTGACCACGCAGGACATCACGCCGTATGAGAATGGCCTGTGGCATGTCAATTCGATCATGCAGCCGGCTATCGTCACCGCCGCCCCGGTCGTCGGTGTAGCGCTGACCGCGCAGACCACCGTGCCCGGATGCGCCACCGGCGTCACCAACGCCTTCGACATCGATGTGGCGACGCGCTTCTGCATCGAGGTCGCCAAGCAGTTCGGCCAGGGCCAGTGCGCCTTCTACGATGCCGAGGAATGGGCCGAGCTGCAGCGGCGCTACGGCTCGCTCGCGCACTTGCAGACCGTCGGGGCCGCAGCATGACCACGGCCGCCCCGCGCCCGCCGCGCGTGGCCTTCGTCACCATCGGGCAGTCGCCGCGGACCGACGTGGTGCCGCAGATGATGGCCGACCTGGGACTGCCCGCCGAAGTCGAAGAGTTCGGCATCCTCGATGCGCTGAGTCCGGACGCGATCGCAGCGCTGGCGCCCGCCGCCGGCGAGTACCGCTTCGCCAGCCGCCTGCGCGACGGCACCCAGGCGGTGATGGGCAAGCCGGTGGCCGAGGCCATGCTGGCCAGGCTGATGGCCTCGCTGGACGACGGCCGCTTCGACGCGCTGGTCCCGCTGTGCACCGGCACCGCGCTGCCGCCGATGCAGACGCTGGTGCTGGAACCGCAGCAGGTGGTGGACCACCTGACGGTAGCGCTGGCGCAGGGCTGCAAGCGGCTCGGCATCGTGCTGCCGCTGGAGACGCAGGTGAGCGGCTTTCATCTGATCCAGCCGGTGCCCTGCGAACTGCGCGTCACGCATGCATCGCCCTATACCGATAGCGCCGACAGCGATACCGGCCGCTTCGCGCAGGCGGGCGCGGCGCTGCGCGGCTGCGACCTGGTGGTGATGCACTGCATGGGCTACACCGAAGCCATGCGCGCCACGGTGGCGCGCCATGCGGGGGCTCCGGTGCTGCTGTCGAACCGCATGGTGGCACGGCTGCTGGGACAGGTACTGGCTGGTGCGGCGGCCTGCTGGCGCGCCCAAGACCAGATCAGGCTACGAACGCATTCCGGGTAAGGGCAAGCCCGCTGACAGATTGCCCATGACACTGCTGGAGCTGGAAGGCATGGAAAAGGTAGGAAAGTGGAGGAAGCCGCTGGCACGCGGCATGATGTGGATCGGCCTGGCCGCCGCGATGGCCCCGGCCGCGCAGGCGCAGGAATGGAAGCCGGCAAAGCCGGTGCGCCTGCTGGTGGGCTTTGCCCCGGGCGGCTCGGCCGACCTGCTGGCGCGGCTGGTGCAGGCACCGTTGTCGGAAAGCCTGGGCGTGCCGGTGGTGGTGGAAAACGTGCCCGGCGCGGGCGGCAATATCGCCGCCGACAAGCTGGCCAAGGCAGCGGCCGACGGCTACACCATCGGCATGGGTGCCGCCGGCGCGATGGCGGTGACCCACGTGCTCAACCCCAAGGGCACGCCGTACAAGGCCGATGACTTCACCCCCATCGTCATGCTGGCCACGCAGCCCAATGTGGTGATCGTCAACCCGGCCCTGCCGGTCAAGACCATGGCCGACTTTGCCGCGTATGTCAAAAAGACGCCGCAGGTCACCTATGGCACCGCGGGCGTCGGCACCTCGAACCATCTGATCGCCGAGACCATGCTGCACCGCCTCGGCATCGACATGGTCCATGCGCCGTACAAGGGCGCCACGCCGGTGATCACCGACCTGATGGGCGGCCATATCGCCATGACGGTCGATAACATCACCACCGCCGCGGCGCTAGCCAAGAGCGGCAAGGTCAAGGCGCTGGCAGTCACGGGCAGCAAGCGCTCGCCGTTGCTGCCGGAGGTGCCGACGCTGGCCGAGAGCGGCCTGAAGGACTTCAACATGCCGACCTGGCAAGGCATCTTCGGGCCGAAGGACCTGCCGAAGGCGATCGTGGCCCGCTACAACCAGGCCCTGGTTAAGGCGCTGGCGAATCCGGAAGTCAGGAAGAAGATGGCGGAGTTCGGCTCCGAGCCCGTGGGCGATACGCCCGAGCACTTTGCCGGGTTCCTCGCGCAGGATCGCAAGATGTGGGCCGACGTGATCAAGACGGCCAAGGTCACATTGGAATAAGTGCTGTGGGTCGGTGGCAGCGGCTACGACGCCGTCCGCGGGCTCACAGCTTGACCAGCCGCTCCGGCCGCAACGCGCCTTCGCGCATGCGTGCCACCCCCAGCAGCCGCGCCGGCTCGCCGGCATAGACCCGTGCCAGGCCTTGCTCGGCCAGCACGGTGCCGGCCGGCAGGTCCCGCTGGGCAATGCGCTGGCCCTGCAGGAACCGCCCCGCCGCCGCCGCATCCAGCTGCACCGGCACGCATTTCTGCAGCAGGGCATCAACCGGCGCCAGCATGGCCGGGCGCTGCGCATCATCCTGTGCTTCGATCTGGGCCAGCGTCACCGCGCCGTCGAGCGTCAGGTCGCCCACGGCAATGCGGCGCAGCCCGGTCAGATGCGCGCCGCAACCCAGCGCTTCGCCGATATCCTCGGCCAGCGTGCGGATATAGGTGCCCTTGCTGCACGTCACCCGCATCGTGAACGACGGGGCCTCGGGCAAGGCGCAATCCAGCAATGCAATCGAACGGATCGTGATGCGGCGCGCCGCGCGCTCCACGGTCTGGCCGGCGCGCGCGTATTCGTACAGCGGACGGCCGTCCTTCTTCAGCGCCGAATGCATCGGCGGCACCTGCTCGATCTCGCCGACAAAACTCGCCAGCACACGCTCCACCGCGGACCGGTCGCAGGTGACCGCACGCACGTCGAGCAGCTCGCCTTCGGCGTCGCCGGTGGTGGAGCGCGCGCCCAGCCGCACTTCGGCGTCATAGGTCTTGTCCGCTTCCAGCAGGTCCTGCGAGAACTTGGTGGCTTCGCCGAAGCACAGCGGCAGCAGCCCGGTGGCGAGCGGATCGAGGGTGCCGGTATGGCCGGCCTTGGCCGCGCGCAACAGGCGCTTGGCGCGCACCAGCGCGTCGTTGGACGACAGCCCCAGCGGCTTGTCGAGCAGCAGCACACCATGGACCTCGCGGCGCGGCAGGCGCGGCGGACGGTTGGCGTTGGAATCGGTCATCGGGGAACAAGCAGGAGGCGGGTGCGCAACGCGCGGCGACCGCGCCGGGAAAGCCCATGCCTGCCGGCACGGGCGCCCGGCATCAGTCTTCGTCTTTCGAACGCGTGGCGTTCGCTTCGTTGATCAGCCGGGACATCTCGATCGCGTGTTCGACCGAGGTGTCGTGATGGAAATGCAGCGTCGGCACGGTATGGATGTGCAGGCGCTTGAACAGCAGCGAGTGCAGGTAGCCGGCCTTCTCGTTCAGGATGGCGGCGGCTTCGGCCGCGTCGGCGCCCAGCACGGTGAAGTAGACCTTGGCGTGCGCGTAGTCGGGCGTCAGCGTGACCGACTGCAGCGTGACCAGGCCGAGGCGCGGGTCGCGCAGTTCGCGCTGGATCATCTCGGCCAGGTCCTTCTGGATCTGGTCGGAGATGCGGAGATTGCGGGAGGAGATATTGCCTTTCTTGGCCATTCAATACAGTCTGGTCGAGATGACAACGGCAGGCCGAAGCCTGCCGTTGCTTGCGACGCCTTACAGCGTGCGCGCCACCTCTGTGATTTCGTACACCTCGAGCTGGTCGCCTTCCTGAACATCGTTGAAGTTCTTGATCGACAGACCGCACTCGAAGCCTTGCTTGACTTCCTTGACGTCGTCCTTGAAGCGCTTGAGCGAATCCAGCTCGCCGTCGTGGATGACCACGTTGTTGCGCAGCACGCGCACCAGCGAATTGCGCTTGACCACGCCGTCGGTGACCATACAGCCGGCCACCGTGCCGACCTTCGGCACGCGGAACACCTGGCGCACCTCGACCGTGCCGGTGGTGGTTTCGCGCTTCTCCGGCGCCAGCATGCCCGACATCGCCGCCTTGATCTCGTCTACCGCATCGTAAATGATGTTGTAGTAGCGGATATCGATGCCGTTGTGCTCGGCCAGCTTGCGCGCGCCCGCATCGGCACGCACGTTGAAGCCGATAATGACTGCCTTCGAGGCCGTCGCCAGGTTGACGTCGGACTCGGAGATGCCACCCACGCCGCCGTGCACGATCTGCACCCGCACCTCGGCGGTCGACAGCTTCTGCAGCGACTGCACCAGCGCTTCCTGCGAACCCTGCACGTCGGCCTTGACGATCAGCGGCAGCGTCTGGACTTCGCCTTCGGCCATCTGCTCGAGCATGTTCTCGAGCTTGGCGGCCTGTTGCTTGGCCAGCTTCACGTCGCGGAACTTGCCCTGGCGGAACAGCGCGATTTCGCGCGCCTTGCGCTCGTCCGGCAGCACCAGCACTTCCTCGCCGGCGGCGGGCACTTCGGACAGGCCCTGGATTTCGACCGGGATCGACGGGCCGGCTTCCTTGGTGGCCTTGCCGTTCTCGTCCAGCATGGCGCGCACGCGGCCGTAGGCGCTGCCTGCCAGCACCACATCGCCACGCTTGAGCGTGCCGCTGCTGACCAGGATGGTTGCGATCGGGCCCTTGCCCTTGTCCAGCTGCGCTTCCACCACCAGGCCCTTGGCCGGGGCATCCACCGGTGCCTTCAGTTCCAGCACTTCGGCCTGCAGCGACACCTGCTCCAGCAGGTCTTCGATGCCGGCGCCGGTCTTGGCGGACACCGGCACGAACGGCGAATCGCCGCCGTATTCTTCCGGCACCACCTGCTCGGCCACCAGTTCCTGCTTGACGCGGTCCGGGTTGGCTTCGGGCTTGTCGACCTTGTTGATCGCCACCACGATCGGCACGCCGGCAGCCTTGGCGTGCGCGATCGCTTCCTTGGTCTGCGGCATCACGCCGTCGTCGGCCGCGACCACCAGGATCACGATGTCGGTGGCCTTGGCACCGCGGGCACGCATGGCCGTGAAGGCCTCGTGACCCGGGGTGTCCAGGAAGGTGATCACGCCGCGGTCGGTTTCCACATGGTAGGCACCGATATGCTGCGTAATGCCGCCGGCTTCGCCCGCCGCCACCTTGGTGCGGCGGATGTAGTCCAGCAGCGAGGTCTTGCCGTGGTCGACGTGACCCATGACGGTGACCACCGGCGGACGCGGCAGCAGTTCGGCGTCTTCGTGCTCTTCGCCGTCGACCACCAGCAGCGCTTCCGGATCGTCCAGCTTGGCTGCGTACGCCTTGTGGCCCATTTCTTCCACCACGATCATGGCGGTTTCCTGGTCCAGCACCTGGTTGATCGTCACCATCTGGCCGAGCTTCATCATCTGCTTGATGACCTCGGATGCCTTCACCGCCATCTTGTGGGCCAGGTCGGCCACCGAGATGGTTTCGGGCACGTGCACTTCGCGCACCACCGGTTCGGTCGGCGCCTGGAAGTTGCTGCGGCTGTCGTCATGCTGCTGCTGACGGCCGCCACGGCCGCGCGGGCCACCGCGCCAGCCGCCCACGCCGCCCGACGAATCGCCGCGCGTCTTCAGGCCGCTGCCCTTCTTGCGGCTGCCTTCGTCCTGCCACGTCGACGAGGTGCCGGCCTTGACGACCTTGCCCTTCTTGTCGGTAGTGGTGGTGGCGGTGGCGGTCACCGGCTTCTTCTCGCCCGGCTTGGCTTCGGTGCCGGCCGGCTTGACCGGCTTGTGCAGCGTACCGGTCTGCTCGGCCTTCTTTTCCTCGGCCTTGCGCTCGGACGGCGCCTTCAGCACGCGGGCCGGCGCGTTCAGCATCTGCTGGATCGCACGGGCTTCGGCTTCGGCAGCCTCGCGGCGCTTGCGCGCGGCGATTTCCTGCTCGGCGCGGGCCTTGTCGGCGGCAGCCTTGGCCTCGTCGGCAGCCTTCTGCGCCTCGGCGCGTTCGGCGGCGACGCGGGCCTTCTCGTCCTCGGCCTTCTTGCGCGAGGCGTCCTCGTTGGCTTCGGTCACGGCGCGCGACGCGGCAGCCTCTTCCTCGGCCTTGCGGGCAGCGAGTTCGGCCTGGCGGCGCTGTTCGGCCTCGAGTGCCTCCTGGCGCGCGCGGCGCTCGGCTTCCTCGCGCTCGGCGGCCTCGCGCGCGGCCTTGGCCTCGGCTTCCTGGCGTGCCAGCTGTTCGGCCTGGCGGCGCTCTTCCGCTTCGCGGCGCGCCTCCTCGGCGGCGTCGACGACCTGGGCCTGGGCCTCGGCGCCATCGGCCTGCGATTCCGGCGCAGCGTCGTCGCGCTTGATCAGCACGCGCTTCTTGCGCACTTCCACCTGGACCGTGCGGGTCTTGCCGGTGGCGTCCGACTGGCGGATCTCCGAGGTTTCGCGCTTGGTCAGTGTGATCTTCTTGCGGGCGCTGTCGTCGGCCTGGCCGTGCGAGCGCTTCAGATAGTCCAGCAGCCTGGTCTTATCCGATTCCGTGATGATGTCTTCTGGCGTCGCTTTGCCCACCCCAGCCGCCTGCAATTGTTCCAGCAGGGCAGCTGCGCTGCGACTCAGTTCTGCGGCCAGTTGGGCAACTGTTGTGCTTGCCATTCAAACCCTTTCAATGCTTGGTTTCTACGTCGGGACAAATTGTTGCGGAAAGCGCGCCCTGCCCGGTTTCAGCGGCCAGGGCGTGTCCCTCAGTTGAACCAATGTTCCCGTGCTTTCATGATCAGCGACTTGGCTTCTTCCTCGCTGACACCGGTCATCTCGACCAGCTCGTCCACGGCCAGTTCGGCCAGGTCGTCACGCGTATGGATATCGCCTTCGGCCAGCTTGCCGATCAGTTCCGGGTTGAGGCCGTCGAGCGAGCGCAGGTCCTGCGACACCTCTTCCACCTTTTCTTCCCGGGCCAGTTCCATCGTCAGGAGCGCATCACGCGCGCGATTGCGCAGCTCGTTGACGGTGTCTTCGTCAAAGGCCTCGATCTCCATCATTTCACTGATGGGGACATAAGCCACTTCTTCCAGCGTGGAGAAGCCTTCCTCGATCAGGATGTCCGCGACTTCCTCATCCACGTCCAGCTTGGACATGAACAGCTTGCGCACCACATCGCTCTCTTCGGCCTGCTTCTGCGCCGATTCTTCCTGCGTCATGATGTTGATCTGCCAGCCGGTCAGCTCGGACGCCAGGCGCACGTTCTGACCGCTGCGGCCGATGGCGACGGCGAGGTTTTCCTCGTCGACCACCACGTCCATGCTGTGCTTCTCTTCATCGACAACGATCGACTGCACCTGCGCAGGTGCCAGCGCGCCGATCACAAACTGCGCCGGGTCTTCGGACCACAGCACGATATCCACCGCCTCGCCGCCGATCTCGTTGCGCACCGCGGTGACGCGCGTGCCGCGCACGCCCACGCAGGTGCCGATCGGGTCGATGCGCTTGTCATGCGCCACCACCGCGATCTTGGCGCGCACGCCGGGGTCGCGGGCAGCCGCCTTGATTTCCAGCAGGCCCTGTTCCATTTCAGGCACTTCGTTCTCGAAGAGCTTGATCAGGAAGTCAGGGGCGGTGCGCGACAGTTCGATCTGCGGGCCGCGCGCGGCACGGTCGACATTCAGGATATAGGCGCGCACACGGTCACCGGTGCGCAGGTTTTCCTTGGGAATGATCTGGTCGCGGGCCAGCAGCGCCTCGACGCGGCCGGATTCGACGATCAGGCCCTTCTTGTCGGCGCGCTTGACCGTGCCGGTCATGATCTTTTCGCCGCGATCGAGGTAGTCGTTCAGGATCTGCTCGCGCTCGGCATCGCGGATGCGCTGCAGGATCACCTGCTTGGCGGCCTGCGCGCCGATGCGGCCGAACTCGACCGACTCGATCTGCTGCTCGATATAGTCACCCAGCTCGATGCTCGGGTTTTCCTCGCGGGCCTCGAACAGCAGGATCTGCTTGTCCGGCTCCTGCAGGCCCAGCTCGTCGGGAACGACCAGCCAGCGGCGGAAGGTTTCATGCTCGCCCGACTCGCGATCGATCGCGACACGGATATCCACGTCTTCCTCGAAACGCTTCTTGGTGGCCGAGGCGAGCGCCGCCTCCAGGGCACCGAATACCACATCCTTGTCGACGTTCTTCTCACGCGCAAGCGCATCGACGAGCAACAGAACTTCGCGGCTCATTGCTTGTTCCCTTTTCTTTGATTTCCTTTGAAGTCGATCACCGGCACCAGGCGTGCCTTGTCGACATCGGATACGGCAAATTCCAGCAGCGCCGGGCCATCCTTGCCCTCGAACTCCAGGCCGATCTTCTCTTCGCCCGCCGCGCCGGTGGGCTCGCGCAGGATGCCTGTGAAGTTCTTCTGTCCGTTGACGGGCAGGCGCAGCGTCACGCGCGCCTCCGCGCCGGCAAAGCGGATGAAGTCGGCCAGCTTCTTCAGCGGCCGGTCCAGTCCGGGCGACGAGACCTCGAGGCGTTCATAGTCGACGTTCTCGACCGTAAACACGTGGGTGAGCTGGCGGCTCACCTTTTCACAATCCTCGATGGCAATGCCGGTTTCAGGCTGATCGATATAGACACGCAGCAATCCGGCCGGGGCACGCTCGAGCTCGACCAGCTCATATCCCATGCCGCTTAGGGTGGTTTCGATCAAATCTGCCAGATGCACTGTTATCCCGAGTAATGGCCATCAACACCGTGGCAGGCAAACCCGCCGGTGCCGTCCGGGACGACCCTGCTGCAGCGCTGCCTGTCCGCCACCCCTTCCGCCCCAGGCGGAAGCACCGAAAACGGGCGAACCAAAAAAAAATGGGCGCAATGCCCATCATTCGCCCATCCTCGGACGAGGATGGCTTTTTGAATAGACTTGAATTATACGCGGATTATGTCGAAAAGGCAAAAGCCAGACATTTCCGCGCACCGCATGCGGCGCAGGCAGGCGTTATGCCCGCCATGCGCCGCGTACGGCGCTTACCGATTGCCGCCGCGGTTGCCACCACGATTGCCGCTGCCACCACGCTGCGAACGGTTGCCACCCGACTTGGCTGCCTTCGGCATCACGTTGCCATTGGCCTCGCCGCCGCGGCGGGCCTTGCCCTGCCCCTGGCCGGCCTGGCCCCTTGCACCGCCCAGCCCACCCATGCCGGCACCGCCGCCACGTCCCTGCCGCGCGCCGGCGCCGCGACCTCCGCCGAGGTTGGCGGCGTGCGAAGTGAGCAGCGTCGGCCCGTGGCTGATATAGCCCATCGACGTCTTCATCGGATCCGGCTGGCTGCTGCGGCTGCCGCCGCCACCGCCGCGAGGACCGCTCTGCTCGAAGCGCGGCAGGCCGTCCATGCCGGTATGCATGGGCATGCCGGCAATCGCCGCCTCGGTGCGCTGCTTGCGCCCGCCCACCTTGGTGGCGCCCTTCGGCGCCTGCTCGCCCTTGCCGGGCACCTTCAGGCCGACGCTGGTCATCAGCGCCTTGACGTCATTCGGCTCGACTTCCTGCCAGCGACCGCGCTTGAGGCCGCGCGGCAGCAGGAACTGGCCATAGCGGGTGCGGATCAGGCGCGACACGGTCAGGCCGACCGCCTCGAACATGCGGCGCACTTCACGGTTGCGGCCTTCGGTCAGGGCCACGTGGTACCAATGGTTGGCGCCTTCGCCGCCACCGTCGGCAATGCGCAGGAAGTTGGCCTCGCCGTCATCCAGCTTGATGCCGTGCAGCAGGCGCTGGCGGTCGGCTTCGGCCAGCTCGCCCAGCGTGCGCACCGCGTATTCGCGCTCGACGCCGTAGCGGGGATGCATGAACCGGTTGGCGATGTCGCCCGAGGTGGTGAAGATCAGCAGGCCTTCGGTGTTGAAGTCAAGGCGGCCGACCGCGACCCACTTGCCGGTCTTGATGCGCGGCAGGTTATCGAACACGGTCGGACGGCCTTCCGGATCGGACTGGCTGACGATCTCGCCGGCAGGCTTGTGATACAGCAGCACGCGCGGCGGCTTGGTCGACACCTTGCGGTGGATCAGCTTGCCGTTCACGCGGACCTGGTCGGCCGGCAGGATGCGCTGGCCGATATGGGCGGGCAACCCGTTGACCGAGACGCGGCCCTGCAGGATCAGCTCTTCCATCTCGCGGCGCGAGCCCAGGCCGCCCTCGGCCAGCACCTTGTGCAGCTTGGGGGCGTCGTCTTCGGCGGACAGCTCGCGCACCGGCTTGGCCTTGGTGCGCGGGATGACGGTGTCTTCGCTGTCGTACTGCTCGGAAATGACGAAGCGGAACAGGTCTTCGCTGCTCGCCGCGGCCTTGTCGCCACCGCCCTGGCCCTTGCGCGCGGCCTGCGGCTTGCCGCCATCCTTGCGCCGGCCCTGCTGGCGCGCGCCGGCGCCCTGGGAGTCGCCGGTCGGCGCGGGCTTGCCGCCGCGCGGTCCCTGCTTGCGCTTGCGGGCCGGCTGCTCCGGCTTGTCGGCGCCTTCGGCGCGGGCCGCGCGGTCGATCTTGTCTGCCTTGGTGCCGCCCTGACTGCCCTGCCCACCCTGCCCGCCTTCGCCCTGGCCCGTCTTGCGCTTGCCGCGGCCGCGCTGACCGCCGCGCCCGGCACCGGCGGCGCCCGCGCTGGCGGGGGCACCCGCCTCGCCGGCATCGCCCTGGCCGGCCGCGCCGGCGCCTTCGGCGCCCTCGGCGCGATCCTGCGCCGCCTGGCGGCGGGATGCCACCAGGTTCCTCAGACCGCGGCGCAGCCCCTTGCGACGGGGCGCGGCGTCGCTGCCCGTTCCGGGTTCTGCGGCGCCGGTGTCGGCGGATGCGCCCGCATGGCGGGCGTCTTGCTCAACGGAATCAGACAAGATATTCACTATCGGATGTTGCATGTTGTTCAGTTCGGCACGCGCTCGTCGTGCTCGCTCGGGTGCGGCGGGGTGCCGTCGTCCGGCAGCTGTTCCCGCGCCCCGTCCGGAGAAGTTGCGCCCGGTTCGGCGGCATCGCCCGAACCCGCCTCAACCACCGTCTCGGCGGCCGGCTGCGCGTCAAAGCCATCGACGCCGTCTTCGGGCGCGGCGGTTTCGCTTTCAGGCGCGTGCGCCGGCTCAGCAAAGGCTTCCTCGTCGGCGCTGGCCGGCTTGTTCGCCGCCAGGTCTTCGAAGTTGATCGCCTGCTGCTCCAGCAAGGCGGCCTGCGCCTGCGCCTGGGCGTCTTCCAGCGGCGGCAGCTCGTCCAGCGTGCGCAGCCCGAGGTCGTCCAGGAATGCCTTGGTGGTGGCATACAGCGCCGGGCGACCCGGCACGTCGCGATGGCCGATGACCTCGATCCAGCTGCGGTCCTCAAGCTTCTTGATCACTTCCGTGCTGACCGTCACGCCGCGGATTTCCTCGATATCGCCACGGGTCACCGGCTGGCGGTAGGCGATGATCGCCAGGGTCTCCATCACCGCACGCGAGTATTTTGGCGGTTTTTCCGGATTCAGGCGGTCGAGGTATTCCCGCATTTCGGGCCGGCTCTGGAACCGCCAGCCGCTTGCCAGCGCCACCAGCTCCACGCCGCGCGGGCGCCAGTCCTGGCGCAGTTCGTCCAGCAGCACGCGGATGGTGTCTGCGCCGACGTCATCGTCGAACAGGCGGCGCAGATCGTTGACGCGCAACGGTTCCTGCGCGCAGATCAGCGCCGTCTCGAGGACGATCTTCGCCTCTTGGGTATTCATGTTGATGGTGTGCAGCCTGTCTTTGCACCTGCTCCCGGACGGATCCGGGGCACCGGAGATTTTGGATACAGCGGTGCCAAAGCCACCGCCATCTCATTGCGCAGCGAGCCGGATACCTGCCGTACCCAGGCCGTGCACTTCCCTTTCTTTGCATCGAGTTGCCGGGGCTTCCGGCAGGAGATCGTCCGCATGCCGTCATAGATCGGCCAGCGAACCTCTTGCGTCGCTCGTCCGCACAAACGGACATCGCGGTCGGCGAACTGAACGCCTCGGACGCAAGAAAATACGGGTATCGGGAGCAAGGCCGGCATCTACCACGCCGCAGCGCCAACCGGACTTTTGAACCAGATCTTTTGAACCGGATGGACCGCGGGGACTGGCGCTCATCGAAAGCCTTCCGCTTTCCCGCGTCCCGAGCGCGCCTTCGGATAGGAAGACCGCCAGGCGCTGATCGCCGCTGCTTACCGCAGCCTGTCTGACTCCGCGCGATACCGCAATGCTGGCGATTGTATGGCATTCCCGGCTCCGCCTGCAACCATCATCCTGCTTGCGCGGGGTGCCGGCGCCGCAGGATGCCGCATGGGGCATCAAAACACCAGGCAAAAGCCCTGTTCCGCCAGCGAATGTGGCAGCAGCACCGCTCGCGCGACGCCAAGACATCCGAACGCCATCACGGCGAGGCCCGCGCCCAGGCGTACCACCGGGCGCCGCGACCACAGCCTCAGATAGCCAGAAAGCCCGGAAAGCACCAGCAGGTTCGGCAGCGTACCCAGTCCGAACACGCCCATCACCAGCGCGCCCGAGCCGGCATTCCCTGCCAGCAGCGCCAGCGTCAGCGCACCGTAGACCATGCCGCACGGTACCAGCCCCCAGGCCAGGCCCACGCCATAACGCCGGGCCAGCCCGCCGCGCGTCCGCACGAAGGCCGGCAACGCGCCGGCAAGACCGCCGAGCCGGCCGGCCACCGCCGGGCCGGCTCGCGCCGCCAGCCGCTCCAGCCAGTTCACGGTAAAGGTACTGCCGCGCAGCAGGCGCCATCCCGACCACAGCAGCATCAGGCTGCCGGCGCCGAACAGCCACCGCTGCACTGGCAGGTAGTCCTGCTTCCAGGCGGTGGCACCGGCGGCACCCAGCGCGGCACCGAGCAGCATATAGGTGGTAATCCTGCCAAAGTGCATCAACAATAACTCGCCGAGCCATGCAGTGCGGCTGCGCACCAGGGTGACCGGCGCTGCCTTGCCGCGCCGCTGCTCCACGGCCAGCGCCACGCCGCCGCACATGGCGGCGCAGTGCACGCCGCCCAGCAGAGCGAGCAGGAAAACGCTGATCAATACTCCAAATGTCAATTCTGTCTCCCTGCCGGATCACATCGCACGGTAAAATGCCCATATCGTGCCCCGCTGCCATTTCTAGCAGGTTCCAATTGCTCACTTCCATCCCCATTACCGAGATGTCGCCCCGCTGCTCCACCTGTGCGATGGGACAGCTGTGCCTCCCGGTTGGCATGTCGCAGCAAGACCTTGCCAAGATCGACACGCTGGTGCAGGAACGCATCCGCGTGCACAAGGGGGAAACCCTTTACCGCATGGGTGACCCGCTCACCGCGGTCTACGCCATCCGCTTCGGTACGCTCAAGACGCATGTCACCACCGAAGACGGACGCTCGCAGATTACCGGGTTCCACCTGCCCGGTGAAATCGTCGGCCTCGACGGCCTGGGCGAGATGCAGCATGCGTCCGATGCGACCGCACTCGAAGATACCGAGGTATGCGTGGTCCGCATGAACGATCTGCAGACGCTGTCCGCCGACCTGCCTTCGCTGCAACAGCAGTTCCTGCGCCTGATGGGCAAGGAAATCACGCACGACCAGCTGATGCTGGTCACGCTCGGCTCGATGCGCGCCGAGGAACGCCTCGCCGCCTTCCTGATCAACCTGTCGGAACGGCTGTCGGCGCGCGGTTATTCGGCGTCCGAGTTCGTGATGCGCATGAGCCGCGAAGAGATCGGCAGCTACCTCGGGCTGAAACTCGAGACCGTGAGTCGCCTGTTCTCGCGCTTTGCCGAGGCCGGGCTGATCCAGATCCGCCAGCGGCATGTCAAGCTGATCGACATCGACGGCATCAAGCAACTCTACAGCCGTAGCTGCTGAGCCACCGCGGCGTTGCCGCGCCGCCTCCGGCGCCGGCAACGCGATAGCACTTCCCTATTCCAGTTCGTCCGTATCCGCCAGCCGCGTCGGCATGGTGTACAGCGTCAGCCCGCTGGACAACGCGCAGAACACCCACGCCAGCAGGAAGCCGACGGTATAGACCGACTCGCGCGACGATTCGATCGGATGGCCGAAGAATTTGAGGTCGCCCGGATCGACGACGGAAAAAACCGTCGCCGTCGCCAGGCCCGCCATCAGGAAGCCCGGCCACAGCACCCACATCAGCCAGCGCAACCTCATGGCTGCCTCGCTGCCGCGGACTTGGGCGCCACCGCTTCCACCTTCTCGACCACCAGGCCATGCCGCGCCACGCCCTGCACCGGCAGGTCGGGGTGTGCCGACGCCAGCCAGATCGTCACGCCGCACGCCACCATGGCCACCAGCGGACCGGCCATCAGCAGCCATGGCCACGGTTCCTTCCACCACGGATTGCCTTGCTGACTCATCTTGCCCCCTTCGTCCTGGCGACTACGTGTGAGTCGCCTAGCTTCACAAATCGCGCGGCACGATAAAACTGGTGGATTGCCGGATTTCAGCATGCCCCTGCTCCGTGCCTTCGCTCGTTACCGTTACGTTGATCTTGTGCGTGCCTTGCCTGGCGGCCTCTATCGGCACGCGGATGCGGATCGGCAGCAGCCGGTTGGAGGTTGGCGCCAGCGATTCGGCCTGCTTGTCGTATTCGACCGTCAGGTCCTTCAGTTCATCGCTGTCGGCACGCACGCGGATCTGCATCGGCGCCTCGGTGGTGTTGATCAGTTGCAGCCGATAGACGTTCTCGATCCAGCGCCCTTCCACCTCCCGGCCCAGCGCACCGCGATCGCGGATGATGTCGACCTTCAGCGGCGTGCGCAGCATGATCGACGCCATGAACCCCGCCAGCAGCGCCACCCAGATCACCGAGTAGATGATGACGCGCGGACGCAGCAGGCGCTTGCGCGATGCCGCAGCGGACAGGCCCTTGCGCATTGCGTTTTCCGAGGTGTACCGGATCAGCCCGCGCGGGTAGTCCATCTTGTCCATGACCTGGTTGCAGGCGTCGATGCAGGCGCCGCAGCCAATGCACTCGTACTGCAGGCCATCGCGGATGTCGATGCCGGTCGGGCACACCTGCACACAGATGCTGCAGTTGACGCAATCGCCAAGCCCGGCCTGGTGATGGTCCGTCTTGCGCGAGCGGCTGCCGCGCGGCTCGCCGCGGCCGACGTCATAGGTCACGACAAAGGTGTCGCGGTCCACCATCACGCTCTGGAAACGCGCGTAGGGGCACATGTACTTGCATACTTGCTCGCGCATGAAGCCTGCGTTGCCCCACGTGGCGAACGCGTAGAACAGCATCCAGAATGCCTGCCAGGGGCCCAGCGTCAGCGCCAGTACCTCGCCGCCCAGTTCGCGGATCGGCGCAAAGTAGCCGATGAACGTGAAACCGGTCCACAGTGCGATCAGCACCCACAGGAAATGCTTGGTTGCCTTGATGCGGAACTTGCGCAGGCTCCACGGGTCCCCGTCGAGGCGGATGCGGGCGATGCGGTCGCCTTCGACCCGCCGCTCGATCCACATGAAGATCTCGGTGTAGACCGTTTGCGGGCACGCGTAGCCGCAGAACAGCCGTCCCGCGATCGCCGTGAACAGGAACAGCGCCAGCGCGGAGATGACCAGCAGCACCGCCAGGTAGATCACGTCCTGCGGCCACAGCACCAGCCCGAAGATATAGAACTTGCGCTCGCCAAGGTCAAACAGCACGGCCTGGCGTCCGTTCCATTGGAGCCAGGGCGTGCCGTAGTAGATCAGCTGGGTCAGGATCACCAGCCAGACCCGCCAGCTGGAGAACGCGCCCTTCACCGAACGCGGATAGATTTTGCGGCGGACCTCGTAAAGGGTTTCTTCCGAGGTCTCGCCCGGCGCAGCGGCCGACCGTTGCAGGTCGGCCGCCCGGGCCACTTCTTCGGTCCCGGGCGCATTCATGGGCGAGTTCTCCCGCGAGCCTCGAGCGCTCGCTCACATGAGTCGTCGATCATTGCCCGGCTCCGCCTCCCGTATTGGACAACCCCCACACATAGGCCGTCAGCATGCGGATGCGTTCGGGCGTCAGGATTTCCTCATGTGCCGGCATATGGTTGTTGTGGCCCTTCAGGATGGCCTCGACGATGCTGGCTTCCGAGCTGCCATAGAGCCAGACATTGTCCGACAGGTTCGGCGCACCGAGGGCCTGGTTGCCCTTGCCGCCGGCGCCGTGACAGGCCACGCAGGTGGTCTTGAACGCGCCTTCGCCGCGCGACACGCGGATCGGATCCGACGACAGCCCGGACAGCGAACGCACGTACTGCGCCACGTCGCCCGCCTGCTTGGCATCGATGACAGCGCCAAACGGCGGCATCACGCCATTGCGGCCCTTGGCGATGGTCTGGCTGATGGTCTCGGGCTCGCCGCCGTACAGCCAGTCGTTGTCGGTCAGGTTGGGGAAGCCCCGGCTGCCGCGCGCATCGGAGCCATGGCACTGCGCGCAGTAGTTCAGGAACAGGCGCTGGCCGATCTCGCGTGCCTGCGGGTCCGCCGCCACCTGCTTGACGTCCATCTTCAGGTACTTGCCGTAGATCTCGTTCTGCATGCGTTCCTGCGCCGCGCGGTGCGCGGCCAGTTCGCCCTGCGTGGAGAACTTCAGCACGCCGGCGTACGAGCCCAGGCCCGGATACAGCACAAGGTAGGCCAGGCCGAAGATGCAGGCCAGCAGGAACATCCACATCCACCAGCGCGGCAGCGGGTTGTTCAGTTCACGCAGGTCGCCATCCCAGACATGGCCGGTATCTTCCGTGCCGCCTGGGGTCTTGGTGATCTTGCGTTGGGAGAACAGCAGCCATACGCACCAGACGATGCCGATGAGCGCGATGGCGGCAATGTAGTAACTCCAGAAATCGGAAATGAAATCGCTCATGGCTAGGTGTTCCGGCTCGATGTTGTCGTAGTTTCGTCAGGCAGCGCGAACGGCAGCATGGCGGATTCGCGGTTGGCGGCCTGGCGGCCGGCGGACCAGGCCCACCAGCAGATGCCGAGGAAAACGACCATGGACACGACGGTCGCGATGGCGGTGATCATGGCCATGGCTTACTCCTTCGGTGCCGCGGCGGCGGCATCGACGCGCACATTGCGACGGTTGGTGCCGAGGCCCTGCAGGTAGGCAACCAGCGCGTCTTCCTCGGTCTTGCCTTTCAGCTCTTCCGGCGCCTTTGCGATGTCGGCGTCGGTGTACGGCACGCCCAGCTTGACCAGCGCGCGCATGCGCGCCTGGATATCGTTGGTGGGCAGCTCGGCCTTCTCCAGCCACGGGTACGACGGCATCACGGATTCCGGCACCACGTCGCGCGGGTTGCGCAGGTGGATGCGCTGCCAGTCGTCGGAGTAGCGTCCGCCCACGCGCGCCAGATCGGGGCCGGTACGCTTGGAGCCCCACAGGAACGGATGGTCGTAGACCGATTCACCGGCGGTGGAGTAATGGCCGTAGCGCTCGGTCTCGGCCTGCAGCGTGCGCACCTGCTGCGAGTGGCAGCCGACGCAGCCTTCGCGGATATAGATATCGCGCCCCATCAGCCGCAGCGGCGAATACGGCGTGATGCCCGGATCCGGCTCGGTGGTGGAGTGCTGGAAGAACAGCGGCACGATCTGGACCAGACCCGCGATGCTGACCACGAGGATCGTGCAGATGATCAGCCAGCCGATGTTCTTCTCCAGCGTTTCGTGGGAAAAGAAGCGTTGTTTGTCGGACATCTTTCTATCCTGGATTGATCAGTGGGCGGAGGCGGCGATGCTGGCCGGAATCGGCGCATCCACGGCGGGCTTGCCGACGATGGTCTTGGCGATGTTGTAGGCCATCAGCAGCATGCCGGACAGGAAGCACATGCCACCCAGCAGGCGAATCAGGTAGAACGGATATTTGGCCTTGACCGCTTCGACGAAGGCGTAGGTCAGCGTGCCGTCCGGCTGCGTGGCGCGCCACATCAGGCCTTCCATCACACCCGCGATCCACATCGAGGCGATATACAGCACCACGCCGATGGTCGCGATCCAGAAGTGCCATTCGATCAGGCGCACGCTGTACATCTGCTTCTCGCCGAACAGCCGCGGGACCAGGTAGTAGAGCGAACCGATGGAGATCATCGCGACCCAGCCCAGCGCGCCGGAGTGGACGTGGCCGATGGTCCAGTCGGTGTAGTGCGACAGCGCGTTGACGGTCTTGATCGACATCATCGAGCCTTCGAAGGTCGACATGCCGTAGAACGACAGCGCCACCACCAGGAACTTCAGGATCGGGTCAGTGCGCAGCTTGTGCCAGGCACCCGACAGCGTCATGATGCCGTTGATCATGCCGCCCCACGACGGCGCCAGCAGGATCAGCGAGAACACCATGCCGAGCGACTGCGCCCAGTCCGGCAGCGCGGTGTACTGCAGGTGGTGCGGGCCGGCCCACATGTAGGTGAAGTTCAGCGCCCAGAAGTGGACGATGGACAGGCGGTAGGAAAAGATCGGACGCTCGGCCTGCTTGGGAATGAAGTAGTACATCATCCCCAGGAAGCTGGTGGTCAGGAAGAAGCCGACCGCGTTATGGCCGTACCACCACTGGATCATCGCGTCCTGCACGCCGGCATAGGCCGAGTAGGACTTCCACAGCGACACCGGCATCTCGATGTTGTTGACGATGTGCAGCAGCGCGATGGTCAGGATATAGGCGCCGAAGAACCAGTTGGCGACGTAGATATGCCGGGTCTTGCGCTTGACGATGGTGCCGAAGAACACGATCGCGTAGGCCACCCAGACCGCGGTGATCAGCAGGTCGATGGGCCATTCGAGTTCGGCGTATTCCTTGGAGCTGGTGATGCCCAACGGCAGCGTGATGGCGGCTGCGACGATGACCAGTTGCCAGCCCCAGAACGTGAAAGCGGCCAGCGGGCCGCAGAACAGGCGCGCCTGGCAGGTACGCTGGACCACGTAGTAGGAAGTGGCAAACAGCGCGCTGCCGCCGAAGGCGAAGATCACCGCATTGGTATGCAGCGGACGCAGCCGGCCGAACGACAGCCACGGTGTATTGAAATTGAGTTCGGGCCAGATCAGCTGTGCTGCCAGCAGCACGCCGACGGCCATGCCGACGATCCCCCAGACTACCGTCATGACAGCGAACTGTCTTACGACGCCGTAATTGAAGGTGTCGACGCGTGAAGACGCGGCAGTGACATCCATTCAGACCCCCAAAGCTTAGAGAAAATAAAAAACCTACTGACAGTGTGACTTTAGAAAAACCATGCCACGGGTGCGTTGATCTTTATCAAGCCGCTCCGGGCACGTCTTGAACCTGCGCGCGCGGCTCCGGTCCGAGGCACGCGCCGCGGGCTCACGGCTTGTCGTTGTCCAGCAGGATCGATTCGGCAGGCCGGTCCAGGTCGTCGTACTGCCCGGCATGAAGTGCCCACCACAGCGCGCCCGCGATGACCACCACGAGCACCAGGCTCATCGGCACCAGCAGGTAAAGCGTTTCCATCGTCAGGCTCCGTTATGCCGCGACGCAGGCCGCGACGCAGGCCGCGACGTGCGCCGCGGCTTGCCGGCGCGCAGCAGGCGCCAGGCATTGGCCACCACCAGCAGCGAGGACAGCGACATGCCGATGCCCGCCATCCACGCCGTCACCAGCCCGGTCGCCGCCAGCGGAATGGCGACCACGTTGTAGAAAAAGGCCCAACCCAGGTTCTGGCGCACCACCCGGCGCGTCTGGCGCGACACGGCCAGCGCCGTCGCGATCTCGGCCACGCCGCCGTGTGTCAGCACCGCGTCCGCGCCGGCCTGGGCCAGCGGCGCGCCGCTGCCGATCGCAATCGATACCTGCGCCTGCGCCAGCACCGGCGCGTCGTTGATGCCGTCGCCGACGGCCAGCACCACGGCCCCGTCCTGCTGCAGCCGCGCCACGTAGTCGCGCTTGCCTTCGGGCGTGACCTCGCCGGCCATGCGCTCGATGCCGAAGTGCGCGGCCCACCAGTGCACCGCCGCCATGTTGTCGCCCGATACCAGGTGGCAGCGCACGCCCAGTTCGCGCAAGCGTGCCAGCAGCATCGGCGTTTCCTGGCGTTCGACGTCGGCCAGCACGAAGCGCGCCAGCGCGCCGGTCTCGGCGCCCAGCCAGACCACCGTGGCGCCGGGATGCATAAGGTTGTCGGCAGCGGCCGGCGCAGGCTGGCCAGCACCGCCCAGCGCCAAGACAAAATCGGCGCGGCCGAGGCGCAGGCGGCGGCCCGCGACCACCGCCTCGAGACCGGCACCGGGAACGTTGCGCATGTCGCTGACGTGCAGCGGCAGGCCCGTCAGATCGGGCGCCGCCGCCACCAGCGCGCGCGCGATCGGGTGCTCGCCGCCACGCTCCATCGCTGCGGCCAGCGTCAGGCATCGAGCGGAATCGGCTTCTCCCAGCGGCTCGACCGCCGCCACGGCAAAGCGGCCCTCGGTCAGCGTGCCGGTCTTGTCGAGCACCACGTCGGTGACGCGGGCGAGCGTTTCCAGCGCGTGGCCGCGCGCCAGCAGCACGCCGCGCCGCGACAGCGCCGCGCCGGCCGCGGCCAGTGCCGCCGGCGTAGCCAGCGACAACGCGCACGGGCAGCTGACCACCAGCACCGCGATGGTCACCAGCAAGGCCCGCGACGGATCGATCCAGAGGCCCCAGACCATGCCGGTCAGTGCCGCCAGCACCAGCAGCGTCGCCACGAACCAGCCCGCCACGCGGTCGGCCAGTGTCGCCAGGCGCGGCTTCTCGGCCAGCGCGCGGTCCAGCACCGCGACGATCTCGGCCAGGCGGGTGCCGGCGCCGACGCGGGTCACGCGCAGTTCCAGCGGGCTGGCGGTATTGAAGCTGCCAGCCAGCACGGTGTCGCCGGCGCAGCGGCGCACCGGCCGGCTTTCGCCGGTCAGCATGGATTCATCGAGTTCGCTGGTGCCCGAAGTGACCGCGCCGTCCGCCGGGACGATCTCTCCCGCCTTGACGCGGATCAGGTCGCCCGCGCGCAGCCGCGCGACCGGGATGCGCTCGCCCGCCGCACCGGCCGTGGCCAGCCGCTCGCACGTGGCGGGCAACTGGCGCGCCAGCATTTCGGCACCGCTGCGCGAGGCCTGGCGCACGCGCAGTTCCAGGTAGCGGGCCAGCAGCAGGAAGGCGACGAACATCGTCACCGAATCGAAATAGACCTCGCCCACGCCGCGCACGGTGGCCAGCGCACTGGCGGCAAAGCCCGCGGCGACGCCGATCGCCACCGGCACGTCCATGCCCATATGGCGCTGGCGCAGGCTGCGCCAGGCGCCGGCGAAGATCGGCGAGGCGGCATAGCACACCACCGGCAAGGTCAGCGCGAAGCTGGCCCAGCGCATCAGCTGCAGCTGGCCGGGATCGATGGTGGCTTCGTGGGTATAGATCGGCCATGCGTACATCATCACCTGCATCATGCCGAGCATGGCCACCGCCATGCGCATCAGCAGGCCGCGGCGCGCGCGGCGGTCCTGCAGGTCGGTGCGCGAGACTTCGAAGGGCCAGGCCATGTAGCCGATGCCGGCCAGCGCCGCCAGCAGCCCCGACACCGTCTGGGCGTCGTCGCGCCAGCGCACCACCACGCGCCGCGTGGCGACATTGGCGACCGCCGATTCCACGCCCGGCTGGCGCGACAGATGCTGCTCGATCAGCCAGGCGCAGGCGGCGCAGCGGATATTCTCGGGAGCCAGCGTGATCTCGGCGCGGCCGCCGTCGAGCGGGCGGACAAATTGCGCGCGCAGTTCCGGGGCATCGTAGGCAGCCCAGACCGGCTCGGCCTGGCGCCGGGCATCGTCGTCGATGGGCCGGGCGAAGCGGGCTTCGTCGCCGTACAGGTGGGCAAAGCCGGCCGCATGGAGGGTCTGCGCCAGGGCCTGGCAACCGCCGCAGCAGAATACGCGGCGGCTGCCGTCCAGGTCGGCGGCGAGCGGTTCGGCATCGGTGACCGGCAACCCGCAGTGGAAGCATGCCAGCGCCGCGCCGGCGCCGCGCGCAGCCATGTCCGCGCCATCGTGCCCGACGGGCGGCGGAAATGGCGCCAGCATGCTGACGGAAGGACTGGTGGCTGGGGGCGGCGACATGGGGACCTTTTTCTACCCCGTCGAGGATATAGGCCGCCCCCCGATTTCAACTTGATATAGATCAAGGCGGCCTGGGTGCGTCGCCCCGGGCCTGAAACACGGTCAGGTGAGCGTCGTATCCATGGTGCGGCGCTCGGATTCCAGGTACTCGCGCGACTGCATCTCGATGATGCGCGACACGGTGCGATGGAATTCGTTGGCCATCTGGCCTTCGGTATAGAGTTCGTCGGCCGGCACTTCCGCCGACATCAGCAGCTTGACCTTGTGGTCGTAGAAGACGTCGATCAGCCAGGTGAAGCGGCGTGCCTCGGACGACATCCGCGGCGTCATGCGCGGCACGTCGGACAGGATCACCGTATGGAACTGCGAAGCCAGTTCCAGGTAGTCGTTCTGCGAGCGCGGGCCGCCGCACAGCGTGGCAAAGTCGAACCACACCACCCCGTTGGCCTTGCGCAGCGAGCGCAGCTCGCGGTGCTCGATATGCAGCAGCGGCGACTCGTCGGCGACGCCGGCAATCGAAGTGAAGGCATCCCGCAGCGCCGAGTTGGCCTTGGCGTCCAGCGGGGTGTGGTAGGCCTGCACCTGTTCCAGCGCGCGCTTGCGGTAGTCGATGCCGGCATCGACATTGAGCACGTCCAGCTTCTGCTGCAGCAGCGCGATGGCGGGCAGCACGCGGTCGCGGTGCAGGCCATCGGTGTACAGCAGGTCGGGCCGGTAGTTGGAGGTCATCACGAACTGCACGCCGTTGTCGAACAGCTGCTGCAGCAGGCGATGCAGGATCATCGCGTCGGCGACGTCGCTGACATGGAATTCGTCGAAGCAGATCAGGCGGAAACGGCGCGCGATGCGCCTGGCCAGTTCGTCGAGCGGGTCGGGACGGCCGCGCAGCTCTTCCAGCTGGCGGTGCACCTCGCGCATGAATTCATGGAAATGCAGCCGCGTCTTGCGCACCACCGGCACGCAGGTATAGAAGCTGTCCATCAGGAACGACTTGCCGCGCCCCACCCCGCCCCACATATAGACGCCCTGCGGCACATCGGGGCGCACCAGCAGCTTTTTCAGCGCGTTGTTGCGACGCCCCTTGTAGGCGACCCATTCGTCGTAGCACTGCTGCAGCCGGGCCACGGCGCGCAGCTGGGCCTCGTCGGACTGGTAGCCGCGCTCCTTCAGTTCCTTCTCGTAGTACTCGGTGACGTTCATGCTCGGGGCTCACGCGGCACGGGCCGCAAGTGAAAACGGCGCGCCGCAGGACGGCGCGCCGGTACTCAGGCAGCGGCGGACATGCGCCTTACATATTGAGTTGACGCTTGTCGACGGCGAGCGCGGCTTCGCGCATGACTTCCGACATCGACGGGTGCGGATGGCAGACGCGGCCGATATCCTCGCTGGCGGCCTTGAACTCCATCGCCACCACGGCTTCGGCGATCAGGTCCGAGGCGTTGGCGGCAACGATGTGCACGCCCAGGATCTCGTCGGTCTTGGCGTCCGCCAGCATCTTGACGAAGCCGTCGGCGTGGCCCATGCCAAGCGCACGGCCGTTGGCCATGAACGGGAACTGGCCGGCCTTGAACTCGCGGCCTTCGGCCTTGAGCTGGGCTTCGGTCTTGCCGACCCATGCGATTTCCGGGAAGGTGTAGATCACCCACGGAATGCAGTTGTAGTCGATATGCGGCTTCTGGCCGGCGATGCGCTCGGCCACGGCCACGCCCTCGTCCTCGGCCTTGTGCGCCAGCATCGGGCCGCGCACCACGTCGCCGATGGCCCACAGGCCCGGCACCTTGGTGGCGCAATGGTCGTCCACCTCGATAAAGCCGCGCTGGTCGACCGCCAGGCCGACTGCGTCCAGGCCCAGCTTGTCGGTATTCGGCACGCGCCCGACCGACACGATCAGGCGATCGACTTCCAGCGTCTGGGCCGCGCCATCCTTGTCGGTGTACTTGACCGTCACGCCCTTCTTGCCGGTGGTGACTTCGTCCACCTTCACGCCGAGGCTGAACTTCAGGCCCTGCTTGGTCAGCTGCTTCTGCGCTTCCTTGGCCACGCCTTCGTCGGCGGCGCCCAGGAAGGCGGGCAGCGCTTCCAGCACGGTCACGTCCGAACCCAGGCGGCGCCACACCGAACCCAGCTCCAGGCCGATCACGCCGGCGCCGATCACGCCCAGCTTCTTCGGCACGGACGGAAACTTGAGCGCGCCTTCGTTATCGCTGACCAGGTCGTTGTCGACGGTGATGCCGGGCAGGTGGCGGGCCTTCGAACCGGTGGCGATGATGACCTGCTTGGCGGTCACCACTTCACCAGCGATCTCGACCTGGAAGCCCTCGGCGGTCTTGCCGACGAACTTGCCGTAGCCCTTGAGCAGCGTCACCTTGTTCTTGCGGAACAGGAACTCGATGCCCTTGGTCATCTTGCCGACGATATCGTCCTTGCGCTTGAGCATCTTGGCCACGTCGACCTTGACGTCGCCCACGGTGATGCCGTGGTCGCCCAGGTGGTGCTGGACGTTCTCGAACTCTTCCGAGGAAGCCAGCAGCGCCTTGGAGGGGATGCAGCCCACGTTCAGGCAGGTGCCGCCCAGGCGGGCTTCGCCCTTGGGATCGTCATACGCATTGCCTTCGCAGCAGGCCACGTTCAGGCCCAGCTGGCCGGCACGGATGGCGGCGATATAGCCGCCGGGGCCGGCGCCGATCACCAGCACGTCGAATTGTTTGCTCATGGAAATTCCTTGTTGGGCGCCGGCTGCAACGCGTGCCGGCGCGCCGTGATCACGGGAGCGCGCTCCCCGCGCACGCGCTGGCGTGCGCGGAGGGACCGGCTGTTACAGGTCCAGCAGCAGGCGCGCCGGATCTTCCAGTGCGTCCTTCATGGCGACCAAGCCCAGCACGGCTTCGCGGCCGTCGATGATGCGGTGGTCGTAGGACATCGCCAGGTAGTTCATCGGACGGATCACGATCTGGCCGTCTTCCACCACCGGGCGGTCCTTGGTGGCGTGCACGCCCAGGATGGCCGATTGCGGCGGGTTGATGATCGGGGTCGACAGCATCGAGCCGAACACGCCGCCGTTGGAGATCGAGAACGTACCGCCGCTCAGCTCTTCCAGCGACAGCTTGCCGTCACGGGCCTTGACGCCGAACTCGGCGATCTTCTTCTCGATGTCGGCCAGGCTCATCTGGTCGGCGTTGCGCAGGATCGGCACCACCAGGCCACGCGGCGAACCGACGGCGATACCGATGTCGAAGTAGCCGTGGTAGACGATGTCGTTGCCGTCGATCGAGGCGTTGATCAGCGGGAACTTCTTCAGCGCGTGCACCGCGGCCTTGACGAAGAACGACATGAAGCCCAGCTTCACGCCGTGTTCCTTCTCGAAGCGGTCCTTGTACTTGTTGCGCAGGTCCATCACCGGCTTCATGTTAACTTCATTGAAGGTGGTGAGGATGGCGTTGGTGGCTTGCGACTGCAGCAGGCGCTCGGCGATGCGGGCGCGCAGGCGGCTCATCGGCACGCGCTCTTCCGGACGGTCGCCCAGGGCGGCAAAGTCGACCGGAGCCGAAACCTGCTGCAGGGCCGGCTTGGCGGCCGGGGCCGGAGCGGCCTTGGCGGCAGGGGCCGGCGCGGCGGCCGCGCCCAGCACGTCGCCCTTGGTGATGCGGCCGTCCTTGCCGGTACCGGCAACCTGGCCGGCCGACAGGCCGGCTTCGGCCATCAGCTTGGCGGCCGACGGCATGGCCACGGCGCCGGCGGCGGCCGGAGCGGCGGCGGCTGCAGCGGCCGGGGCCGGTGCGGCGGCGGCAGGAGCCGGAGCGGCGGCGGCCGGGGCGGCGGCGCCAGCGGTGGCTTCGGTGTCGATCTTGGCGATGATTTCATCGGCCACCACGGTGTCGCCGTCGTTCTTGACGATCTGCGACAGCACACCGGCCGACGGGGCCGGCACTTCCAGCACGACCTTGTCGGTTTCGATTTCGATCAGGATCTCGTCCTGGGCAACGGCTTCGCCTGGCTTCTTCTTCCAGTTGAGCATGGTCGCTTCGGCGACCGATTCGGAGAGTTGCGGAACCTTGACGTCAACGATAGCCATGGTGGTGAATTCCTCGTGTTATGCGTGTTGTCTTGATGCTGGCGATGCCACGGGGCGCCTGCGCGCGCCGCCGTGGCTGCCGACTGATTACTTGGTCAGAACAAAGCCCTTGAGCTTGCCGAAGGCCGCGTCCAGCAGCGCCTTCTGTTGCTCGTTGTGCTTTGCGTAGTAGCCCACCGCCGGCGAAGCCGAAGCGGGGCGACCGGCATAACCGAGCTTCTGGCCGTCCGTCATGTTTTCCATGATGTAGTGCTGCACGAAGAACCAGGCGCCCTGGTTCTGCGGCTCGTCCTGGCACCACAGGATCTCGTTGGCGTTCGGGTACTTCTTCAGTTCCGCGGCCAGCGCCTTGTGCGGGAACGGGTACAGCTGTTCCAGGCGGATGATCGCGGTGTCGTTGGCCTCGCGTTCCTTGCGGGTGTTGACCAGGTCGTAGTACACCTTGCCCGAGCACATGATGACGCGCTTGACCTTGCTGGCGTTCAGTTCTTCGTGGTCGCCGATGACGGTCTCGAAATGGCCCTTGGCCAGGTCGGACAGCGGCGACACCGCATCCTTGTTACGCAGCAGCGACTTCGGCGTCATGATCACCAGCGGCTTGCGGAACAGGCGGATCATCTGGCGGCGCAGCAGGTGGAAGATCTGGGCCGGCGTGGTCGGCTGGCAGACCTGCATATTGTGGTCCGCGCACAGCTGCAGGAAGCGCTCGATGCGCGCCGAGCTGTGTTCCGGACCCTGGCCTTCGTAGCCGTGCGGCAGCATCAGCGTCAGGCCCGAGGCACGGCCCCACTTCACTTCACCCGACGAGATGAACTGGTCGATCACCACCTGGGCGCCGTTGACGAAGTCGCCGAACTGGGCTTCCCAGATCACCAGCGCATTCGGTTCGGCGGTCGAGTAGCCGTATTCGAAGCCGAGCACGGCCTCTTCGGACAGCACCGAGTCGATCACCGTGAACGGTGCCTGGTTCTCCGACACGTTCTGCAGCGGCACGTAGCTGCCGGCATCCCAGCGCTCGCGGTTCTGGTCGTGCAGCACCGCGTGGCGATGGGTGAAGGTGCCGCGGCCGGCGTCCTGGCCGGTAATGCGCACCGGGTAGCCCGAGGCCACCAGCGAGGCGAAGGCCAGGTGCTCACCCATGCCCCAGTCCAGCGGCTGGTCGCCGCGGCCCATGTTGGCGCGGTCCTTGACCACCT